>JANNMJ010000084.1:0-1893 GCA_031397815.1 Hymenobacteraceae bacterium
TTCGCTGCGCTTCTCCCTCGACGTGGCCGCCACCACCCCCGGCCCCCGCTACGCCGAAATCAGCCGCATCGACTGGGACTGGGGCGACGGCACCCCCGCCGATTCCGGCCGTTCCGTCACCCACCGCTTCGCTTCCCGCACCCCCGTGCGCGTGCGCTGCACCGTCACCAACAACCTCTTCTGCGCCTCCTCGCGTGACCTGTTCCCCTTCGGCCCCCTCACCGCCCTGGCCGAAGACCGCGCCCGCGCCGCCGCCCTCGCCGTCTTCCCCAACCCCAGCGCCGACGGCCGCTTCACCCTCCGCCTCGCCGACGCCGCCGCCGCGCCGCCCGGCGCCCGCCTCACCATCTGCGATGCCCTCGGCCGGGTGCTCAGCCAGCTCCCCGCCGAATCCCCCCAAACCCGCGTAATCGACCTGAGCCAGCAGCCGCCGGGCGTGTACCTGCTGCGCCTCACGTGGCCCGATGGAAGCACGGTGAGTAAGAAGCTGGTGAGGTGGTAAGGGGAGTAACTTTTCAGCCGCTTTATGACCCAGCTGTTCGTCTCTATGAAAGCGCGATTCTTTCGCCTCCAAACCCTGCGCTGGCTTTTAGCCGGCGTAGGGTTTATTGGAGCCATAATTAGCCCTAATCCCGCTATGGCGCAGCTAGTACAGCAGTGGAGCCGATTCTACGGTACTCCGCAACTGACTGAAGCCATCGGTATAACGCTGCGTCTAAGCCCAAACCGGTTTATGAGCGTAGGCGCTTGGGCCTTACAGAATCCTACCCCCAACGCCGAAGACTACCAATCTTACTTTCTGGTGACAGATGCGGCTGGCTCCATTGTGCGCGAAATCCTACGCAATGATTCAACTCGCCGTTCTCTAGCCATCCGAAATGCCGTACTGGCTGGGCCGGGAGAAGGCTACGGCATCGGTATCGGGTATGATTCCGCGCAGGAGTACCGTTACCAAGTATGTCGCTTCGATTCATTAGGGCAGATGCGTTGGCACCGCTGGCTGCCGGGCAAGTTGAGCAGCGTCGAAAACAAGCGTCTGCGGGCTTTACCCAACGGCGTAATGGCTCCCGATAGCAAATTCGGTCGGGGCGGCCGAGCAGCCGTCACACGTTTGGACGGTGCCGGGCATATTCGTTGGCAACGCACTTCGTCGCGGCAAAGCGACGGCCCGGAAGTCGTCCCTTTGCCCGACGGTTCCTATGCTTGGCTGACTACCGATATCTGGCGGCAGACTGGTAGCGTCAACATTTATTATGGATATGATTTCAAGCTCCTCAAGCTCTCGCCCAGCGGTGATTCGCTCGGCTGCGTGTATTTAACGGATACCGGCTACGATGTAGGCGACCGCCTGATTGCCACCACCGACGGTGGTTTGCTGATCATTGGTCGTAACTCGATTCCGCCTTTTGCTACCCCTCAACGGGGCGTAGTCATTAAACTCGACGCCAATTGGCAGGAACAGTGGCGTTATACATTAACGGTACCGACTGGAGACAACGATAGTGGAGGCCGCTTGAGTGATGCAGTTGAACTTACTAATGGTCGTTATTTATTAATTCAGGTTGCGCCCTATAAAATTTTAGAAATTTCCCCACCTACCACCGGTAGTACAGCGTCCGTTACATGGTCATTTACTCTGCCTAGCCAATCCGGCGAGCAGGTTGGCGCAAATCAACTAGTCCTCGACAACGACCCGGCTGGCACATTACGCCTATTCGGTGGTTGGGGAACAGTCTTCCCAGTCTTCAATGGCGATACGTGGCGCGGCCTTTACACCGGCGTCTCCGCCCCCGCTGCCACCGTCAACTACTGCGCCCTGCCGCCCTCCACCCCAGCCGCCTCCTTCCAGTTCCTGCCCCCGCTGGCCGATTCGCTGCGCTTCTCCCTCGACGT
>JANNMJ010000154.1:0-49574 GCA_031397815.1 Hymenobacteraceae bacterium
GCCTTGTGCCCGCCCGCATGTGGCTGGTTTCGGCTGCGGTTAACGTTCATAACCGCATGCGGGCGGGCACAAGGCCACGCCCCTACGTTGGCTGGCCACGCGATAACCCCGGCCGTATCCGCCAAAAACAAACGGGGAAAAGCAGGCATCCCCACTTTTCCCCGTTCGAAAAATGTCCAGTTAGCCCCTCTTAAAAGTCATACCCCAACGAAATATTATGGCGCGGCGGCAGCGCCACTCCATCCTGGATTCCCCAGCCTAAATCGTACTTCACGTAGAAGCCGAGGAGCGTGGTGCGGGCACCGGCGCCGTAGCCGTACAGGAACGGATTGCGGTAGTTGATAACCGTGGCGAGGAACGGCGACGTGGTATTCGGGTTCAGCGAAGGGTCGGGGATGACTTGCGTGTTGAACGAGTTGTTCGCCGTGAAGGGGTTCGCGCCAGAGTAAGCGGAACCGGCGTCGAAGAAGCCGATGAGCTGGAGATTGCGGAAGAAACCGGAGCCGATTTGCGCGTTCCCCGCGAAGTACTGCACAATCGGCACGCGCAATTCGGTGTTGAAAAGGAGGTGCCGCGGCCCCGTCCGACTGCCGTACTGGAACCCGCGCAGCGGCAGCGCGAACTGCTGGTAGAAGAGGTCGGCGGGGAAGGCGGAGTAGGTGAGGTCAGGGTCACGACTAGCGTTGAGCCAGTTATCGACGCCGCCGAGGATGAACTGCTTCGGCGACGGCCCCGTGAACGCGCCGAACGACAGGCGCGTCGCCCACACAATCTGGCGGTGCACTTTCTGGTAGTGCCGGGCATCGAGGTAAATCTTCCCGAAATTCTCCTGCTTATCGCCGAGCGCCTGCAAGCGGAGATAGCCGAGCTTGATGCGCGTGCCTTCCATCTGGTTCAGCCCGGTGATGATGGAGTTGTCGAAAACCGCCTCGGTGGTGCCGCCGGCAAAATTATTGACCACATCGGGCGCCGTGAACAGGTCGATGGCGCTCAGGCGGGTGTTCAGGAACGTGCCCGCCAGCTTGATGCTCAGCGAATGCGTGAGCGGGTAGCTGACGCTCGCCGTCACGTCGTGCCGACCAATCCGGAGCTGCCCGGCTTCGGAATTGAAAAAGTAGCTCGACTTCTGATACGCGAGCTTCATATCGTAGCGCCGCGCCAGATACGAGTACTCGCCGTACAGATTATTCGTGCGGAAATCGGTCAGCGTGAAGGCGCCCGCGCGGATGCGGTGGTTTTCGAGGATATCGCCCATCCGCACTTCCCCCACCAGCCCGGTGCCGAGGAGCGGGTCGGCGTAAAGGCTCGTCACGACGTCGGTGGTGCCGAAACGGATATCGTACGGCACCGGCCCAGCCACCGTGGGGTTCGTGAGCGGCGGCGGCACGAAACCCACCGGCGCTTTGGCGCGCCGCCGGGGCTTGGGCGCTTCCGAATCAAACTGATAATCATTGGTATTGATGCCCGCGACCGGCGCCTTGGCGCGTGCGGCTGAATCGGCGGCGGTGGGCGCGGGCTTGGCGGCCGCGGCGCGACGGGTCACCGAATCGGCGGCGGCGGCTACGGGTGGCGCGGCCTTCGGGGCAGCGGCGCGCAGGGCGCGGTTGGCGCGGTCTTCCAGCGTTTCCTGCCGAACAGTTTTGGCGAGCGCCAGCCCGGCGGGAGCTTGGTAATTGGGGTAGAACCCGACGAACTCGCGCCCTTGGTCGGCGAAGACGAAGGCGAGGTTTTGGGTGCCGGGGTTGAGGTCGAAGGTCTTGATATTTTCGCCGAAGCTCGTGAGCGGCTGGTGCTGCCGGGTGCTCAAATCGAGCTGCCACACGCTCCGGACGCCGCTTTCCTCGCTCAAATACGCCACTTGACTGGGCGCAAGCACGCGCGGCCGGGTCTCGTTGGCGATGCTGTTGGTGAGGGCGCGGAACCGGCCGCCCGCTTCGCCATCAGCGGAAAGCGTCGCCTGAAAGAGGTCGAAATTATCAACGACGCGGGCGAACGTGCCTTTGTCGGTGCCGAGCGAATCGGTGGCGGGGCGGTTCGACGAGAAAACGATGGCGTTGTTATCGGGCAGGAAGACGGGCTGCACGTCGTCGTAGATATCGTTCGTGACCGCTTGGGCGGCGCGCTGCCCGGCGCGCAGCACGTACACATCGCTCTGGCCGTTGCGCACGGCACTGAAAACGAGCTGCTTGCCGTCAGTGGAGTAGCTCATATCGAGCACCTGCGCGAAGCTTGCCAGCGCGCCGGAGCCTTTCGTGAGGCCCACCGCGAGCTTAATCCGCGTCACGATGCCTTCGCCGTCGCCGCGCTGACCGCTGACGGTTTTCAGTCGCAGCGCCACCTGCCCGCGCCGCACTTCCGCCACCGCCAATTGCGTGGCCGTGCGCCACGCGAGCAGCGGCATCCGCACGTCCACTTGCTGGTCGGGGGTTTTGTAGCCGCCGCGCAGAAGCTGACGCTCCTTGCCCGTGCTGATATCGCGGACCTTCACGCGGTAAGTCCCGCGCTCATTCGCGACGTACGCCAGATACCTCCCATCGGGTGAGAAAACGGGTTCGGTATAAAGGAAGCCGCGCGAGTTTTTGGTTTTCAGCCGCTGCTCGTCGGCCACTTCCGCGAACGGGACGGGCGGCTGGTCGCTCTGCTGATAATAGTAGTTGAACCAGTCGCGCATGAATTGCCGGGGCGGCACGTTCAACGACGACGCCAGCCCGATTTCCTCATCGCGGGTGATGCGCGTGAGGTTCAGCACGTTCTGAATACTCGTGTAGCCGTACCGCTCGGCCACGTAATTCCAGACGCTCTGCCCGGCCAGTCGCGGCGAGCGCGCCAGAATGGCCTCGGCCTTGCGCGGCGACTGGTGCCGCACCGCCGACCGCACGTTATCGTCCATCTCCACGCTCCATCCCTCTGATACATACGCGGCGGCGCCATCAATAAACCACGGCGGGAGCTGAAGCAGGTACGTGGAGCGCAGCTGATCCTTGAGCGACCCGCCGTACAGCATATCCTGCAACAGGAGTTTCGTGAGGCGGTAGCTGAGGTCGCGCCGGAACTGCGTCTGCCGCCCGTCGAACGCCAGCTCGATGCGGTTTTTCGAGAGCGACGTTTCGCCGCCCGTCTGGTAATGCGCGTCGTCGAGGCCGATGTTGCTTTGGCGAAGGTCGCCGACGGAGTTGTAGAGGAGAATGGTGGTTTTGGCGTACGGGTAGTAGCCAATCAACGACGACACGCGGCGCAGCTCGCGCTCGGCGTACTCGGCGGCGTTGCGCGCCGCTTCCTGCCCTCCGGCGTAATAATAAACGTTGAAATTGGCGGTGCCGTAAATCAGCCAGTCGAACCGCTTGTACTGAATCCGGTTCGGCCCAAATACCTCCTGATTGACCTGCGCCGACGCTCCCGGCGCCGCCCCCAGACCGAGTGCTGCCGCAAGCGCCAGCCGCCGAAGAATGATCGAAATACGCATCGAATCGAAATAGCGAGAAAGCAAACGTAAGCTACAGAACCGGCCGCCCCCGACAGCGGGCGAGTAACGAACGTGCGAAGGGCGTCAGGCCATACGTCCTGACTCCGGATACAACGCTGCAAACCGCGCTAAGTTCACCTCCGGCCAGAGGGTTTCCCGGCCTTCCAGCACGCCCAGTAAGTGGGTCGCCAACCCCGGCGCCAACCCCACGCCTTTCGACCCAAACCCGTTGAAAATCCAGACGCGCGGATGCGCCGGATGCGGCCCGAGCAGCGGTCGGCGGTCTTGCACGGCTGGTCGTCGGGCGGCGCGATGCGCCAGCACCGTCGGCGCGGGCGGCACGAGGCGGGCGAGGCGTTCCAGTAAATCGGCCCGCCCGGCTTCAGTGGGACGGGCGGGCGGCGGGGAGCGCCAGTCATACGTCGCGCCGACGCGGTAATGGCCCAGCCCACCCGGCTGCGGCACCACATACACGCTCTGGTTGAGGACAGTATCCGGCGGCAGCCCGGCCGGCGGCAGCGCCACATCCAGCACTTCCCCGGCGTTCGGCGTGAACGGGAGCCAGCCGAACCACGCATCTGCGGCAGCAGCCACCCCGAGGCAGCAGATGGCAAACCGCGCCGACAAGGTGGTGCCATCGGCCAGCGTGTAGCCGACGCCCGTTTCAGTAGGTTGCAGCTTAGCTGTATCCACAGCTTCCGCCCGGTACTCATTTTTGCTGATGCGATGCGCACGGAGCGCATCCAAGAGCGGCTCGGTCAGCAAAAAGCCGCCGCCGAGGATGAGGCCACCGAGCGGCGCCTTTAGCTCCGGACTATCCTGTGGCGGCAGGGTGCCGATAACGAACGGGCTTTCCGCCTTCGCCAGACCCGCGTTGGCTTCGGCTACCGATGGAAAAAGCTTCCAGATAGGCCGCCCGTGCCAAAGCGGCGCCGTGCCGAGGCGCTTCTCTACTTCTTGATAAAACGCCGCCGCCGCCGGAAGCAGCTCCTCGGCCCGCCAAGTGAGCGCAAAGCGCCGCCCGGCGAGCGGGTTCACCAGCCCGGCCGCCACGCGGGAAGCGGAATCGGGGTCGGGCGTGTCTACGACGAGCACTTTCCAACCGGCCTCGACGAGCGTGTGGGCGAGGACGGCGCCCGCCAAGCCGTGACCGATAATCAGCGCATCGAGCGAGAGGGGAGAAGTTGCGGGAGCTGCGGGAGTTGCGGGCGGCGAAATCATCGGGTCAAACCTACGGCCCGCCGTGCGGGTATCGGTAGCGGCGCGGATGGCCGGTGACTTTGGTCACTGTTTCGGTGTTGCGCGTCCGCTCACCTTTGTCATCTCAATCGCTTATGACTCCTGATTCTCCTTCCGAAAAACCCTCAACCCCGCGCCGCCTGCCGTCGTGGGCGCTGACGTTTGGCGTGCTGGTGCTGCTCGTCGCGCTACCCGCCGGGCTGAAAGCCGAGCTACTGGGGCACGTCCAACGCGCCCTACTCGCCACAGGCCTGTGGCGCCCTTCCACCGACGCAACCACGGCCCGCCAACCGCTCCCCGACCTGCCCTTGCGCACCCTCGACGGGAAGGAAGCGAACCTGCGCGATTTTCGAGGAAAAGTGGTGTTCCTGAATCTCTGGGCAAGCTGGTGCCCGCCGTGCCGGGGCGAAATGCCGGGTATTCAGAAGCTCTACGACCAAACCGACCACACCAAAGTGGCCTTCGTAATGCTCTCCCTCGACCAAAAACCCGACGCCGCCCGCCGCGTGGTGCGGAAAGAGCGCTACACGTTCCCCGTGTACACCCCAGCCGCCAGCTTACCCGCCGAATTCAACGTCTCCGCCATCCCCACCACGTTCATCATCGACGCGCAAGGCCGCCTAGCGAGTCGCACGGATGGAATGGCCGAATATGATTCGCCCAAATTCCGCGAATTTCTGGAAAAATTAAGTCGATGAAAACCACTGACCTGCCCGTTTATTCCATCGGCGCGTTCCCCGGCGGCCACTCGCCCGACGGTTTCCATTTGCAGCGCCTCGAAGACCATCTGGTGCGGTTCCCCGCCGCCGAGGAGCCGCACGGGCACGATTTCTACCTCCTCGTTTTCGTGCGCAGCGGCGCGGGTACCCATACCGTCGATTTCGTGACGTACGCCGTCGCGCCCGGTCAGCTTTATTGCCTCGTGCCCGGCCAGATTCACAACTGGGCGTTCGCGCCCGGCAGCACGGGTTATGTGGTGTTTTTTACGGCCGAATTTTATCTGTATCAATACCCCGGCCGTCGGCTTTACCAATATCCTTTTTTCGGGCATTTCCGTGCCCCGCTCTTGCAGCTCAGCACCGCTGATGAGCCGCCGTTCGGCCTGTTGCTGGAGCAGATGGTCAATGAAGCGGCTTCCGAATACCCGAACCGCGCCGACGTTTTCCGCGCCTATCTCTACGCGCTCCTTGAAGTTGCCGCCCGCCGTTACGATGCCGGTCAGCCCGCCGAAAGCCACGCGGGCCAGCGCCAGCTCCGCGAGTTCGAGCAGCTCATTAATCAGCATTACCGCACCCTGCGCACCGTAAGCGCCTACGCCGACCGCCTCCACCTCACCCCGAATCACCTCAACGCGCTCTGCCGCCAATACCTCCACCAAACCGCCAGCGACCTCATTCACCGGCGGCTCGTGGTAGAAGCGCAACGGCGCCTCACACACTCAACGCGCTCGGTACAGCAGATTGCCGATGATTTAGGGTTCGATGACCCATCGTATTTCTCGCGGTATTTCCGCAAGTACACCGGCCAAACGCCGGAGCAGTTTCGGGGGAAAAAGAAGTAGCGTCCCGGCAGTCGGCCGTTTTTCCGCCGAGCGTTGATTTGTCCGGTATTTCCCCTGAATCGGCCCTGCGGGGCGGTAGAGTAGGCAGAGACCTTTGTACCGTCGCCCACGGGGGCGGTTCCAGCCTGCTTACCTCTTCAAATCAATGCCTACTTACCCCACGTCCTCGTTCCGCGCGCTCGTTGAAGCGTGTTGCCCGCGCTGCCATCAGGGCCACATGTTCAGCGCCCCGCTCCATAAGCTGACGCATTTCGCCGAAATGCCAGCAGCGTGTCCTGCTTGCGGCTGCGCTTACGAGCCGGAGCCGGGTTTTTATTACGGGTCGATGTACATCTCCTTCGTCTTTTCGGTGGCGACGCTTTTAATCGTCGGGTTTATTACCTATTTCCTCGGCCACAATCCCGAGGTTTGGGTCTACGTCACGGCCGTGACCGTGGCAATCACGCTCCTGACGCCGCTCTCGTACCGCGCCTCGCGGGCGTTGATGCTCCACCTGTTCGGGGGCATCGATTTCGACCCCGTCATCGCTGAGCAAGTCGCCGACGGCACGTATCAGCCGGTGCCGCCGCGCCACCCGAAACGGCCCGCGCCCCGCGCTCTTTCGGTGGCCTAACGAAGGCGCGACGGGGCGCGCACGGTTTTCCGCCCTAATCACCAAGCGCCGCTGCGAACCATTGCACATCCCGCCCCGCCACCCGACCTTGCGCCTATGAAAGGCTATTCACTGTCGATAATCGCCGGGATGCTGGCGGTGGGCTTGTTGGGAAGTTGTTCTTCGGAACCGAAAACGGGGGAAGCGACCGACGCCAAAGCGCCTGCCACAGAGGCGCCCGTGGCGGAAGTGGGCGAGGCGTCCCCTGATTCCGTGGGCACGCACCACCCGCAAACGCACCACCCCGGCGGCGTAATGGACCCCGCTACGCACAAGCCCGGCGAGTCGGCGAATGAGCATATGCACGCCCGGCCGTTTGAAGAGCTGGTCGCTGATTTTGATGACCCCGCCCGCTTGGCGTGGCAGCAGCCGAAGCAGGTTATCCGCTCGTTCGGGCCTTTGAAGGGTAAGACGGTGATGGATATCGGCGCCGGAACGGGCTATTTCAGCTTTCCGCTGGTGCGAATGGGCGCCCGCGTGATCAGCGCCGATGTCGACGACCGCTTCCTGAAGCTCCTCGAAGAACGGAAAAAGCAGCAGCTTCTCACCGATGACAAGCTCGTCACCCGCAAGCTCCCGTTTGATTCGCCGAGCCTCGCGCCCGAAGAGGTCGATATGGTGCTCCTCGTCGATGTGTATCACCATCTGGAAGACCGCCCCGCGTATTTCCGGAAGGTGAAAGCGGGCCTGAAACCGGGCGGACGCGTCGTCATCATCGATTTCAAGAAAAAAGACCTGCCCGTCGGCCCGCCCGCGTCGATGAAGCTCGCGCCGACGGAGATTCAGGCCGAGCTGAAAGCCGCCGGTTTCGAGCGGCAGACCGTCGACGATGCCATGCTGCCGTATCAGTACATCATTACGGCTTACCGCGACGCTAAGGCGTCGTAAAAGCGTCTAAAAAAGAACGATGACAATCAGCCGGGAACAGTGACTTTAGTCACTGTTCCCGGTTCTGCTTTACGGGACCTTTACATGGCTATCGGGGGAGCGTTTTCTCCTTCGATGCCTCACTGTATGAAGAGTTGAGCAGATTTATACGGGTTGCCTCGCGCAGGGCGCCTATTGTATCGAGTCAGCGGGCCGGCACGACGAGGTAATCAGGGTCGGCAAGGTGATGATGGACGTCCTTCCCACCCCCGGCCACACCCCCGAATCGACGACGTACCTGCTGCGCGATGAAACCGCACACCCTGCCGCCTTCTCATTCCCCATCCCACCTCTTCAAGCGCAGGCATTGATTGACCGTTAATCTGCTTCGGTCGCGCTTGCTCCAAAGGCCCGGCTCTCTGTGAAAAGGGAGTCGGGTCTTTTTTTGGGGGGAAAAGGGACGCCTTAGCTGCGCGATTCAGCCTGTCTGCTCGGGGCAATCAAGGCTGAACAGGACTTGCCGCGCCCTCAACGCGCAGCCCCGCTAGGGGCTACCTTCCGGTAGCTTCAACCCAGCTTTCAAAAACCGGCAGTCCCGCTAGGGACTAACCCCGTTCGCCGTTCAGCCGCCCGGTAAGCACCGTCAGGGTAGCCCCTACGGGGCTGCCGGGCTGCTTTTTTCTATGCAGAAGCTACCGGAAGGTAGCCCCATACGGGGCTGCTGAATATGGGCTTGAATTACTCCACCACCAACCGCCGCCGCCCAGACCCCGCACAAACCACATAAACCCCCGGCTTCAACCCCGCCACACTAAACGTCCCGCGCCCATCCGGCGCCTGCGCTTCGAGGAGGAGGACCACCCGCCCGGTTACATCCAGCACCTGCACGTTACGGGTGCCCGTTGGCGCTTGGATTTGCACGGTGCCGTGCGCCGGGTTCGGCCAAACCGTTAATGGGCTGACGGTGGACACTGCCGCCAACCCCAGCGGGTTGCCGATGACGAACGTGCCCGCGTTCGCCGTGAGTGGCGCCGTGTTGAAACCGGCATCCACGGAGAGGGCGGGCGTTAGGGTGCTGGTGAGGGCGATGGTGGCGGTGGTGCCGGGCGCGCCGATGACGTCCAGCTCCAGCCAAAACAGCGTATCGGCGGGGGTGAGGGCTTGGGGTTGCGCGCTCGGGTCTGACCAGATGAACGACGCCACGCCGCTCGCCGCCGCCGCCGTATTCAGCAGCACGCCCGTCCGCACCGGCGTGGCGGTTACGAGCCGGAGCGCCGTGGAATCCCATTCCAGCGTGCCCTGCATCCCGAGGAGCGTGCTCGCCGTCGCCACGCTTACCGGCACGCGGATGCGGGTGCCGCTGGGGGCCGAGCCGCTCGGGGTACCAGTGCCGATGGTCAGGCCCACGGCGGCGCCGCTGGAGATTTCCGGCCGCGCAATCGCCGGGTTCCACGACTCGTTCACGTCGCCGAGCTTGCAGGCTACGAAATTCTGATTCGTCGCCGCCGCGAGTACGGGGTAGGAGCGCCCGGTTTGCAGTACGCCCGGCAGATTGGGGTTCGCGAAGGTCTGGTCAGAGGAGAAAAACCGCCACAGCGCGCCGCCCGTGAAGGCGTTGGTGTTGCCGAGGACGAAATCCTGCACCAGCAGCACGTCCGTGACGGTCACCGTGCGGTCGTTGTTCACGTCCGCCGACACCACTTTGTGCGCCGCGCCCAGCAGCCGCGCCGCCAGAATGTGCTGCTGAATGAGCACGATATCGGTCACGGTCACGCCGTTCGTCACGGTCACATCGTTCGCTTTGCTCGGCGTCAGGACGTACGCCAAACCGCCGACGCCGCTCGTGAGCGTGAACGCGCCGTTGGCGGGCGTCACGCCGGCGGGCGGAGTCGCGGCGCCGCCCGCCAGCGTCAGGCTCACGCCGGGGACGGCGAGGTTGTTGCCCGTTCGCACGAACCCGCTCACGCTCACGCCCGTGCCGATGCGCACGCTGCCGTCGCGGGCGCTGACGGGCGCCGGTAACAGCGTGGCGCGCGTGACTTCCACCGGCACCCCGCCGCCGCCGGGCGTGGTCGGCGAGGTCGTCATCCACCGAATCTTGAGCCGCGCGCCCGCCACCGCCGTCGGACTGACGTTGAACCGCAGCGCATACAGCACGGCGTCGTTCGCGAGGGTCACGACGGTGTTCGTACCCCCCACCCACAGGTGCCGCACTTGGCCGGGGTTGAACGTGACGTGCTGATTGTGGCCCGTGAGGGCCGCATTCACCTGCTCGACCCCCACCAGCGTGAGCAGCGCGGGGTCAAACTGCAACGTGCTCTGCAACGCCACGATAGTCGTGAAATCGCGCACCCGCACCGGCACCACCACCGTGCTGCCGGGCGTAGTAAACACCGAATCGACGGCGAGCGTAACGGTGGTGGTCACCGTCGTCACGATAAAGCTGGTGGCCGACGTAACTGTGCTCCCCGGCGCCAGCAAGCTGATCGGGCCGGAAGTAGCGCCCGGCGGCACTAACGCGGTAATCGTCGTCGGGCTGACCACCGTGAACGCCGCCGCCGTGCCGTTGAACCGCACCGTCGTCACCACATTCAGGTTGGTGCCCGTGATCGTGACAAGCGTGCCCACCGGCCCGCTCGGTGGGGTAAACGACGTCAGCGTCGGCACCGGAATCACCGTGAATGAGCCGCTCGACACCGCCGACCCCACCGTAATCGGCCCCGTCTGGGCGCCCGTCGGCACGGTGGCGGTAATGGTCGTTGAATTGACCACCGTAAACGTCGCGCTCACCGGATTCGACGCACTCGTTCCGCTGAACTGCACGCTCGTGGTGCCCGTCAGGTTGACGCCGGTAATCGTGACCACCGTGCCCACCGGCCCGCTCGTCGGGCTGAAGCTCACGACGGTCGGGGCGGCTTGGTTGAACCGGAAGAACAGCCGCCCGGAACCGCCCTGCGTGGCGGGGTCGGGGGCCATTAAATCGAGGTCGCCGTCGCCGTCAACGTCGCGCGGCGGCCCTGTTGCCAGAAAATTCGCCGTGTTGTGGTTCCCGCTGAACGTGCCCGCGCCGTTGTTGAGCCGGATGCCGGTGGCGCTCGCGCCGGTCACCACCAGATCGAGGTCGCCGTCGCCGTCCACATCGGCCAGCGCGGGGCGCTGCGGCAGGAAGCCGACGGCAATCGCGGTGGGGGCGGCAAACGTGCCCGCGCCGTTGTTGCGGCGCAGGCTCACGCTCAGCGCCGTGCCGTCAGCGGTCAGGAGATCGAGGTCGCCGTCGGCGTCCACATCGCCGAGCGCCACGTTGCGGAGCGTCGGAATACTGATCGCCGCGCCCGCCGTAAACGTGCCCGTGCCGTTGTTGCTGAGCACGCTCACGGTATTGTCGGTGAGGTTTTGGGCGAGGAGGTCGAGGTCGCCGTCGGCGTTGATATCGCCCATCAGCAACCCGCGCGCGCCTGCTCCCACCCCGATTTCCTGCGTCCCGCTGAACGTGCCCGAGCCGTTATTCACCCGAATACTCACCTTGCTCGTGTTGGCGCTGGTCGTGGCGGCATCGAGGTCGCCGTCGCCGTCGAAATCCCCCAGCACCACCTCATTCGGCAGCCCGCCGAGCTGCAACGACGAGTTCCCCCCAAACGCCCCCGCGCCGTTGTTGAACCGCACATTCAGGAACCCCACTCCGCCGCCCGCCGCGCCCGCCGCCGCTACCAGATCGAGGTCGCCGTCGCCGTCCACGTCGCCGAGCTTGATTGCGCCCACGTTCGGCCCCAGCGTCACGGTGGTCGCGGGCGCCGCCGCAAACGTGCCGTTGCCGTTGTTGAGCGTCACGCCCGTCTCGCCGGGGTTGCCGCCGGAGTTGTTCACCAGATCGAGGTCGCCGTCGGCGTCCACATCGCCCAGCACGTAAATGCTCGCCCGCCCCTGCGTCGAGGCCGAGCCGCTGCCGCCGAACGTGCCCGGCCCCGCGCCCGCCGCCCCCTGAAACTGGTACACCAGCCGGGTAGCTGCCACGCCCGTGGTGCTCAGCACGGTACTCGGCACGGTCACCATCACGTCGTCGCCGAAACGCAAATCGGCGGTGGGGTTGAACGTGAGCACGGTGCCCGCCGCCGTCGCCGCCCCCGCCTTCCGCCCCGAAAGCGCGCTGAACACCCGCACCCCGCCCGCCGTCCCCGCATTCACGTTCTGCGAGAACGTAAGCGCCACGTTCGTCGTCCGGGCCGCCCGCGCGTTCCGCGCCGGACTAAGCCCCGTAACCGTCATCTGCGCCAGCGCCGCCGGGGCATTCAACCCCATCCAAACCAGCAGCGCCCCCAAAGCGCGCACCCGAAACGAAGAGAAGCAAGCGAAATCCATGTAAGCGTTCAGTTTGAGAGCCAAAGAGCATCCTTTGCCCCGGCAAGCTAGCGGCTCTCAGAACGCAGTAGAATCACATCTTTTGGGGTGTGACTACTTGCAAACCTCTCGTGCTACATCCTCAAGGTCTTTAAGTACAATTAGGAGTATGTAATCCCTTTTGCTCGGCTTTTTCCACAATAGGAACACTCCTGGGTCTGGAATGGTCAGCGGAACTGTGGTCATGAAGTGAATCAACACCTTTTTATATTCTTCAAGAGACTCCTTCGATCTATGTGCAATATGATTTCTGAGCCTCTTGTACAGCAACAACGAGTGTTGCTTTGTGGAAATAGGTAATTTCACGGGCGCTCCATTAACTAAATAACTTTCAGCCCTCTCCAATATTTGAGTAGGAGTAGACCAATCTAAGAATTTCATTCCAGATTGAATGAGTAGCTCGGCATGAACGGTGTCGCGAGGTTTTAGGTAGGATTGGGCTGCTATGCCTGAACTGCTAACTTCTCCGCAGCAATAATTTAAAAATGCGTCCCGAAGAAAATTTTCATAAATCCTGAAGGCAGAAAAAAACACAGCCTCTGTTAACAAAGCCAATTGCCCATTGGTTATGTTTCCGTTTGATAAAGAAAGCTGGTTTTGGGAATCTAAATTTCTTAAATCCCTTATTTGGTCTAGAAAGCTGGCAAGAATGCTGGGAATCATTTTGCAGAAAGAATAGAAGTAGTAATCTGCGACACAACAAAATTTGCCCTGTCCCTTCTTGTGCCCGTATCAGTCGTTGCTCTTTGGCTGTCTATTACGAATTGACGGTACTCTAAAGGCCGTTCGCTGGCGCTTTTGTCTGAATTTATTTCGTCAAATATAAAACTAATCTCGTCCAATACAGATCGAATGCGTCCTACATGTTTACTCTCGAGCTTGGCGTTTACCGGGTTGAGGCCACCAAGGCCATAGAGAATGTGTCCGATTGAAGTGAACAACGTGTAGAAGAGATGCGGTCTAGACCAATTTGTGTCTTTGAGGTCAGATGCTGGGTATATATCCCCTATGTAAGACATGATTTCGTCATATCTTTCTGCTATGCTCTCAAGAGGCCCTGGGTCGTCTTCGTATTTTGCATACCACTTTTCCGGATTTTTATTTGTTTGCACTCCATCAACTAAAGCAATGAAAAAATCTGCTGATAACTCGGATTCTGCCATTCTTGCAACTTGATTTTTTTTAAGTACGCCACTTTCTGTGAAGTAAGACACATACTTGTATCCGTAGTCAAATGCCTTTTTCTTAAAGTAACCTAAATATTTTGCATTTATCAACTCTATCTTGTTGAGAGATACTGTGTAAGAGTTTAATCTCGCGAAAATATCAAGAATTGCCTCGTATGGCAAATCAAAAAGCACATCAACCCCAACTTCGTATTGTAGGAATTCCTTTTTCAAGCTCAATTCCAGCGTTTCGAATGTTTTCCCGGCTAGTTCGCTGTTGTGTGCCTTTGAAATAGCGAAGTCCCCGTTGATATAGCCCAGAATGGCCCTTAGTCTCTGTTGTCCATCCACTACTACCCTTACTGTTCGTGCTTCAACTAGCGATTGAGTGATTAATATTTTTGGTACAGGCTTGCCTCTTATTATAGTGTCAATCAAGAAAGACTTTGCTTTCTCTAGCCAAACCGACCGGCGTTGAAAGTCTGGGGATAATTCGAGTAACCCATTTCGGTGCCACTCTAGAAAGTCTGCAATGTTGTAAACGCGGCTGTCAAAACTTTTCATTAGATTTTCAATGGGGATTGGCTTGCAAGATAGTGCTAGTAGTTGAGTTGTGTATAGGGAAGAAGATTACAGGGTTCGCTTTTTGGTTATGAAAAGGTTTGAATCATAAGTGTTGTTAACCAAGCTGGCTGTGGGTCGTGTGCGAAGAATTCTGATAATATCTTTAAGCCTCTCAGTACTATTGTCAAAGTGTTTTCTCTAAGCAGAGATAGAATTCTTCACCCGCCCCCCTGAGGCTTGGAGAGTGGGACTTCTCTTTCCCACACCAAAACAGGTACACATTTCGCCCTCTGGCTCGCATAGTCCGATCAACGACTAACGTGGTCGAATCAGGGGCTAACGCGGTCCGATCAACGACTAACGCGGTCGAATCAACGAGTAACGTGGTCCGATCAACGGCTAACGCGGTCCGATCAGGGGTTCGCGCGGTCCGTTCAACGGCTAACGCGGTCGAATCAACGGTTCGCGTGGTTTTCCCTCGGCTTCGCGCGGTTTTCCCTCGCCTTCGCACAGTTTTCCCTCGCCTTCGCGCGGTTTTGCTTTTCTGTTCACCCCCAAAAAAGCGCCGTTGAAAGGGCTTTTTACCGGGTTCATCGAAAAATTATTTCGTCGATGAAGATGGACGGTAGTTTCGGGCAAAGTTTTCAAAACCAACCCCCAACTGTCTATTATGACTGATAATCAGAGTGCTCAGCACCGGATGTTCCAAGCAATACAGGGCGTGTTCGCCTTGCACACCACCAGCTACCAGCGCCTGCCCGGCCTCGTAATGGCCCACGCCGAGCTGGAACGGCTCACGAAACTGATTGCCCCGTCGGCCGCTGGCCAGCAAGGGATTGATGGCGACACGGAAGGCGTAAGCCTGGTCAAGAAATCGACCCGTCAGACCCTCGCCACCCGCGCCGCCGATCTGGCGTCGCTGCTCCACTCCTACGCCGACAGCAGCAAAAACATCGCGCTCCTCACCGAATCGGATTACACCGATAAGATGCTGTACCGCAAGTCCGACGCCGATATCGTCCAGATCAGCAAGCGGCTCCACTTGCTCGGCGTTGCCGAGGAAACCGCGTTGGTCGCCGAAGGCCTCGAAGCCGATGAGCTGAAAAACCTCGACACCAGTATCAAGCTCTTCGAATCGGAAATCGGCACCCCGGCCACCATCATCGCTGAAGGCTCCTCCGGGCGTAAAGCCCGCAAAGCCCTCTTCAAAGAGACCATGGCCCTCTTCCGCAACCGCCTCGACAAGCTCATGCTGCGCTTCAAATCCCGCGACCTCGATTTCTACAACGCCTACCAGACGGCCCGCCAAGTCATCAACACCGCCAAGCGGTACGAAGACCCTACGCCGCCCGCGCCCAACGCGTAACCCCGCATCCCCGCTTTACCCTTCCCCATCTCTGTTACACACAACGGCCGTCCCTCTTCAGTGAGGGGCGGCCGTTGGTGTTTGTAGCCTGCGCGGGTTGATTTAACCCACCCACACCCCACCTGACGCGGGGCTCCAGCCCCGTGTCGCCTATTCGCAGGTCTCTTGACCTGCCAGTTAGCGCGCGTGGCCAGCTCTGTCCCAGAGATGGTTTCAAGAGGGCACCAATAGGCGAATCAACGCCATCTCTGGGACAGAGCTGGCCACGCGTTTTTTAAAGATGCGCCGATTGGGGTGGCGGGCCAGAGTCCCGCGAATAGCCCGCACGGGGCAGAGCCCCGCGCGATGAACCGCCATGAACCGCGATTCTCCGCGATGAACCACACTCAACTTCCATCACTCCACCACCAACCGCCGACTGACCGCCCCCACCCGCACCACATACACGCCGGGCGCCAACCCTTGCAGGTCGAGATCGGTGGAGAGGGTGGTGCGGAGCAGGCGCCCGGTGGCGTCGTGCAGCTCGATGCGGGCGCCGGGTGCGGTGCCGCTGATGTGGGCGGTGCCGGTGGCCGGGTTCGGCCAGATGCTGAGCGTCGGGGCGGGGGCCGAGAGGGCGGCGGTGCCGGTGACCCGCGCGCCGAATTCGAGGCGGAACCGGCCGCGTAGCACTCCCGCAACGGGCGCCGTGAACGTCACGACGGGCTGTTGGTGGAGGTCGTAACGGGTGTTGGTACCGGCGTCAATCAGCATCACGCTCGTGGTGTGCAGGTTGGTGAGGGCGGCGGCGGTCAGCTCCCAAACCCCCGCTTGCGGCACGTCGAGGAGGAGGTCTACGGTGGTGCCGTGCTGGAAGGCGGTTTCCGGTAGCCCGTTCACGGCCAGCTCGGTTCCGGCGCCGGAACCGGCGCCAATGAGGGTCGCCAGCGTCGGGAGGCCGATGTTGTGGCCCGGCCGGGTGGCGTCGTAGCGGTCGTCCAGCCCGACGGTTGCGCCCGCTTCGGCGTACACCGAGGCTTGGTCGCGGGCGCTGAGCGGGGCGCCGGGCGCGCCGAGCGTGAGGGTAGCCACGGGGCGGGTTTCGGCGGCCGGACGGTAGTGCGCGGGGTTGTCGTAGGTGGTGGCGCGGGCGGCGTTCGGCAGGGTCAGATTCACCGGCCCGGCGCCCGTCAGTTGCACCCAGAAGCCTTGCGCGGTCGGGAGCATCCCATCTTGCAGCGAGCCGATGCCGTTGGTGCGCGTCAGGTACACGCCGTTGGCGCCGCCCTGCGTTTTCCACACGAACACGGCCGCGCTGAGGCCGGTGGGCACGGGCACCAAATCCCAGTCGAGGGGAGCAGGGTAGGGGTTTCCGAGGAAATGCCAGCCCGGCTTTTCGGCCGTCGCGGTGGAGGTGCCGGTGCGGGTGAGGCCGGTCAGCGTCAGCTCGTCCTGCGTGAGGGTGCCCACGAAATCGGGCTTTACGGGCCGCATATACACCGAGTAGCCGCGCCCCGGCGTCAGCACGCTGCTCAGGGCGGCGGGCGAGTAATAGCCGAGATTAAAATCGACCGCCGCCCCGCCGCGCGTTTCATCGAACCCGAACACCGTGGGGTATTGCCCGGCGGGGAGCGTGGGCGCGGGAATCGCGTTGTACGCCGCATTCACAACGGGCGTGAAGCTACCGGGCACCGCCAAATCGCTCACGGGCGCGGCCTGCACCGGGCTGCTCAAATGCCGATACCCGAGGCCCGGCGCCACATCCGCCGTCAGGAACCGCTCGACGGTGGCGGTGCCGATCACCCGCCCGCTGCCGCCGTTCACGAGCATCGCCGTGCCGGTGGCGTCGCTCAAAAGCGTCAGCATCCGGCCGTTCGTGCGGAGGGTGCCGCTGCCGTTGAGCCGCAGCACCTGCCGCACGCCCACGGGGTTGGTGAGGGTGAGGTCGGCACCGGTCTCCACGGTCAGGTTACGCACCGTGGCGGGCAAGGCCGCGCCCGTCACCTGCGTGGTGCCAGCGTACACGTAACTCGCGTCCGCCGCGAACGACCGGACGCCCACCGCCTGCACGTCACCCTGCGTGGCGGGCGCCAGCGTCAGCCCTTCCGGCTGATGGATAATCAAGGTCGAACCGGGCTCGTTGGTGAAGCTGCCCGCGCCGGTCACCACGCCCACCCCAAAGTCGAGGGTGGCGCCGGAGCGCACGGTCAGCGCGTGGCTCACGTCGAGGAGCGCGCCGGTGAGCGTGGCGGTGGCGCCGGGCGCGATGGTGACGTCGTAATACAGCCCGAAATCGACGAGCTGATCGCTCAGCACCACCAAATCAAGCTGGAAGGGCTGCGGCGAACCGGCGATGTCCACGGGCGTCGTCACGGCAATCGTGCCCGAGGTGGCGCCGACCGGCACCGCCGCCATCAGGCTCTGGCCGCTCACGTAAAAGCTCGCGGGCGTGCCGTTGAAGCGCACCTGCGTGGCCGTGGTCAGGAACTGCCCGGTAATCGTCACCATCGAGCCCTGCGGCGCGTGCAGCGGCGAAATCGCGGTGATGACGGGCGTATTCGTCGGCCCCGTCACATCGAACGAGGTCGCGCTCGCGCCGGTCCCGCCCGCCGTGGTCACGCTGATTGGCCCATCCGTCGCACCCACCGGCACGGTGCAGGTCAAAAGCGTCGCCGTATTGCCGCTGATGACGGCCGCGATGCCGTTGAAGCGCACATCAGTAGCCAACCCGAGGTGCTGCCCGCTGAGCGTCACGCTCGTCCCGGCCGGACCGCTCATCGGACTGAAAGAAGTAATAACAGGCGCCGAAGCCGTCACGGCGAATGCCGGACCAGTGGCAGTGCCGCCCGGCGTCGTCACGCTCACCGGGCCGCTGGTGGCGGTGGGCGGCACGGTGGCGCTGAGGCTGGTAGCAGTCACGCTGCCGAACACGGCGGGCTGACCGTTGAAGCTCACGGCCGTCGCGCCGGTGAGGTTGGTGCCGGTGAAGGTCACCACCGTCCCCGTCGGGCCGGAGCTCGGCGAGAGAGCGGTCACAGTCGGCGTGGCGGGCGGACCGGCGGGCGGCGCCACCCGCGCCACGAACGCGTTGTTCACGAACCCGCCCGTGGCGAGGGTCACGCCGTTCAGCTCCAGCGTCCCCGAAAACACGCCCACCACGTAGGCGTCGGTCTGCGTCGGGTCGAGGGCCACGGCAGCGCCGTAGACTTGCGAATTGACGTCGGTGGTGCCCAGCTGCTGCGCCCACATCCAGCCGGTTCCGGCCGTGGTGGTGCGCGCGGCGAAGGCGGCGAACGTGCTGCCCGCATCAAGGGCGGTGGTGCCAAAAAGCGCCTGCCCGGAAATGCGACCGGTCACCGTCGCTTGCCCGTTGGTGGCGACCACCAGCCGCGCCGCGCTCACGTAGTTGAAGAACGCCGCGCTGGTGCCGCCGCCCGCCACGGCCACGCCCGTCAGCCACGAACCGCCGGGAGTGAGCCGCGCCACGGCCGTCCACCCGAAAGCGTTCACCACCGGGATGCTGTTGCCGCCGAGGGTACCGGCCGCAAAGCCGCTCGCCAACAAGTACACGGTGCCATTCGGCCCCACGGCCACGTCGTGGCCATAATCGGAGCTGTTGCTGGCGCCGCTGCGGGTCCACTGCGCCACGCCGCTCAGGTTGAGCCGCGCCACCCACAAATCCACCGACCCTTGGTTGGTGAGAGCAGGCTGCCCGCCGGTACTCATCGTGAATGAGCCGGATTCGAAAATGCCAGTCGCGTAGAGCGCTTGATTCGTGTCGTCAATCGCCAGTCCGTAGAGCGATTCCGAGCCGGTGCCGCCCGCCCGTGTCGCCCACGTCCACTGCCCGGTGCCGGTGTTGAGAGCCGCCACGAAACCATCCGCCGGACCGCTCCCGCTCAGCACCAATTGCGGATTCAAATCGAAAGTCAACGACTGCTGAAACATCCCCCCGACGTACAAAACGCCGTTCAAATCCATCACCAAATCGCGCACTTCCACCGGTTGCGCGCTACCGAACGCGGTCAGAAACTGAATCGCGCCCGCGCCGGACAGCATCCCCACGAACCCCCGCGACGTGCCGGGGTTCGGGTTCGTCAACGGCACCTGCTGGGCGCCCTGCAAGTAGTTGAACGTGGTGCTGAATGTGCCCGCCACGTACACGCTGCCGTTGGCATCCACGGTAAGCCCCGTGATGCTCACCTGCCCGGCATCGCCGATAGGGCGCACCCATTGCGCCACGCCAGCCGCGTTGTATTTCACCACGAATCCGGCTTCCGAAGCAGAGCTAACCCCGATGCCGCCGAACGTGGCGGTGCCGCTGAAGAAGCCCGCCACGTACACGTTGCCGCTGGCGTCGGTCACGGTGGCGGCGGCTTGGGAGTTGCCGCTGCTGGTCACGCTCGTCGGCCAGCCGTTGGCGCTCGGAGTAGTTAGATCGAAGCTCGCGGCGGTGGTGGCAGTGCCGCTCAGGGTGGTCACGCTCACTGGCCCGTCGGTGGCGCCGGTAGGCACCGTAACGGTCAGACTGGTGGCGGTATTGACCGTGAAGGCGGGGGCAGGAATGCCGTTGAAGCTCACGGCCGTCGCGCCCGTCAGGTTGGTGCCGGTGAGGGTCACGCTGGTCCCGACCGGCCCGCTGGTTGGCGTAAACCCGCTAAGAGTAGGCTGCCCGGCGGGCGCCGTCAGGGTGAAGTCGGTGGGACTGATGGCGGTGCCGCCAATCGTGACCACGCGCACCCGGCCGGTGGTGGCGCCCACCGGCACGCTCGCCGCCACGGTGGTGGCGTTGATGACTTGCCACGTTCCGTCAGGGCACATAATGTTGTTGAAGCTGACCGCCGAGGCGTTGGTAAGATGCGTTCCGCTGATGACCACGCTCGTCCCCACCGGCCCGCTGCCGGGCGTAAAGCTGCTGATCGTCGGCACGGGTTGCGTGATGGTGAAGTTGCTGCTGCTGAAAGCCGTCGCAGACTCCACTTCCACGCTGAATTGACCGACCGTGACGCTATCCGGCACCACTGCCGTAATACTCATCGGCGAAACCACGGAGTAGCTGATCACCGCCATCGCCCCGAGGCGCACGCGGGTGGCGCCGGTAAAGCCCGTGCCGCTGATGGTCACGGTAGTGCCCACCGGCCCGCTCGTCGGGTTAAAGCCGCTGATAGTGGGCGGCGGAATCACGGTAAAGCTTGCTGCCGAAGTGCCCGTCCCCACGACGGTTTGCACCGCGATTGGGCCGCTCACGGAAGCTGCATCGACGTACGCCCGAATCGTCGTGCTCGACTCCACGGTGTAGCGCCCCGCTGGCAGCGCCACTCCGCCGAACCGCACGGCCGTCACGTTCGCGAAGCCCGTTCCGAGGATCGTCACCAGCGTTCCCGGTCGCCCGCTGGCGGGGGAGAAGACGAGGTTCGTCGGGCCAGTTACGGTGAAGTTGGAAGCGGTTTGCGCCACCCCGCCCGCCGTCGTCACCCGAATCGGACCAGTGATAGCGCCCGCTGGCACCGCAAACGTCAGCGCCGTATTCGAGAGGCCGAGAATGGCAGAATACGGCACGAAATCAGGCCCACCCACAAACTCGATATCATTCACCGAACCCAGATTCGTCCCCGTCACGGTCACCACCGTGCCGCGCGGGCCGTTGGTCGGCGTAAAGCCGCTGATGGTGGGCGCGGGCACGGTAGCGGTGCCGAGCTTCGCCATCAATAGTCCGTTGAGAGTAGTCACGGGCGGCAGCGCGCCGAACACGGCGGGGAAGCCGCCCTGCGGCATGAAGCCCGCGACCACAGCATTCCCGGCCGCATCGAGGGCGATGCCGCGCGCCTCGTCGGGGGCGGTGGTGCCGCCCGTGGTCGCCCAGCTCCATTGTCCGGCGCGGGTGAGGCGCGCCACGAACAGGTCGCGGGCGGGACCGATGCCGGTGCGCGCCGTGAGCAGCGTGGCGCCGAGCGTGACCGTGCCTTCGTAACGGCCGGTGAGCACGGCGCTACCGTCGGGCGCCACAGCGAGGGCGCGCACATCGTCGGTGCCGGTGCCGCCTAGACGGCGGGCGGTTTGCAGCTCCAGCGTCGGCCCCACCGCGCGGTAGCGCAGCACGTAGCCGTCGGCGCTGCCCGCGCTGGTAAGGAGCGGATTGCGAGGGTAATCGGTGAGGGTGCCGCTGAAGGTGCCGGTCACGAGGAGTTCTTCGTTGTCGTTGTCGTAGGCGGCGGCGGTGGCGGCGTCATCGCCGGTGCTGGTGGCGAACGCGACGCGTTGCCAGCTACCCGTCGCGGCGCTTGAGGTAGAGGTGGTGATGATGAACGTATCGGTGCCGCCTTGGGCCGTCCAGCCGAAATTACTCAGCCCGAAGCTGGTGCGGAAGCTCCCGACGACCGCAATCTTTCCATTGGGACTGACGGCCACGCCGGTCGCCAAATCGGTGTCGGGACCACCGGCGGTGCAGAGGGCCGTGAAGCCGCCCGTCTCGGTGAGGCGCGTCAGGAAGATGTCGCTGTTCCCCTGCGCCACGTTCCCGAGGGCGCCGAAGGTGAAGGCGGTGCCGGGCACGGTCGGGCCAGCGGCCACGTTGCCCGCCACCCACGCGGTGCCGTCGGGTTGGGCGCAGACGGCCGTTGCGCCGTCGCCTCGCGCCGAGCCACCCCGGAACACGGTGCGCCCCGTACCGTCGAGGTTCAGGACGGCGGCGTAAGCGTCGGTTTCCCCGGCGCTGGTCACGGTCGTCGGGCCGACGGTCATCGTCTGCTCAAAACTTCCTGCCACTACCAATCGCCCGCCCGGCAGCACCGCGATTCCGCGTGCATCATCGATGCCCGAGCTACCCAAACGCACCGCCCACGCCCAATTGCCATTAGCCGCTTGTTTCGCCACAAAACCATCCTGCGGCCCCTGCGCCGTCAGCGAAATATTGCCGAAGGTGGTGGTGCCGTTGAAGATGCCTGCCACGTAGGTATTACCCTGCGCATCGGCCGCGACGGCATACGCCACCTGAAACGGCGATACAGCAGAAGTAGAAGTGATTTTGGTCCAAGCCCAAGCGGGCGCGACGGGCGTCGGCACCACAAAATCGACCGCCGCCGTGGCCGTGCCGCCCGGCCCCGTGAGCACGATGCGACCAGTGGCGCAATCGGGCACAGTGAGCGTAAGGGACGTGGCCGCCTGCGCGGTAATGGTGGCGGGCACGCCGCTCACGGTGGCGCCGGTCACCCAGTTCAGGTTCGTGCCCGCGATGTTCACTGACGTGCCCATCGGGCCGCTCGCCGGGGCGAAGAAGGTGAGGGTGGGAGCGGGGGCGGTGGGCGTGAAAAACGGCCCCAGCGCCGTGCCGTACGGGGTGGTCACGTTCACGGCGCCCGTGAGCGTGTTGGGCACGGTGGCGGTAATCGTGGTGGCCGTGTTGGTGAGGATGGTGACCGGCACCGCGCCGATCCGCACGCTGGTAGCGCCGCCGAGCGCCGTGCCGCTGATGCTGAACGTGGTGCCCGCCGCGCCCCGGTTCGGCGTAATGCTGCTGATGACGGGCGCCACGCCTACCCCGAAGTTCGCCGCGCTGATGCCGGTACCTGCCGGAGTCACCACCGAAACCTTCACCAGTCCCAGCCCCATCGCCGGTACCCGCACGCTGATTTCTTCATCGGAAATCACCTGAAAATTCGTCGTGACCGTGCCGCCGAACTTCACCTGCGTGGCCCCCGTGAACTGGTCGCCGCGCAACGTCACCTGCGTTCCGGTCGAGCCAAAACCCGGCGAGAACGTGATGCCCGTCGGCACGCCCAGCACGGTAAACGCGATGGGTCCCACCGCCACCCCCGACGCCGTTTGCACGGTAATCGGCGCCGAACCGGCCCCTAGGCTCGGAATCGAAGCAGTAATCTGCGTCGGGGATTGAACGGCGTAAAGCGGCGCCGTTGAAATCACCGCCCGCACATCCTGCACGTTCTCGAACTGCGTGCCCGTGATGGTGATGACGGTGCCCGGCGGGCCTTGCGTGGGCGTGAAGCCGGTGATGGTAGGCGCGGGCACAATAGCCGAGCGCGCCAACAGCGGATTGACGGGATTGAGCGCCACGTTCCGCTCGACGGCCAACAGCATATTGCCGCTGGCATCGAAGCCCACATCGCTGATGCTGCGCTCGAAAGGCTGACTATCGAGGAGGGTACCGTCGGTTTGCAGACGCACAACCGCAGCCTTCGCCCCTGACGAGTACGGCCGCTCGCCGATGACCGTGGGGTGGCGCATCAGACCGTTCACGAATACCTCGCCCGCTGGGCTGTAGCGCACGCCGGTCAGAAACGAGCGCTCATCGTACTTCACCGAGCGGTCGTAACCGTTGCGCGCCGAGCCGGGGTAGGTGGTTTGCAGCGGTTGCTGCACCCATTCCCACGTGCCGCCCGCGCTCAGGCTCGCCACGAAGGTGGCGCTGGTCGGCAGCACGGGTAGGGTGCCGAGCGCCAGCCCCGGCAGGTCGAAACCGTAGGGGTAGCCGCTGTAACCGGCCGTGCTGCCGTTGTAGCTCAGTACGTTGTTGCCGAAGCCGGTTTGGCCTACCAGCGCCACATGCTGTCCGTCGGGACTGAGGGCGAGGTCATCAAAAACTCCTTGGAAATTCGACTCCTTCTTCAGCCACTGCCACGTCCCCGCCGCGTTGAGCTTCCCGACGAGCATCGTCTGGTCGGTGCGGAACGTGAACGGCCCGGCGGCGCCCGTCGAGGCGGAAATCGGTAGGTCAGCCGTTTGATAATGGGCGGTGAAGTAGGCGTTCCCGGCCGCGTCGGCCGCGACCCCGTGCGGCGTCAGCTGGGAAGCGGTCGCGACGGTTGCGGCCGCGTCGGTCGTGCCCGCTTGCCGCACCCACTGCCACGTCCCAACCGCCCCGTCGAGCTTGCCGACGTAGGCGTGGTGATGCAGATACGGAGTCGTCAGCTCCAGCGGGTTGGCGCCCAATCCGAAGCGCGCCCGCCCGTTGAAAGTACCCGTCACGAACACGGCCGTCGAGTTCCCGCTGGGAGCCACCGCCAAGTCGAGGCCGGTGGTATGAGTGGTGCTCACGATGTCGTCGAAGTGCGCCTGCGTGGCCCACTGAAACCCGCCGTTCGCATCGTAGCAAATCACGAACGCGCCGAAATCTCCCTCACACGCCAGCGTGACGGTGGGGGTGAAAATGAGCGTCCCGCGCATCGTGCCAATCGCATAGAGCCGTCCGGCCGCATCCGTGGCGACCTTCTCTACCCGCGCCTCACAAGTGCTGCTGCCGATAGCCCGCACCCACTGCCACGCGCCCGCCGCCGAGAGCTTGCCCACGAAACCAGTGGCGCCATCAGGGGTAGGGAAGTTGACGCCGTTGACAGTAGTGGCCACCGTGGTGAAACCACCCGCGTACACCGCGCCGCTCGGGCTAGTCACCACCGACCGGGCTTCGAGCGCCCCGTTACCGGTCACCGGGTTCGTCGCCCACGTCCACCGGTAACCGGTCGGCGGATAGGCTGGGGGCGTCTGGGCTTGCGCCAGCAGTCCGAAGAGCAGCAGTAACGCGCTGGTCAGCAGAACGGTCCACCATAATCGGGTTCGAAGGGAGAAGGGGAGATACATAGGGAGTAACCGGGGGAAAAGGCGTGTATATCCGCCGGGCGCATCCTCCGCAGAGGTCTCCCGACGTTACAATGCTCCGGTTTTTCACCCCCCGTCCGCCACTCTTTCTTGACGAACGGTAACGAGCGCAAAGCCAACGGTATAGATGCTCCACCAATGGGGAGTGGTGGGGGATGTGGGGATGGTGTTAAGGAGGCATCTGAGCGTGCCGCAGCCCGGGGTAGATTTCTGCGAAATCAACCCCGGGCTGTGGAGAAGAACCCCGTTGGGGTTCCCCGATGCCATGCGATGCGCGAACCCCAACGGGGTTCTTTTCCAAAGCCCGGGGTTGGCGGCGCTCTGCGCCGACTACCCCGGGCTCACGCGGCGGTGCGCTCTGCGAAATCAACCCCGGGCTACCCACACGAGCACATTCCGGCCAATTGGGGTGGCGGGCCAGAGTCCCGCGAATAGCCGACACAGGGCAGAGCCCTGCGTCAAGGCCGCGTCTTGCGTTTTCACATCCCCACATCTCCCTCACATCTCCCTCACACCCCCACATCATTTTCTTGACCAACGGTCAGCAACGCTCCGCGAATGGTTAGGAGGCGCCTATAACCACCCAGTAATTTCGTGGCAATGGCAATATTCACTATTGACGGATGGCGGGTTATTCGGCGCGGGGTGCTGGCGCTGAGCTGCGCGCTGGGATTCAGCGCGGCAGCGCACGGGCAATTGTCGAGGCGCGGGGAACCGGCGTCGTCGCGGGTGTTGGCGCGGGCGATTGCGCAGTTTTATACGCGGCCCGATTCGGCGCTGCTGCTGGCGCAGCGGGCCGAGCGGCTGGCGCGCGCCGCGCATGATCTGATGCAGCAAGGGTCGGCCTGGAATACCATCGGCGCCTACTACTACACCCACGACCAGTACCAGCCCGCCCTGCGCGCTTACGCCAAAGCCTTGACGTTTTATGAGAAGGCGGGCGATGTATCGGCGCAGACGTCGGTGCTGAGTAATCTGGGCGCGCTGTGCCTCACTGTGGAATTGTTCGAGCCGTCGTATCACTACTTCCAACGTGGCACGGCGCTGTCGCTTCGGCAACATCCTGATTCGAGTGAGGCCGGGCATTATATCCGCGGCGGCGGACTAGCGTTGGCGGCGCTCAACCGGCTGCCGGAAGCGCTCGAAGCGTATCACCGGGCACTCCACCTCGACCGCCGCCAGCACGATATGGCCGGGGAGGCCGCGACGCTCGGGTATATCGGCGTGGCGTACGTGAAGCAGCGGCGGTATCAGGAAGCGATTCAGACCCTCGAAGCCGTGAAGCGGATGAGCGAAAAGCTCCCCGACGGCCTCACCGATCTGGAGGTGCTTCAAGGCCTCGGCGATGCCTACAACGGCCTCGGGCAATGGAGCAAAGCCGCCACGTATTACCGCGCCCGCATCGACGCCGACCCCGACCGCCTCAGTAATAGCCTCGACGGCTACAAGCAGCTCGCCGAGGTGCAGGCGCGCGCGGGCGATTACGCGGGGGCTTTCCGCTCGCTCAAGCGCTTCATCAGCATCAACGATACGCTCACCGATGCGGAGGCGGTGCGGCAGGCGAACGACCTCGAAACCCGCTATCGGACCCGCGACCTGCAACGCGCCAACCAGATTCAGCAGCTCACCATTGCGCGCAAGAATCAGCTCGCGGCGTTTGGGTTCGGCACGGCCGCGCTGGTGCTGCTGGCGGCGGGCGGGCTGGCGTGGCTCATCGTGCAGCGGACGCGCGCGAACCGGAGATTGGCGGCGGCGAACGTCGAAATCAGCCGGACCGTGACGGAGAAGGAAACGCTCCTGACCGAGAAGGAAACGCTCCTCGCCGAGAAGGAAATGCTGTTGCAGGAAGTCCATCATCGGGTGAAAAACAACTTGCAGCTCGTGAGCGGCCTGCTCGGGTGGCAGGCAGAAACCGACCCCGCCGCCGCCCCGGCGCTTCAGCAAAGCCGCTCGCGCCTGCACTCGATGGCGCTGATTCACGAACACCTCTACCGCGCCGACGACCTCGCGCACGTCCGCCTCGATGAATACCTCGCGCAGCTCCTCACCACCCTCGAAACGGCGCAAACCAACGCCCATCAACCCATCCGCCTCACCACGCACCTCGCGCCGCTCACCGTCGAGGCAAAAGAGGCGATCTCATTCGGATTGATTACGAACGAGCTGATTCTGAACGCCTACAAGCACGCCTTCCGCGGGCGGCCTTCCGGTGAGCTGCGCGTCCGCCTCAGCGGCACCGCTGGCGCCGACGCGTTCGAGCTAATCGTGGAAGACGACGGCGTGGGCGTGGCCGCCGCCGGAGCCACGGGGGCGCCGGCGCCCCCGTCGTTGGGGATGCAATTGGTGCGGATGCTCGCCAAGCAGCTCAAGGCGGTCCTGACGACGGAAGCCGGTCACCCCACCGGCACGCGCTTCGTGCTGACACGC
The DNA here is from genome assembly GCA_031397815.1 of Hymenobacteraceae bacterium. Lineage (GTDB taxonomy): Bacteria > Bacteroidota > Bacteroidia > Cytophagales > Hymenobacteraceae > JANNMJ01. Next base: position 27,289 of record JANNMJ010000154.1, read on the forward strand.
GCTGGCGCCCCGGTCTCGTCAGCAGACAGAGTGGCTGAACCGATTGCTGAATCGGTGGTCGGCTGATTACTTTTCCCCTGATTTCGCCCGTCCTTATTTATGGCTACGATTCTGATTGTCGAAGATGAATTCCTGATTGCGGCCGAAATCGAGCGGGCGCTCCGGCGGCTCGGTCATCAGCCGCTCGAACCCGTCGCCACTTCCGACGATGCCCTCGCCGCACTATCGCGGGAGCCGGTGGAGCTGGTGCTAATGGACATCAACATCGACGGCGATACCGACGGCATCGCCACGGCCTTGCTCGTGCGCCGCCGTTTCGCCGTACCCGTCGTGTTCCTGACCGCGCAGTCCGACCCGGCCACGTTCAACCGCGCCAAGCTCGCGCACCCCTACGGCTACATCCTCAAGCCCTTCACCGACGATAGTCTGCGCACGCAAATCGAGCTGGCGCTCTTCACCGCCCAACAAGCCGCCGACCGTCCGCCCGTCGCCGCTGCCGAAGAGCAGCCCGAACCCGCCGAGCTGCCGCCCGGCCCAGCGCGCTTCTTCTTCGTGAAAAAAGGCCACGGTTACGTCCGGCTGCGGGTCGAAGATATTCTCTACCTCGAAGCCCTCGAAAACTACGTGCGCATCTTCACCGCGCAGGGCCAATTCGTGGTGTACTCGACGCTCAAAGAGCTGGAAGCCCGCCTCTCCGACCCGCCGTTCTTCCGCGTTCACCGCTCCCACATCGTCAACCTCGACCAAGTGCAGGGCTATGAGGAAGGGTGCGTCCTGTTCGGGCGGCAAGATGCCGTGCCCGTCTCGCGCTCCTGCAAGGATTCGCTGCGCCGCCGGTTGAATGTGATTTGATTTGCGCGTATTGTGGCCAGCTCCGATGTAGCCGGCTCTGTCCCAGAGACGGTGCGGTAGCGCGAGTTAGCACCGCTACGAGGACGCGTGGCCAGCTCTGTCTCAGAGATGGCGTCGACACGGCGAATCACCACCGTCTCTGGGACAGAGCCGGCTACGTCGGCCGTTTTTGCTTGCTGCCGAAGCACCGTTGCTGCGTGTATCAGATTTGCACATCTCCACGAAACTAACAAGTTCACTTATGCAATCGATTGCAATTGTCATTTCAATATTTTGCACCCTTTTCTGCTAAATTTTCAAAAAAGAGGCGAGATTTTGCATATCGCTCAAAAAATGTCGTAATTTTGAACCGTTATCGCAATCGTTTGCACTATTGCGGCGGCATTGTTCTCTTCCCATCACTCTCCTCATTTTTTCACTTTTCACATCAAGCGTATGACGCCATTTCGTCGTTTCGCCGCCCGATTCGGGGCAGGTCTCTTAACCGCTACCGCCCTTGGGCTGGCAGCTCCCGCGCCCGTGCAGGCGCAGTCGAAGGTGGTTTTGCAGGGGTTCTGGTGGGATTACTGGAACAGCAACTATCAAAACGCCTGGGCCAACTACCTCACCGAGCTGGCTCCTCGACTAAAAGCTCTCGGCGTGGATGCCGTCTGGATTCCCCCGACCACCAAGAGCGCCAACACCGGCAACGGCTACTCGCCGTTCGACCATTACGACCTTGGCGAGAAGTACCAAAAAGGCTTCACCGGGACGCGCGTCGGTAACAAAGACCAGCTCCTGCGGATGGTGGCCGTGCTGCACGCCAACGGCATCGAGGTGGTGCAGGATATCGTGCTGAACCACACCGACGGCGCCGGTTCCGCCGATGGCTCCGGTGGCCAAGACCCCGCTGCGTGGGAAGATTACACCACCAGCAAGTACAAAAACTTCCGCTACGTCAGCTACAACACCCCCGCTTCTGCCGAAACCGCTACTAACTATTGGGCTCGTTCGGGCCGTTGGCCGAAAAACTGGCCCAACTTCCACCCCAACGCCGGCGCCAACTCCTACTCCGGCGACTGGAACGCGCCCTTCTTCGGGCCGGATAACTCTTACGCCAGCGGCGCCTACGGCCAAAGCTCCAACGCCACCGGCTTCAACCCCGCGCAGGGCGCCAACTACATGCGCGACCGCGGCCGCGAGTGGATCATCTGGTACAAGAAGCAGGTCGGGTTCGATGGCGTGCGCCTCGACGCCGTGAAACACTTCCCGGATTATGTGACCGAAGATTACCTGTATAATCTGCAATCGAATGCGGGTTGGGCGAACGGCGGCACCTCGATGTACGCCGTCGGCGAATGGGTGGGGAGCAGCGGCCAGATGGATAGCTGGTGCAACAACGTGCAGAACCGCGCCGGCACGTTCGACTTCTCGCTCCGCAACGGCCTCTATAATATCGTGAGCGGCGGCGGCGGATTCGATATCGGCACCCTCCCGACCTACCAGCAGGGCAACCGCGTGTTCCTGCAAGGCGGGCAATACGTCCACCGCACCGTGCCGTTCGTGAACAACCACGATACGTTCCGGCCGCAAGTGGGTGGCACCGGCAACTATACGGGCTGGAATACCGGCTCCGAGCTGGCGCCGCACATCGACCCGTTCGATCCGCGCCTCTCCGCCGCCTATGCCGCCGCGATGGCGCTCGACGGGTCGCCGCAGCTCTTCTTCGAAGACGTCTTCAACATCGGGAACACCGGCAAGCGCTACTCGCACTTACCGACTTCCACGACCGACCTACCAGCGCGCCCCGACCTCGAAAACCTCGTGTGGTGCCACCAGAACCTGCGCTTCAAAGACGGCGCCTACAAAGTGCGCTGGCAAGCCGCCGACCACCTCGTGATCGAGCGTTCGACGAAGGCCATCATCGGCATCAACGACTCTTACGCGAGCTGGCAGAACAACACGGTGAACTGCGATTTCCCCGCCGGCACCGTCCTGAAGGACTATTCGGGCGCCAACGGCACCTCTACCGTAACCGTGAGCAGCGGCCAGACGGTCGCCATCAACACGCCGCCGTGTAACGGTACGGCGGCTGCCGGTCGTCGGGGCTACTCGGTGTGGGCGCCGGTGGGCATCACCACCAACTACATCCGCGCGGCGATGCGCACGACGCAGGAGTGGGAAATGTCGAACGATCTGGGCGACTCGCACGTGTGGTCGCTCCAGCAGGGCGGCGCGCTACCAGCCAGTAGCACCGCGTGGCGTACTGCAGGCCGCGTTTACTGCGCAGCGGGTCAAGTGATCAACTATAACATGTACCCCACGAACAACACCCCGGCCGTGACGGTGGCGATCTTCAACAGCGGCGGCACGCAGGTTTCGTCGTCGAGCGGCGCGGGCACCCGCACGGGCGCTTATACTCCCGGCACCACCGGCTGGTACACGCTGAGAATCAAGAACAACGTCGCCACGAACCCCGCCCAGAACGCCATCGTAAAAGTCAACTACATGGCTCCGACGGTAGTGAACACGGCCACCGCCGGCCGTCCCGCTGCCAGCGGCGATGCACCGGATACCCGTCCGACCCTCGCCGGTGCCATTTCGGAAGTGCAGGTTTACCCGAACCCCACCACCGCCGACCGCCTCGATATGGTCGTCAAGACGACCGGCGAAGGCGAAGCCCACATCCAAGTCCTCGACCAATTGGGTCGCGTGGTTCACGAAGAAATCAGCACCCTTTACCCCGGTGGTAACGAGCTGACGCTCCGGCCGCGTAACCTCCCCGGCGGCATCTATGTCGTCCGGATCCCTGAGCTGCACGTCACGCAGCGCGTGGTGGTGAAATAGTGCGATAACGATCCCCAAGCCGCGCGCCAACGCTCTGTAATCCCCCGGCGCCGGTAGTCAATAGGTGAATGGAAACAGGCGATAAGGCCGGATGCGCGTTGCGTATCCGGCTTTATTGTTTGGGGGGGTGACCAACCAGATTCCCCGCCCTCTTGGGGGAGGGGTGCCCCGAAGGGGCGGGGTGGGGAACGCGGTTACGGCACGGCGGTTAAGTACCGGTAGTAGAGTTCTATGGCGGGCTGTATCTGCGTGTCCCCCCACCCCGGCCCGGCGGGCCACCCCTCCCCCAAGGGGGCGGGGAGTTGGGAATTATTAATTAATAATTCTCTTTGGGGAGGGGTACCCCGAAGGGGCAGGGTGGGGAACGCGGTATGGCAACGGCGGTTACAGCAACAGCGGCTCCCAGTACATTCAAAATGCCCCCACACCCCACTCTCCCCTAGCTTTGCGCTGTGGCCCGCTTGCTCCCAACCAACACCCCTGCTGAAACCACTTACGCGGTAGCCGAAGCCACGCATCTGCTGATGGCCGGTGAAGTGGTGGCGCTCCCCACCGAAACGGTTTACGGCTTGGCCGCCAACGCGTGGGACGCCGACGCCGTGCGGCGGATTTATGCCGCGAAGGGGCGGCCGAGTAATAACCCGCTCATCGTGCACGTCGCGGATGAGGTGATGCTGACGCAGTGCGTAACCGCGTGGCCGGCGGGCGCCGTGGCACTGGCGCGGGCGTTTTGGCCGGGACCGCTCACGCTCGTGCTGCCCGCCAACGTGAAGCGCGTACCGATTGAGGTGCGCGCCGGCGGCGACACGGTGGCCGTGCGGTGGCCGTCGCATCCGCTGATGCTGGCGGTGATTCGGGCGTGCGGCTTCCCGTTGGCGGCGCCGAGCGCGAACCCCTCGAACGCCATTTCCCCGACCACCGCGCAGCACGTTCAATCCGGATTGGGCGAGCGCATCCCGCTCATCGTCGACGGCGGGCCGAGCGCGGTGGGGATTGAATCGACGGTCGTGGATTGCACCGGAAGCGCGCCCGTCGTGCTGCGCCCCGGCAGCATCTCGCAGACCGAGATTGAGCGGGTGTGGCGCGGGGATTTCAGAGAGGTGAAAGGTGTGGGGGGTGTGAGAGATTTTGGGGATGACAGCCGTGAAGCTTTGCGCTCGCCGGGGCAATTGGCGAAGCATTATGCGCCGCACGCGCCCCTCGCGATTCTGACGTGGACGGATGACGCGGATTTGCGCCGACAGCTCGCCGCGCGCGGTTGGGCGGCGGCGGGGACGTACGTCGTCGCGTATCAGCAGGTGCCGGAGGCGGAAGGTTTTGCGCACGTCGAGGAGCTGCCCGCCGAACCGCGCGGGTACGCCCAGCGGCTTTACGCCGCCCTGCATCACGCCGACGAAACGGGTGCCGTTTGCATCGTGGTGGAAGCGCCGCCGGCGCCCCTCGCGTGGGCTGGCGTACGCGACCGGCTAGGGCGCGCCGCGAGCTGACGGGCAGGACGGGGCAACCCGACTGCGTCGGCGCCGTCTAACCACTCTTTCTGGCTTTTCGACAGCCGCTCTCCGCCTTTAATCTGACCGAATCATGGTTGCCGGTATTCTTAGAAAAGCGAAAGCCTAATCCGCTGGTTATCTGTCTGCCACTCGCTGCCTGCTTGTATGCCTGCCTCTCTGCCGCTCTCCCCGGACCGCCCCGACGCCGACGCCTTTTCTCCCTCCTCCGCCGACCTCCTGCAAACCCTGCTGGACGTTTCGCTCACGGGCGTCATCTTATTTCGGCCGGTTTATCAGGCGAATCAGGCGAATCAGCCGACGTCGGGAGCCGCCGCAGAACCCGCGCCCAATCCCGACGAAATCGTCGACCTAGCGTACGTACGCCTCAACCTGGCCGCGCAGCGGATGCTGAGCTGCCCGGAGTATCCCACCGAAACCTTCCTCACGCTTTACCCGCACGCCATCGAGACGGGCGTCTTCGCGTTCTACCGCGACACGTTTCTGAGCGGTCAGCCGGGGCGTTACGACGTCGTTTATCAGTACGACGGCCTCGATAACTTCTTTCAGCTCGCCGCTTACCGCAACGGGCCGCTGTTGGTGGTGAGTTTTTCGGATACTTCCGACCATGAGCGCTCCGCCGTGGAGCAGGCGATGCGCGAGAGCCACCAGCGCGAGCGCGCCAGTCGGGCGGAAGCAGATGCGCAGCGCAACCAGCTCCAGCAGCTCGTGCAGCAGGCACCCGTCGCGATTGCGTTTTTAACCGGGCCTGATTACCGGGTGGCCGCCATTAACGAGCGGATGTGCGCGCTCTGGGGGCGCACCCACGACGAAGTGTACGGCCGTCCGCTCTTCGAGGCGCTGTCCGAGCTGAACGGGCAAGGATTCGATTTGCTACTGAAGCAGGTGCTCGACAGTCGCGAGGCAGTAACGGGCACCGAAGCACCCGCCACGATGCTGCGCGACGGGCACCTCCAAACCACGTATTACAACTTCGTTTACCAGCCGCTTTTTGATGAGAACGGCAACATTCTCGGCATCGCCGATGTGGCATCGGAAGTGACCGAGCAGGTGCTGGCGCGGCAGCGTGTCGAGGAAAACGAGCGCAGGACCAACCGCCTCAACGAAGAGCTGGCCGCCACCAACGAGGAGCTGGCCGCGACGAACGAAGAGATGCTCGCCGCCAACGAAGAGCTGGCGTCCTCGAACGACAGTCTCTTTCAGGCCCAATACAAGCTCCACTTGCTCAACGACGAGCTGGAAGCCCGCGTGCTGGCCCGCACCGAAGCCCTAGCCGCCGCCCTCAATGAGGCGCAGCATCAGCGGGAGCTGCTGCGGGCGCAGGAAGACCATCTGCAACAGATTCTTAGTCAAGTACCGGCGTACGTAGCTACCCTTACCGGCCCCGACCACCGCTTTTCGTTCTTCAATAAAGGCTACCAAGGGCTGGTAGCGGGGCGCGCAAAGCTCGGGTTGAGTGTGGCGGAGGCGCTGCCGGAAGTCATCGAGCAGGGATTCATCGACCTCCTCGACGGCGTGTACACCACCGGCAAGCCGTTCATCGGTACGGAAGTACCCCTCCAGCTCTACGACCCCATCACCGGCCAAACCGCCCTTCGGTACGTCGACTTCATCTATCAACCCCTCTCCGACACCGACGACGAGAATGGGCGCATCTACGGGATTCTCGCGTTCATCGTCGATACCACCGAAAAGGTGCTCACGCATCAGCGCGTCGAGAAGCTGCAAGCCCAGGCGCTCGCCACTGCGCAGGAGCTGGTGGCGCAGCGCGAGGCCCTGTATCAGGTATTCGAGCAGACTCCGGCGGTCATCGCCATCCTGCGCGGCCCCGAGCATCGCCTCGAATACTTCAACAAAGCCTACTCGCAGCTCCTCAACGACCGGCCCAAGCGCGGCCTGATCGTCGCGGAGATGCAGCCGGAAGCCGTAGAGCAAGGCTTCGTCGCGCTCCTCGACGAAGTGTACCGCACCGGCGAGACGTTCGTCGGGAACGAGGTTTCGCTGACGATCTCGCAGCCCAACGGCCACCCGCCGCTGCACAAGTACTTCAACTTTACGTATCAAGCGTACCGCGAGAACGACGCCATCATCGGCATCTCGGTCTTCGCGTACGACGTCACGGAGCAGGTGATGGCTCGGCAGCAGCAGAGCGTACAGCAAGCCCAGCTCGCGGAGCTGTTCGAGCAGGCGCCCGTCGCGATTGCCATTTTTCAGGGGCCGGAGTACGTGATTGAAGTCGCCAACCCCTCCATCGCCGCCATCTGGGGACGGTCGCAGGCGGAAGTGGTCGGCAAGCCGATGCTCGAAGCGATGCCCGAAGTGCGCGACCAAGGTTTTGCCGAAGTGCTGGCGCAGGTTTTCGCCACCGGCGAAGCCTTCGTAGCGCAGGAAGTAACGGCGCTCCTCGAACGGCGCGGGCAGCTCGAAACGGTGTATCTCAACTTCGTGTATCAGCCGCTCCGCGATGCGCAGGGCGAAATCGACAGTGTGGCCGTCGTGGCGATTGAAGTGAGCGAGCAAGTGGCCGCCCGGCAGCAGGTAGCGCAATCGAATTACCGCCTTACCGCTGCCAACAACGAGCTGGATGCCACCAACCAGCGCCTCATCCGCACCAACGGCGACCTCGACAACTTCATCTACACCGCCTCCCACGACCTCAAAGCCCCCATCATCAACATCGAAGGGCTGCTCACGGCGCTGCGCGAAGAAATGGAGCGCCCCGCCGCCGAGGCCGAAGTGCCGCTCCTGCTCGATTTAATGCAGGAATCGATTGAGCGTTTCAAGCGCACGATTTATCACCTGACGGATATTATCAAGCTACAAAAAGTCCACGACCAGCCGACGGAGGACGTCGATTTGCCGTCGCTCGTCGAGTCCGTGCGCCTCGATTTATTGCCCCAGCTTTCCACTGCCCACGCCAACCTGCAAATTGAGCTAAGCACCTGCCCGCGCCTCGCGTTCGCCGAGAAAAACCTGCGCAGCATCGTATTCAACCTCCTCAGTAACGCCATTAAATACCGCCACCCCGACCGCCCTCCGCACATCAGCGTACGCTGCTACCCCGTCCGCCATTCCACCGTCCTCGAAGTGCAGGATAACGGCCTCGGCCTGCACCGGGGCCAGCAGGAGAAGCTTTTCGGCCTCTTCCAACGCCTCCACAGCCACGTCGAAGGCTCCGGTATCGGCCTTTATATGGTGAAGAAAATCATCGAAAACGCCGGTGGGCACATCGAAGTAGAAAGTGAGATTGGGGTGGGGTCTATTTTCCGGGTTTATTTTCCGAGGTAGGTTTTTTTTGGTTTTCTACCGATTTGTCATTGCGAGGAACGAAGCAATTTTCGTTTGCTTAGTGCGGCGGTTGAGCAACGCGGCTTAGCCAAGGCGCTCATCCTAAGAAGATTGCTTCGTTCCTCGCAATGACAAATAGCTAATCAGTGTACCCCGAAGGGGTTATATCCTTGAAGCCCGGGGTTGATTTCAACGAAATCTACCCCGGGCTTGCGCTCAGCTCACAACTAGCTATTTCCGCTCCCCCGCATCCACCACCCGCGACGGCGTTTGCCGCCCGCTCACTAACCCGGTGGCGCTGCGGACGATGGACTGAATGACCGCCACCACATTCGGCAAGTTCAGGGTGCCGATTTCGTCGTCTACCGAGTGGTAGAGCTTGTCGGCGGGCATACGGGAGGTGCTGATGGTGTGCGCCGGCACGCCGAGGCGGGCGAGAGTGGCGTTGTCGGAGCGGTAGAAAAGCTGCTCGGCGGGGTAGGGGTCGGGCACGAAACGGGCGGTGCCGTGGAGGTTTTCGTTGAGGAGCGCGCCGAACGTGGATTTGTCGTAGCCCGTGATATAGGCGCCGCCCGGTCCGGCTTCGGCTTCCTTCCCAATCATCTCGATATTAAACATCGCGACCACCTGCGCCGGGTCGAGCTGCCGCGAGAAGTACTGCGACCCAAACCCCCCGACTTCCTCCGCCGTGAACGCCACGAAAACCAGCGGCCGCGCCGGGCGGTGCTTGCGGTAATATTCGGCGAGCGCGACCACGGCGGCGATGCCCGACGCATCATCATCGGCGCCGTTGGCGATGGAATCGCCGTTCATTGCGGGCAGGTAGCCGAGGTGGTCGTAGTGGCCCGAAAACACCACGTATTCCTTCGAGCGCGCCGCCTTCTTCCCCGGCAGGTAGCCCACCACGTTGCTCATCGGCACGGCCTCGATGCGCGCCGTGGCGCTGAGCTGAAACGCGGTGGCGGCGGTGGGTGCGGGCGTCAGCAGCACGGCCGCCGAGAACGTGGGGCGCGTGGCGCGCATCCCGTAATGCGCCACGATGCGCGCCATTTCGGGCAGGGCTTTGCGATGGGCGGTATCGAGGAGGAGGACGACGTTCTCCTTCGGACGGCGGAGCGGCCAAAAGGCTTTCCACGGATCGTCTTTCGGCCCGACCACCACCACGCGCGGCGCATCGGCCGCGCCCGAAGCCCACGTAAGCTGCTCCTGCGCCGGAATCACGACGATATCCTTCGGACTGACCGCCGCGCCCGCCACGCTCGCCTGCGCGCTGAGCTGCTGGGGGCGCCACGCCTCGAATTTCTGCTCGAACCCGGTAGCGCCGGGTATCGGCTGCAACCCGATACGGGTGAACTCGGCCGTCAGGAAACGAGCGGCTTTCGCGATGCCCGGCGTACCCGAAGCGCGCCCCTGCAATGAGTCCGCCGCCAACGTCGTGAGGACGCGCGTGACGGTCGGGGCGGCGATTTTCTGCGCCCACGTCAGTTCGGGCAGCGCAAGGAAGGCGATGAGGAAAGGAAGAGCAGCGCGATTCATAAGGATGAAGATAGGGGAGGGGATGGGGGAGAGGTGAGAGAGATGTGGGGATGTGAAAGAGATGCGGGGGATGTGAAAGGACGCCCGAACCGGCACTCTAATCCTTTTCTAATCTTTTGTAAGCTTGAAATCGACGGTTTCGAGCGGAAGTTGACCAACTTTGCTTTCGTACGAAAGGCGCCGCCCCTAACGTTGGCTGAAGCGGGCGCCGGTTGGTCGCTTTCGTGCGTCGGTTTCGGTTTCCACACTTCCCCCTTTATCAACCATGCGTGTTCCTGCATTGCTGTTACTCATCGCTGCTGCCCTGTTGGTCAGCCCGGCGGCCATCGCGCAAAAGAAAGGCCCGCCCGACGTCGCCACCACCGAAGCCCGCGTCACGGAGAGCCAGGAGAAAGTGGCCGCAATGAAAGCCGCCAACCTCGCCTCCGACCGCACCATCGACTCGCTCAAAACCCAGCTCAAAGCCGCCGAGAAGACCGTTAAAGACCTGCAAAAGCAAATCGCCAAGCAAGAAGGCCAGCAACGCGTGGCGAAAGACAAGCAAAAAACTGCCGAAACCAAGCTCAAAGCCGATATGACGGCCGTGAAGGAGGCGAAGAAGCGGGAAAAGGCGGGGACGAAGACGACGAAATAATCGGCACAATCTGCGCGCTTTTCCGCTCTCAATCTATTTCCCCTGACAGGCCGTCCCGCACCTGTCAGGGTTTTTTTATGCCCTGCTTATTCACTTAAACGCTTTCCCGCGCCATTCGCTGCACCTGATTCCGCGCCACAAGCGCCAATCAGGTCACCATCACTAGCTTTGAGATGGCTTTCCCAGCCCATTCTGCTCCTGAAGCATTAACCCCCCTTTCTCGCTATGATGCGACAAGTCTACCTCCTCTTACTGAGCCTATTCAGCCTCGCCTTCGTAACGCCCCTGCACGCGCAGCAAGCCCCCGGCACGGCCGCCCGCACCGCCGCCTTCACCCGCCGCCACGAGCGGCTGATGAACCGGTATGATTTGCTGTTCGCGCATTTGGATTTGAAGGTGAATCAAGATTATTGGATTGGTCGTGCGTCATTCGATGAGGGTACTTACGTTGAATACCATGCGCGAAATGCCTCAGCTACTATGCCGCTCGATACAATAGGTATTGTAGGTCTAGGGGTAAAAAGCGTTCTTGTCAACGGAGTACTCGTAAGTAGTTTTTTTAGAACTGGTGGAGACTCTTTAGATGTTTCTGTCGTGTTGCCCAATACGATTCCACCAGGCGCAGCATTCACTTTTAGGGTCAATTACGAGAAGGATGTTACGGGGTCGCCTTTTGGACTCAGCGGTGACGGCATCGCATACCGTGGGGCCTATCGTCATGGCGGTAGTTATGTTCTAAATAGTGCGGTTGCTGCTATGAGGGCATATCAATGGTTTCCGGGTAAGCCAGTTTTGTCAGATCGGCTTGATTCGGCGGAAGTGTTTATTACTACGGATACAATCTTTCAAGCCGCTTCTAATGGATTGCTACAACTAAAAGTGAGTTTACCTCTTGGCAGAGTACGCTATGAGTGGAAAACGAAGTATCCGATTCGGTACAACCAGTTAGTAATGTCGTTGGGGAAGTACGTGCGCGAAACTTCTTACGCCCATATTCCGGGATTGCCTGTGGCGGATTCAGTGCCGATAGTAAATTATCTGATTAAGCACCCGGCAACGTTAGCTTCACAGCACCAAAAGTTACTTCCCCAAAAGCAATTGCTGGAATATTTTTCTGCTAAAATAGCACCCTACCCTTTCTGGCGTGAAAAAGCTGGAATATGCCTGACTGCTTACGGAACAGGCTATGAGAACCAGACAATGGTGACCCTGAATACTTCCTATGGTATTGATTACACCGTCATAGCTCACGAAACGTGTCATCAATGGTTTGGTAATAGTGTGGGCTTACAGTCGTGGCAGGATTTGTGGCTCAGTGAGGGTTTAGCAAGCTACGGGGAGCATATGGCGCTGGAAGATTTGTTCTCTCCAGATACGGCATTAGTTTGGCTTGCTCCACGTTTTCAAGATGCGCTTAGGGCCAGATATCCTTTAGTGAAAGACTATTTTTATAACATTGGCGCTGATGAATATATTTTCGACGGCCCCAGTACATATAATAAAAGCATCATGGTGTTTCACCTGATGCGTTACCTTTTCAACGATGATGCGCTGTTCTTTGCGGGTCTGCGGTCGTATTACCAGCAATATGCGGGGCGCACTGCCACAACAGAGGATTTCAAGCGGTCGATGGAACAGACGTATGGTCAGCCGCTGGATTGGTTTTTCGATCAATGGGTATACAGCCTCGGACACCCGGTTGGTGCTGGTCGTTGGAACCAAGTAGGAGGAAATGTGGTCATTGAATACTCGCAGTTCCCTACTAACGGCGCTACTATCCCGTTTTTTCGGATGCCGTTAGAAATGGAATACACTTCCACTACGGGTCAAAAACAATACTTGCGGTTTGAATGCACGCAAGCCGTTACTCGGCAGACCATTCCATTGCCATCGGGCGTAACCATCAGAGGGCTTTACATCAATACCAATAGACGCTACAAATCGCTGACGCCGGGTATCACCATCCGTCGCGATGTCTCGCTACAACCCACCGGCCTCCTCGCCGAGCAGCTCACGCCCACCCTGCGCGTGTTCCCCAACCCGTGCGATGAGTTTCTGACCCTGCCCGGCGCCATCCACGACCGCATCGCCGAAGTGTTCGACCTCACCGGCCGCCAAGTGCGCCACCTCGCCCTGCCGATGGGCGTGGAGCGCCTGCCGACCGCTACCCTCGCGGCAGGCACTTACGTGCTGCGCCTGACCAACCCGGATGGTTCCAGCCAACAGGCGCGGTTTAGCCGTCAGTAGATTGGCGAGCATATTCTCCGGCGGCTGATTGGTTGGGTGACTGGCTGGCCGCGATGAAAGCCGCCAACCTCGCCACCGACCGCACCATCGACTTCCTCAAAACCCAGTTCAAAGCCGATATGGCGGTGGTGAAGAAGGCCAAAAAACGAGAAAAAGCCGCCACTAAGACGACGAAATAATCGCCGCAACCGGCGCGCTCCTAATAAAAACCTGTTTCGTCGGTGATAGCCAGTTCTACCACGACGTTATCGGGCGTTAGCTTATTGAGTAATAAGGTTTGCGCGGCGGTGGAAGCATCACGCGGAGGGCGTTGCTCAGTGAAGCCTACGCAGGCTATGGCGCGTACAGTACAGTTGTCGGGAATAATTTGACGACTGTGAAAAGCGTTGATAGTGGCTGCTAATTGAGAAATGCACTCCTTGACGCGATCAGTGCGGCGCTTAGAGTTGCCGTGCTTGAACTCGACGAACTGAATTTCTTCGTCGCAAATCAGGGCGCAATCACAGCGTGTAGGGTCGGCGTCGGTGTAGAGGCATTTGTCAATCGCCACCAGCTGAATCGTGCGCGACCGAGGGTTGGCGACGGTCAGATCGACATCTTGTGAGGAATCTGCGCGTCGACACACCGGAAGGGGATGTGGCTGATCGCAGACGTGAAACAGCACATCGGAATGGGACGAAACACAAGGTGCCGCCGACCGATGCTGATAGAGGGCTACTAGGCGCAGAATCATTTGATCGCGAACCCTTTGCTGAGTCGAATGAGATTGTCGAACGCATCGGCTTGGTCGCCGGAAATGGCGTCCAACTCATTGTCGTCAATCAAGCCTAACTCAGGGTTCACAATAGAGCGGACGGTGCCCTCTCCAACATAGTAGGCCGCGAACTCTTGAGGGTTTATCCAGCTTTCACGCGGGACCAATTGGGCTACTTCATCGGTTCGGTCAGGGTATTTAGTCGCGACTTGATGGGCGTAGATGAGCAGATTTAGGTGGGAGAGGATGTAAGGGGAATGGGTGTTGATAAGCAGTGTGTCTCTTGCGTCGTTGAATGGAGGCGGAGAGCCAGTAGTATGCAATACTAGTTTTTCGAGTAGTTTCTTTTGTTTGTTAGGAAATAAATTCAATTCAGGCTCTTCTAGTATCAAATGTCGACCTCTGTTCAATGCACCCCCCGACAATGCTACAAGCAGCGTAATAACAGATTGCATTCCACTAGAAGTATCAGCTAAAGGTAGCTTCCAGCCTTCTTTACCTTCAACAGCATATTGTCCATCGTTTTGTCGAGTGTATTTGACCTCATCCAATACGGAAATTTTCATAGAGCCGAGCCAAGACTCAATTTCTCCCTTTGTATGACGCGCTTGCTCAAATACACGCGCAAAATTCACTAAAGTGCGTGGCAATGTGATTCCAGCAAAGTCAAGCTCCCATTTGGCTTCGTCGGCAGCAGCAATAAATGCGCGGTCAGCAGGCACATAAAGAACGTCTTGAAATAGGCGCTTATAATGCTCCTCTCGCCTGCGGTCATAGATTTCTTTGTACAGAGAGTACTCAGCTTTTTTCTGTTCATCAGATAAGCCTATCATAGACCGCTCTAGAAACTCAGCGAGTGTGCCAAAATCTTTTGCTGCTGAGCCGGAAACATGGGTTATTACGTTTTTGCCTTTAACAGCTACACTGACTGTAGTGGTATTATCCTGACCACCCTTCCAATCTGCTGAACTGTTTGAGCGGTCATATTTTTCCAATTGGTAATCAGATAACAGCTCTTCGTAAACCCTCTGAACTTCATCCTCGCTTGCCAACGCGAGTCTCACTTCCCGAAAAATCGCCGCCAGCTTCGCCAGCGTACTCTTTCCCCCGCCCGTCGGGCCGATAAATACGGTAACACGCTTGAATTCTACTTCAGCTTCCGTGATAGGGCCAAAGTTGCGGACGGTGAGTTTTTCGTTCATTGGAGCGGACTGACTAACGGCATCAAAAGTACAGGCAGTGCAGGCGCCTTACCAACCCGGATGGTTCCAGCCAACAGGCGCGGTTTAGCCGTCAGTAGATAGATGCACCGCGGGTTATTCAATCAAAAGGGCTCGGTCGGCCCTTAATATTTTGGAAATGGTGCGCTCGACATAGGAGGCTATGGTCTATTGCTCCCCGATTGCAGCCCGGTGCGCGGCAGGGTACATCCGGGCGTTCCGGGCCGAGTATGTCGTAAAACTCCCGGTCCGGTGCAAGTTGCCAATCATCCAATTCGGCCTTGCGGTGCGCTTCCTGTTTCGGTGTAAGCGGTTCGTAGAGTCCGGGGCGCCATGGTTCCTGCTCCAATTCATCGAAGCGGCCTTCGGCCAGCTTGACCCACAAATCCACAACCTTGGCGATAGTGACCCCATTCAGATGGCGATTCCCATGACCTTCCCGAGCATAGCCCAAATTGCCGTTTAGTGAGTATTCGAGGGTATCGTCAGCTTCATTCACATTGAGCCAGGCACGCCCGTGTTCCTCATTCTTGGGGTCTAATTCGTTGAGAAATTGGTCCATTTCAAGCGGAGTGGGATTATCAAGGCTGTCGCCGGAACCGTTGCAGATGAAGTAGTCCATTAATTAAAAGATGTTACAGGCTTTATGGGCGAGCACTTCCGAAACGCGCCCCATTAGGAAGGGAGGCTACTCCACAATCTCCCCCATCACCTTCCTCGCCTTATCCAAGCTCGCCACGCTCTCCACGGTCACGATAAGCTGGTCTTTGCGCTCTTTGAGGTTGGCGGTGCGGGGGTGGGTTTGCACGTACTGGAGGATGCGGCCGAACTGGTCGCCTTGGAAATAGTCTTTGTGCTCGTCGCCGGCGGGGAGGTAGCCTTTTAGGGTGTCGCGCTTGAGGGTGAGGCGCTCGAAACCGGCGCGGCAGCCCTGCCAACGCAGGCGCACCACGTCGGCGAGCTGCTGCAATTCGGCGGGGAGGGGACCGAAACGGTCTTCGATGCCCGCCAGAATGTGGCCGAGCGCCGGCTCGTCGGCGGCTTTGTCGAGCTTGGCGTAGAGGCGCAGGCGCTCACCGACGTTCTGCACGTACGTGTCGGGGATGAGGACTTGCAGATCGGTTTCGATGTTGCACTCCCGTGGGCGGGCTTTGGCGGCGGCGCGCAGGGCGGCATCGCCCGCGAACAGCTCCTTGAACTCGGTTTCCTTCAGCTCCTGAATCGCTTCGTCGAGCACTTGGTGGTACATCTCGAAGCCGAGGTCGGAGATAAAGCCGCTTTGCTCGCCGCCGAGCAGGTTACCGGCGCCGCGGATATCGAGGTCGCGCATCGCAATCTTGAAGCCCTCGCCGAGGTCGGAGAACTCTTCGAGGGTGCTCAGGCGCTTGCGGGCGTCGGACGGCAGGCCCGCGACGGGCGGCGTGAGCAGGTAGCAATAGGCCTTGCGGTTCGAGCGCCCGACGCGCCCGCGCATCTGGTGCAGGTCGGAGAGGCCGTGCATATGGGCGCGGTTGATGATAATGGTATTCGCGTTCGGAATATCCAGCCCGGATTCGATGATATTCGTCGAAACCAGTACATCATATTCGCCTTCCACGAATTTCATCATCCGCTTTTCTAGCTGTTCGCCGTCCATTTGGCCGTGCGCGTAGGTTACGCGGGCATCCGGGACGAGGCGCAGCACCATATTCGCCATTTCCTCAATATCCTTCACGCGGTTGTGCACCAGAAAAACCTGCCCCTTGCGGTTCAGTTCCCGCGCAATGGCATCGCGGATGAGGTTTTCCGAGAATACGTGCAGCTCCGTCTGCACGGGCTGCCGGTTGGGTGGCGGCGTGGCGATGATGCTCAAATCGCGGGCGCCCATCAGCGAGAAATGCAGCGTGCGCGGAATCGGGGTGGCCGTTAGAGTCAGAGAATCGACATTGACGCGCAATTCTTTTAATTTCTCCTTCGTCTTCACCCCAAATTTCTGCTCCTCGTCGATAATCATCAGCCCCAAATCCTTGAACTGAATATCCTTGCCGGTCAGCCGGTGCGTGCCGATGAGAATATCGGTTTTGCCCTCCTTCACGCGGTTCAGCGTCTCCTTGACCTGCTTGGTGGTTTTGAACCGGTTGACGTACTCCACCGTCACCGGGAAATTGGAGAGGCGGTCGCGGAAGGTTTTGAAATGCTGCATTGCCAGCACCGTCGTGGGCACGAGCACGGCCACTTGCTTGCCGTCGGTCACGGCCTTGAAGGCCGCCCGAATCGCGATTTCGGTTTTTCCGAAACCCACGTCGCCGCACACCAGCCGGTCCATCGGGTGCGGCTGCTCCATATCGCGCTTCACGTCCTCGGTGGCTTTGGCTTGGTCGGGGGTGTCTTCGTAGATGAAGCTCGATTCCAGCTCGGCTTGCAGGAAACCGTCGGGTGTGTAGGCGTAGCCGGGCGCGGCTTTGCGGCGCGCATAGAGCTTAATCAGCTCGGCGGCAATATCCTTGACCTTTTTCTTGACCGCCTTTTTCTTGTTCTCCCACTCCGGCGACCCCAGCTTGCTCAGGCTCGGCGGCGTGCCCTCAGCGCCGGAATATTTACTGATTTTATGGAGCGAGTGAATCGGAATCGTCTGAACGTCATCGTCGCGGTAAATCAGCCGGACCGATTCCTGAATGCGCCCGTTATTCTCGATTCGGGTCAGTCCGCCGAACCGCGCCACGCCGTTATCGACGTGCGTGACGTAATCGCCGGGCTGGAGGTCGCGCAGCTCGCGCAGCGTCATCGCCTTCGATTTCGAGAATTTCGCGCGGTCTTTATACCGGTAGAAACGCTCGAAAATCTGGTGGTCGGTGTAGAGCGCGACCTTGGTATCATCGTCGACGAACCCTTCGCGCAGCGCCACCAGCAGGGGCTGGAAGCGGGTTTCGTGGTCCAGCTCATCGACAATCGTCGTGAGGCGGTCGATTTGCCGGGGCGAATCGGCGGCGATGACGTTGGTGAGGCGCCGCGCTTGGTTCTCGTGCAGGTTTTTAATCAGCCGCGCAAAATCTTTATTGAACGACGGCTGCGGCGACGCCCGAAACTGCACCGTCTCGGCGCCGTGCTTTTCGCGGGAGAAATAAAACCGCTTCCCGAACTCGACGCACGTAAACGCTTCCAGCCCGCGCCGAAAGGCGTTGCGGGTTTCAAAAAGCGCCGCCGGGTCGCTCACAATCTGCACGCCCGCCGCGCTCTCTAACATTCCCTTGAACGCCGCCGTGGCTTTCTCGAACGATTCACCGACCACATCCAGCGTCTGGCGTAAATCCTTGAACCAGAAAATGGTATTAGCGGGCAGAAATTCCAGCAGCGACACCCGCGACTCGTGCAGCAGCCGGGTCTGGACGTTCGGGATAATCGAAACCGACGGCCGCGTTTCCACCGAAAGCTGCGTATCCGGGTGGAAGGTGCGGATCGATTCGATCTCATCGCCGAACAGCTCGATGCGGTACGGCAGGTCGTTGGCGTAAGAGAAAACGTCGACGATGCCGCCGCGAATCGCGAATTGGCCCGGCTCGTACACGAATTCGCTCCGCTCGAAATCGTACCCCGCGAGTAATTCCGTCAGGAACGCCACATCCAGTCGCTCGCCCACGGTGGCGGTGAGCGTGTTGCTCACGAGGCTCTGCCGGTTAATCACTTTCTCGGTGAGCGCCTCGGGGTACGTGACTACCAGCTGGCCCACGCCGCTCGCCGATTTCTGGACGCCGCTCACGCGGTTCAGCGTTTCGGCGCGCAGCAGGATGTTCGCGTTCTCGGTTTCATCAAACTCATACGGCCGCTTGTACGACGACGGAAACAGCAGCGCGCCCGCTTCCTGCGTGCCGCCGGTAGTGGCCGAAAGGAGGTTCTGAACGTCGGAATGCAGGTAATTGGCCTCTTCGCGGTCGTGCGCGACCAGTACGTGGTTCGGCCGCGGATTTGCCTGATGGAGCGCCGCCACCAGCACGGCATCCTGCGATCCCACCAGTCCGCGCGCCTGTAAGCGCGGCGGCTGGCCGGGAGTGCCGCTCGGCGCAAGGCGCTCGGCGAGGGTTTGGGTGAGCGGGTCCTGGCGGTAAAGGAGCAGTAATTCGGCAGCGGTCATCGGGGAGGCAGACGGATTCCCCCGGCAATCAGGGGTAGTGGGGCAAACGTGGAAAAGCCCAGCGCCGACGCCTTGCGGTGCCGATGCTGGGTTTGGGGATGCGAAGGTTCAACTCAAATACCGCTCAGAGGTTGCGAGACGGTAGGAACAGGCGAAAAAAGAGCGCAAAAAGGGCAAAAAAAACCGGCTTCCTGCGGGTGCAGAGAAGCCGGTTTTAGCGGGAGGCACCGAGGCCGGGAGGGTTGCAGTTTGAGCCGGCAAGACGGCTATCACGCGGTTAGCGACCTATTTGGTCGAGCCGAACATATAACCTGCCTGCAATTGGAAGGCTTCGTTGAAGATGCGTGGCTCATCGCCGGCTTTCGTGGCTTTGGTATCGACCAATGACTTGACGCCCGCGTTGTAGCGCACGCCCAAGCTCGCTTGCGGCGTGACGTTGAACCCGACGCCGACCACCAGCCCGATATCGAAGTTGGGGACGCCGCCGTTCTGTGCGTCGATCTTGGTGTAGCCCGGCAGCGCACCGGCGCTGTTCTGGCTATCGCCTTCGGCGATCACGTCGCCGTTGGCATTTTTTACCTTGAAATCAGAAGCCCGGTTCGCGTCGATGAGGTACCCGACCTGCGGCCCGGCTTCAAAGAAGATCGGCCCGGCGTTGATTTTCACCAGAATCGGCACGTCGATATAGTTCATGTTGAACTTGCCCTGATACTTGGTCTTTACGTCGTTGACGGTCATTTCCGTGTCTTCGAGCGTGAAGCCTTTGTTCGAGTACAGCGCCTCTATCTGCAAAGAAGCCAAGCTGTTGAACGAGTAGTTGACCGCGAGGCCGCCCACAAAGCCCGCTTTGTACTTGTACGAGTCGAACGCATTCTTACCCCACACATTGGAGTAATTGGCGCCCGCCTTCAAGCCATACGTGAAGCCTTGCGCTGCCGCTGAACCGATTGAAACTGCCGCAATGGCAAGGGTGAGAATGATTTTTTTCATGAGAATGAATGCCGGAAGGGAAAGAGCCTGACCGCGATTGCGGCCCGTTTTGCCCCTTCTACGGCGCCCCATCGGGATGCGTTGCCGCCGGACGGGCTTCTTCAAGGGGCCTAAATAATAACTGAGAGCAACGTTCAGAGGGTCAAGGGCGTCTGGCAGCCAATACTCTTCTCTTACCGTTTCTTCTCATTACATACAATGTCACTTTCTTACAAGGGGCGGCTGACTCTCACCCTCGCGGCGCTCGTTTCGCTGCTGTCGGCGCTGCCGAGTATCGGGCAGACGTTTCAATGGGCACAGCCGCGCGCCCTCACGTATTCCTCGAACCCGGATTTGCTTCGTACGGCTGCGAGCTTGCATACGGCGGGCGGCTGGTGGGTCGGGACCGAAGAAAAACGCGAGGTGTACAGCTCCGAAGCGCTCGGGCCAATCCGCATTACGCGGCTGCGCTCCGCGACCGGCGCACCGCTGGTCAGCCGCCTGATTGAGGGCAATGCGAGCGCCCTCCACTTGCAGGCACTGCCGGATCACGGTTTCCTGCTGGTCGGGGAATACAAGGATTCCCTCGTATTCGATGCGCAGCACAAGCTTCGTAACCCCCACGCCAACAGCGGGCTGGAGTTCTTTATGGCGAACCTCGACTCGGTCGGGGCCGTGCGGTGGGTGCATAGCCTGCGCCCCGGCCCCGGTAGGAGCTTCGTGCAAGTGAGCGACGCCAACGCCGTCGTGCTCGACCCGCGCGGCACCAGCGCGTGGCTGGCGTACGACACCTACGGCGAGTGCTACGCCACCCGGTTCGACCTTGCCACCGGCGACTCGCTCACCTCTATTACCCAGAACAACGTTAGCCGAATCACGTCCCTCGCCCTCGCCCCCGACGGCACCGTGTACGTGGCCGGTAGCTGCGCCGAACCAAGTGCGAACTATAATGGCACGGTGGCGGCACTGCCCCCGGGCATCACCTACAACATGTATGTGGCGTGCTACAACGCCACCGGCGCCCTCCAGTGGGTGCGCCACATTGAGGACATTACGTGCGCGAAGACGTGGGTCAGCACCGCCGATAACGCGGGCGTGTATTTCGCTGGGCCGCTCTTCGGCCCCTTCCAATTCGGACCATTTCAGGCGACTGCCACGTCGTTCAATCAGGGGACATTCTTCCTGACCCGCCTCGACCGCGCGACCGGTACGTTCCAATGGCTGCGCGAATCGCCGACTACGACGTTCACTGGCGCCACTGAACTGAGCCGCTTCGACCCGCTTGCTACCGACGCCGCCGGTAATGCGTGGCTCCTCACCAACACGCGCGGCACGACTACTTGGCCCGGCTTCGGCTCCATCACGGCTCCGGCGGGCGGCGCGGCCGCTCTGCTGGCGTATGACGTGCAGGGTGCGCTGGGCGCAGTACGCGTGGCGACGGGCGCATCCTCCAGCGCGCATACCGTTTCGTTCGACCCTGTCACCGGGCAAGGCATTCTGACGGGTATCGGTCGCGTCGGCGGCGTTCAGCTTTCGCCGCTCCCTGCGCTCCCAACCGTTGGCGCGACGGAGATGCTGACATTCGCTGCTGGTTTCTCGCCTACGCTGACGCCGCTCGGCTTGTCTGCGGCGTCGCCTGATGCTACAATCGCGCTGACGCCGAATCCGGTGGCGGCGGGGCAAGTCGTTCAGCTTCAGAACGAAGCGGCGACCGAGGTAGAAGTCTTCGACGCGACCGGGCGCCTGCTCGAACATCATTTCGCAAGTCACCAATCGACCGGCTCAAACGTCTTGTTGGTGAAGGCGCCGGAACGCGCGGGCCTGTATCTGGTCAGAAGCCGCGATGCCCAACACCGGCTCCTCGGGAGCACCCGGCTGGTGGTTCAGTAACGCAAGAAAAACATGAGGAAGCAGCCCGCCAACGCGGGTAAAGTGAGCGAACGACAAACCAAAACGAAGCCCGGCTGATGAGGGGTTAGCGGTTGACGGGTTGCTTTCTTCATGTTCTCCGCCCACCGACGAAGGCCCGTCGGCGGAGTAGGGGAAACGAAAAGCCCTGAGTAGCGTGATGCTGCTCAGGGCTTTTTGGGGGAGTTGATTTGGTGGTTTCCTGTCCGACGTACCCGGCACCGTCCCGGTGCCGGTTTGGAAGAGTGATTTGACGCGGGGCTCCGGCCCCGTGTCAGCTATTTGCAGGTCTCTTGACCTGCCAGCTAGCGCGTGTGACCAGTCAACGTAGGGGCGTGGGCGTGTGGGCGCCCCCCAGGGGGGTTTTTAGCGCACCCGCGGGCGACCCCCCCCCCCGAGGGGGGGGCCCAGGCCCCCCCCCCCCACCGGTGGGTTG
>JANNMJ010000239.1:0-7692 GCA_031397815.1 Hymenobacteraceae bacterium
GGGAGCCAATCTGGGCGCTGGTGCGGCCAGCAGCAAGGCCAAGCGCAATTTCCTCGCGCTCCGGATGGGTTAATCGCGTGTACGACATAAGGGCAAATGTTCGCCCCTAATTGATGCACTAGCACCTAGACACCGCCTAGCTTATAGTTAGCACGCTCTGCGCCAGCGGGGCATAAAGTCGCTAGGGGGGGTATAGGGGCGTGAAGGGTTGCCGAAGGTCTAAGCGGCAGGTGTAAGTGCAGCGCAGTCAGATCTCGCTGTGAAGTACAAAACAGTCTGACCCGTTTACAGTTAAGAAACAGTTGTGAATAGCAAAGCCTTATCAGCCAAAGTGCAAAAATCTAAACCCAGAAAGCAGGCGAAAAATAGGCGGCAACGCTAGGAAGTAGTCGTGGAGAAGTAGTGGGCATGCAGAAGATGAGAAGGGCATCGTACCCGACAGGGTCAGGACGCATACTCACAATACTACAACCTCTCACCAGCTACCACATACCCCGCCCGTACCGGCTGTGTACCCTTCCTTCGCACCATGTATTCAAAAGCGGAAGTCGCCGAGCGGCGACAGGCGTTCTGGACGGCCTTTGGTCTGTATATGGCCCCCGTCCCGACGGCTACCGGTGAACGGGTTCACTGGATTAATTACCGGACCGGCATCAAGCACGTCCAATTTCGGCTGCACGCCGACCAACGCCGCGCGACCATCGGCATCGAGCTGACGCACCCCGACGCCGAGCTGCGCGCCCTCTACTTCGCCGAGCTGCAAACCCTGCGCGCCACGCTGGAAGAAGCCGTAGGGGAGGAGTGGACGTGGGAACCCGACACCACCGACGAGCACGGCCGCGAGCGGAGCCGCGTGTACCACGAGCTAACCGGCGTCAACCTGTTCGAGCGCGCCGACTGGCCCGCCCTCATCTCCTTTTTCAAGCCCCGCCTGATGGGGCTGGATGCTTTCTGGGCCGAAGCGCAGCCGGTTTTTGAGGCTTTGCAGTAGCTGGGCAGGGTTTGCAAGAGGCGGTTAGCCAACTTTTTGCGGAAGAGAAGCGTTTGAAAATGTCGGCCCCGCGCAGCCATTTGTTGCGGGGCCGACTCTTTTTCGCTCATCCTGACGCTTGGCGTCGCTCACTTCTTCCTGATGACAGAGTCTGAACCGGTCGTTCAACCCAGTGCGCCAGCTTTGCCGCCGCCTGCGGCTGAACCCGTCGCCGACCCGCCTGCCAAAGGCGGCTTTCCATGGGGTTGGCTGATTGCGGCGGCGCTGATTGCGGCGCTGGTCTTCGTGAAAATCAAGTATTTTCCGTCGAATCAGGCGGGCGGGAAAGGCGGAGCGGGAGGCGGAAAAGGAGCCGCTGGGGCGCCCGGTGGCAAGGGCGCGAATGGAGCAACCGGCGGCGGCGCCCAGAAGCTGCCCGTGAAAGCCTATGTGGTGGCCCCCACGCGCCTCACCGATGAAGTAGCCGCAACCGGCTCGGTCCTCGCCGAGGAAGCGGTGACGCTCAAAGCAGAAATCGCGGGGAAAATCACCTCTTTCGCCATCCGCGAGGGGCAGCCGGTGCGGAAAGGTCAGCTCCTCTTCACCATCAACGCGGCCGATATTCAGGCGCAGCTCCAAAAGCAGCGGTTCAACCTGAAGCTCTACCAAGACCAAGAGAAACGCCAGCGGACGCTCCTCGAAAAGGAATACATCAGCGCGCAGGAGTATGAGCAGGCGAATAACCAGCTCCTCACGGCCCGCGCTGAGCAGCAGGCGCTCGAAGCCGATCTGGCGAAAGCGTACGTGCGCGCGCCGTTCGACGGCGTGCTCGGGCTGACGAGCGCGACGGTCGGAACGTACGTTTCGCCGGGCGCCACCATCACGACGCTCTCGCGGGTGCGACCAGTCAAAATCGATTTTGCCGTGCCCGGCCGTTACGCCACCTCCGTCCGGACCGGCGATACGGTGCGTGTCACCTCAGAAGCGAGTAACCGTCAGCTGATGGCGGTGGTCTACGCCGTGAACCCGCAGATTGACCCCGCCAGCCGCACCCTCGCCGTGCGCGCCCGCTACGCCAACGCCAAAGACGAGCTGCGCCCCGGCGCGTTCGTGAAAGTGAACCTCCAGCTCGGCGAAACCGCCGAAGCCGTTCAGATTCCGACCGAATCGGTCGTGCCCGTCGCCACCGGGTATCAGGTTTTCAAGGTGGTGCAGGGGAAAGCGGTTGCGCAGGACGTCAAAATCGGCATCCGCTCGGAGCGCCTGATTCAGATCACCAGCGGTCTCGCCAACGGCGATACCATTCTCCGGACCGGCGTACAGCAAGTGAAAGCCGGCGACGCCGTGAAGGTTGTTAATTAATAATTAACAATTAAGAATTAATAATTTACACGGTCATGAAGCAGGATAATGTGGTGTTGGTGAAAAGCTACGCTTTTGCTGTTCGCATTGTGCGTCTTTGTCAATATCTGACAGGAAAACCTGGCCGGTTGGCACCCTTGGTCAACCAAGTGCTGCGGAGTGGTACGTCGGTTGGGGCGAATCTGGAAGAGGCAATGGGCGGGCAATCGCGCCGCGATTTCATTGGAAAATGCGCTATTGCTTACAAGGAAGCCCGCGAAACTTCTTACTGGCTCCGCTTGCTTTGAGATACTGACCAAATCACGCCTGACCAAAGCGCTTCCCTACTCGCCGACTGCGACGAGCTTCTACGCCTCCTGACAGCTATCGTGCGCTCCACGAAAGAAAATCCTTGATTCAGAATGGGTAATCAAGAATTGACGATTGGCAAGCCGACGCTCACTAGCGCTAAGTTTTTCCTGCCCCAATTCTTAATTATTAATTCTTAATTATTAATTTCATCATGTCGCTCTCTTCCACCAGCATTAATCGCCCCGTCCTGAGTATCGTGCTGAGCTTGCTCATCGTGATATTCGGCATCATCGGGTTTCGGTACCTGAGCGTGCGCGAGTACCCCAGCGTCGACCCGCCGATTATTACCGTCTCGACTTCCTACGCCGGAGCGTCGGCGGATGTGATTCAATCGCAGATTACCGAGCCGCTAGAGGAGAATATTAACGGCATCGCCGGTATCCGCAACCTGACGTCGGTGAGCCGCGACGGAACGTCGCAAATCACGGTGGAATTTACCCTCGGAACCGACCTCGAAGCCGCCGCCAACGACGTGCGCGACAAGGTTTCCGGTGCCCAGCGCCGCCTGCCGAGCGACGTAGACCCGCCGACCGTCAGCAAAGCCAACGCCGACTCGCAGCCGATTGTGCTCACGTATCTCAGCTCCGATTCGCGAACGCTGCTGGAGCTGAGCGATTACGCGGCGAACGTGCTGAAAGAGCGCCTACAAACCATTCCCGGCGTGAGCGAAGTGCGGATTTGGGGCGAGCGCAAGTACTCGATGCGCCTCTGGCTCGACCCCACCCGCCTCACCGCGCTCGGCATCTCGCCGGTAGACGTGCAGGCCGCCCTGAACCGCGAAAACGTGGAGCTACCCGGCGGCGCCGTCCGCGGCGAAGCCACCCTGCTGACGCTCCGCACGATGGGGCGGCTCTCGTCGGTTAAGGATTTCAACAACCTGATTCTGCGGAACGACTCGACATCCTTGGTGCGCTTGCAGGATGTGGGCTACGCCGAGCTGTACCCCGAAAACGACCAAACCCTCCTCCGCCGCAACGGCGTGCCGATGGTGGGCGTGGCCGTGACGCCGCAACCCGGCTCGAACCAAATTGACATCGCCGACGAGTTCAATAAACGCATCGAGCAGTACCGCACCGATTTGCCGAAAGACCTGAAGCTCTCGACGGGTTTCGATAACTCGGTTTTTATCCGTGCGTCGATTTCGGAAGTGGAACACACCATTTTCGAGGCGTTCGGGCTGGTGGTTATCATCATTTTCCTGTTCCTGCGCGATTGGCGCTCGACGCTGATTCCGGTCGTCGCGATTCCCGTGTCGCTCATCGGGATTTTCTTCGTGATGTACCTGCTCGATTTCTCCATCAACGTCCTCACGCTGCTGGCCATCGTGCTCGCCATCGGGCTGGTGGTCGACGATGCCATCGTGGTGCTGGAGAATATTTACTCTCGAATCGAGGGCGGGGAAGCGCCTTTAGAGGCCGCTATTAAGGGTTCTGAGGAAATATTCTTCGCCATCGTGAGCACCACCATCGTGCTGGCGGCGGTTTTTCTGCCGGTGGTTTTTCTGGAAGGAATTACGGGACGACTCTTCCGCGAATTCGGCATTGTGGTCGCGGGGTCGGTCATTATTTCTGCGTTCGTCTCGCTCACGCTCACGCCGATGATGTGCGGGCGGCTGCTGAAAAAATCGGAGCATCATAACTGGTTTTACCGCAAGACCGAGCCGTTTTTCGTCGGAATGACGAATGGGTATCAGCGTTCCCTACAAACGTTTATGCGGCGGCGCTGGCTAGCGTGGGTGTTGGTGGGGGTGACGGGCGCGGGCATTTGGTTCTTTTTCGGCGCGCTGCCGTCGGAATTGGCGCCCGTGGAAGACCGTAACCGCATCTCGGTGCAGGCGACGGGGCCGGAGGGCGCGTCGTTTGATTTTATGGAAGATTACCTCGCCGACGTCACCAAGCTCGTCCGCGATTCCGCCGGCTCTGATCTGAGTAATGTTCTGACGGTCACGGCGCCCGGCTCGGTGGGTGGTTCCGTGAACTCGGGCATCGGACGGGTGCTGCTCGTCACCCCCGACGGCCGCACCCGCTCGCAGCAGCAAATCGCCGATGGCCTCACCAAAGGCATTAAGCGCCTGACGGCCGCCCGCGCATCCGTCGCGCAGGACCAAAGTTTTTCGTCGGGCGGCAACGCGAGCGGGCTGCCGGTGCAGTTCGTGGTGCAGGCGCAGGAATTCGAAAACCTCCGCACGGTGGTGCCGAAATTTCTCGATGCTGTGCGGAATAATCCGACTT
Source organism: Hymenobacteraceae bacterium (assembly GCA_031397815.1). Classification (GTDB taxonomy): domain Bacteria; phylum Bacteroidota; class Bacteroidia; order Cytophagales; family Hymenobacteraceae; genus JANNMJ01. Next base: position 4,915 of record JANNMJ010000239.1, read on the forward strand.
TCGCGTTCGTTGATGTTAATCTGAAATTCAATAAACCCGAATTACGGGTGATTATCGACCGCGAAAAAGCCCAAAGCCTCGGCGTGAGCGTGCAGGATATTTCGCAGACTCTGCAAGCCACCCTCAGCGGGCAGCGTTACGGGTATTTCGTGCGGCAGGGGAAACAGTATCAAATCATCGGGCAGGTAGCGCGCGAAAACCGCGACCAGCCGCTCGACGTCCGAACGCTGAGCGTAAAAAGCCGCACCGGCCAGCTCGTGCAGCTCGATAACGTGCTGCGCCTCGAAGAGCAGAGCACGCCGCCGCAGCTCTACCGGTATAACCGCTACAATGCGGCCACGTTCTCGGCGTCATTGGCGCCCGGCCGCACGATGGGCGAAGGCATCGCCGCAATGCGCGCCGTCGGCGATAAGCTGCTGGATGAGTCGTACACGACTTCCCTCGCCGGAGCGTCGCGTGATTTTGAGGAAAGCTCGTCGTCGCTCGTCTTCGCGTTCGGGCTGGCGCTGGTGCTGATTTACCTCATTCTCGCTGCCCAGTTCGAGAGCTTCCGCGACCCCGCCATCATCATGTTCACCGTGCCGCTCGCGCTGTCGGGGGCGCTCCTGAGCTTGTGGTATTTCAACCAGACGCTCAATATCTTCTCGCAAATCGGCATTATTATGTTGGTCGGTTTGGTGACGAAAAACGGGATTTTGATTGTCGAATTCGCCAACCAGCGCGTCGAGCAGGGCGCTGAATTTATGCAGGGCTTGCTCGAAGGCGCCACCGCCCGGCTGCGCCCGATTCTGATGACTTCGCTCTGCGCCATTCTCGGCATTCTGCCCATTGCTTTGGCCACGGGCGCCGGGGCGCTGAGCCGCCGCGCAATGGGCATTGGCGTGGTCGGGGGGCTGATTTTCGCCACCGGCCTCACGCTTTACATCGTGCCGGTGATGTACTCGTATTTCGCTACCGCGAAGAAGCACAAAGCCGGTGCGCCGCCCGCCGAATCCGAAGCTCCGAAAGAGTTGGTTTCGGCCTGATGCAGGTCCATTTGAACGCCCTATCGTATTCCTGTTTCGTGATTCGCTTTCTCCTTATTTGCTCTCTTGTGCTTGCTTCGGGGCTGGGTTTTGCCCAAGCGCTGCCGCCTGGCTATGCCCTGCCCGGCGGCCCCGCGCTCACGCTGCAACAGGCCGTGGAGCTGGCGCTGACGCAGAATTTCGGCATCCAGATCGCGCGGCGCGACGTCGATATCGCCACCCGCAACGTGAGTCGCGCCAACGCCGGGCAAATCCCCGCCGCCGACCTCAACCTCACGCAGTCGAACAACCGCATCAATCTGCAACAGCAGTTTGAGGGCCGCGACCCACGCATCACGAACAACGTCCCGACAAGCCTCCTCAACGCCAACGTCGCCCTCACGTGGACGATTTTCGACGGCCTCGGCATGTTCGTCGCCTACGACCGCCTGAAAACCCTTGAAGGTCAACGCCGTCAGCTCACCCGCTCCACCATTGAGCAAACCGTCGCCGATGTGACCGATGCGTATTTCGACGTCGTGCGCGCCACCGGGAAATTCCGTGCCCTCGAAGCCGCCCTGCGCATTGGGCGCGAGCGCATCCAGCTCACCAAAGCGCAGGTGGAAGTGGGGGTGAAGGCGAAGGTTGAGCTACTGACGGCGCAGGTCGACTATAACGCTGATTCCTCGGCGTGGCTGCGGCAGCAGGAGAGCCTCCTGACGGCGCAAATCACGCTCAACGAGCTGCTTTCGCGTGACCCGGCCACCCGGTTCAGCGCCACTGATTCCATCATCGTCGCCCGCGACCTTTCCCGCGCTACCATCGCCGAGCGCGTGCAGGCGGCGAATCCGCGCTTGGCGGCGGCACGGCTTCAGGTGGATATTTCGGAGCAGGAGCGCCGCCTGATTCGCGCCTCGCGCTACCCGAGCGTCGGCCTGACGGGCGGTTACGGTCTCACCCGCAACAGCAACGGCGCCGCGTTTCTGCCGGGCACTTCGCAACTGACCACCAACATCAACCGCCAGCAGGGCTTCAATTACGGCGTAGTGGCCACCCTGCCGCTTTTCGACGGTTTCCTGCGTCGCCGCCAGGAGCAGAACGCGCGCATCATCACCGAGCAGAGCCGGTTCGCGCTCGACCAAACCCGCCTTCAACTCGATTCCGAAGCCGAACAGGCGTGGCAGCAGTATCAAAACCGAATCCGCCTGCTCAATCTGGAAGAAGCGAACCTCCAGCTCGCCGACCAAAACGTCGAAATTGCCCTCGAACGCTACCGCCTCGGGCTGCTCACGCCGCTCGTCCTGCGTGAAGCCCAGCGCAGCCAGCTCGACGCCGCCACCCGCCTCCTCGATATCCGCTACGAAGCGAAGCAAGCCGAAACCACCCTCCGCCGTTTGACCGGGGAGCTGGTGAAGGAGTAGGGTGGGGGAGAGGGTGTAGCTCCGGCCGCGTGAACCCCGCGTGAACCCGGGGTAGCCCACGCTTCGCTTAGGGCAACCCCGGGCTTCTGGGATGAAACCCCTTTGGGGTATTTTGAAAGGCGCATTGGAATGCGATTGACGCGGGGCTCCAGCCCTATGGCTTATACACAAGTGCGGGATGGATACTTTCGGCCATGGCTTTATTTGGCGATCGACGGTTAGAAAAAAAAGGGTTCAGCTGGAAGCCGCGATTGGCGCGAGCCAGTGCGTGGTGGTCCAGCAACTGGCCCGCAGTTGGGCCGAGCAGATGAGCTACTACCGCCTGTTGCATCATCCAGCCGTGACGGTGGAGG
>JANNMJ010000240.1:0-38833 GCA_031397815.1 Hymenobacteraceae bacterium
CGCGTGTCGGGAGCTTTTTGCATTTGTATACTCCGCCTTACGCCACCGCGATAGCCTGCGCGGGCTGATTCGTGGCGGGGTTTTTCGGGAGCGTCACCGTCAGAATACCATCCGCGTAGCGCGCCGAGATGCCCTCCACGAGTACTTTGCCGTTGAGCTGAAATGTACGCTCGAACGATTCGTTATGAAACTCGCGGCGCGTGAAGCGGGCGGCCTCAGCTTCTGCCTCGCCTGCCGCTGCCGCCGACGGGCCTTTATAACTCACCGTCAGCACATCATTCTGCACTCCGAGGCTAATATTTTCCTTCACCAGCCCGGCCGCAAAAAGCGTCAGGATGAAGCTCGAATCAGTGGTTTCGATATTGACCGGAACCGCCGGCCACATCCCCCGAAACCGCGCCCAAGGCGGCCCGCCGTGGAAACCCGCGTGGCGCCCACCGAAACGGCCACGCCCGCCGCAGCCGCCACGCGGCCCGCAATCCTGCGGACGCTGCCCGAAGGTATTCGTATTAAAAGAACCAGAATTCGCCTGTTGAGCTGACATGGGAAAGTTGAATTGAACGTTGAAAAGAAATTGAAAGAGAAACTGAAAATCAATTGTGAACAGACTCAGAAGTAGCTACCCCGGTTAAGGAAGCGTCAGGCCCGAATCAGCCGGTGCGGCCAACGGCGCAGCTTGCGCCGCCCTGCTCGGGTCAGGAGCCGCATTCGGCGTCCCCGGCCGGTGATGCGCGCCCTCAGCGTGGGGCGCGAAAAAGTCCGTGCAGCCCGCCGCCGCTCGGCCATCGTAACCGAAACGGCCCATCCGGTGCCGCGCAAAGGCATTCAGCCCAAAAACCGTCGCCCCAGCGACGAACGCCATCAGAATAAAGTGAGGAAATCGCATTGTTGAAAATTCGTTAGAGGGGAAGAAAAAAAGCCGTTTGACGCCACCGCGTTAAGCCACGGGCACGTAGCTCATCGGCCCACCGGTGGCCGGTGCTTGCGTGAGCTGATACCACTGATTATCAATCGGCACAGGCTGGCCCATCATTGGTCCGCGGCCGAAACGGTGGCGCCACGGGCCACCCCGCCGTCCGCCGCGCATCAACCGAACCGCGACTCGCACCAGCAGGAAAAACAGGAGCAAGCGCCCTACGAATGGGAAAAGAAAAAACGCAACACCAAGCGCCAAACCAGCACCAATGGCTTTCAAAATATTTCTCACGGCAGAAAAGAGAAAGGTGAAACGACGAAAAAAGCGTACCCGAATGCGCTCCTCAGCAACACTCATCGGCCTTCTCCATTGAAGTCGAATAGCCGCGGCCTTTTACTTTAACTTCTGAGGAAATAATTTCAAAACTTCCTCAGAACTTCCATTGACTGCGAATAGGGCATAAAAAAAGCCCGGCGCTAACCGGGCTTCTTGACCTTTTACTTCACTCATCCACCGATTGACCGCAGCCAGCCCAGCGCCACCGGGCGTTACAGCGGCGTCTCGGGGTTGGTGTTACGCCGCGCGCGGCACCGCTCCTGCCACTGTTGGCGGAACTCGCGCCGCTCGTCCTCACTCATCTGAAGCCATTTCTCGCGCGGCGGACGTGGGCTGCCGTTACTATCCGGCGCGCCCCGGCGCCACCCCGGCCCACCGCGCCGCCCTCCGAATCCGCCGACCAGAATTCGGCACAGCACCAGCAGCCCCACGCCCTGCCAATAGCTCAGGCGTCCCGCCCCTACCGCAGCCGGTAAAATGGCGTTCCAAAGCGCCATCACCACGCCGCCGAGCGCCGCCGCTGCCGCCGCCGCCACCAGCGGAATAAAGAGAAACCGGCCCCGACGGGGACCACCAAATCGACCGCGAAATGCCATTGGAATGCAGCGTTAGTAGGTAAGAAATTCGTGATACAGACTTTCGAGTCGTTTCCGCAGGTGTTTCACAGCGTAGCCCTTGCGCGAAATCAGCGTTTTGATGTTCTCGCCGGTTTCATCGGCAATTTCCTGAAACGTGCGCTCTTCGAGCTCGTTTTGCACAAACACCTCGCGTTGCGCGGCGGGCAGCTCTTCGAGCGCGAGCAAGAGCTGTTCCCAGAAGAGCTGTTTCAGGTCTTCGTCTTCGGGCGTCGGCGCCTCGGCGTACAGGATATCTCGGAAGCTTAGCGCGCCGTCTTCGTCCTCGTACGTGTAATCATCGAGCCGGTCTTCGCGCTTCTTCCGCGACCGGTCGACAATCTTATTGCGCGCCACGCGGTGCAGCCAGCCGCTCACCTGCTCAATCGCGCCTATTTCCTCTTGGCTCCCGAACTGGTACCAAACGTCTTGCAGGATGTCTTCCGCGTCCTCATCCGTCGCCACACGGCCGCGCACGAAGGCAAACAGCTGCTTGCCATAGCGCTTAACGGTTTGAACGATGGTTTGCTGCTGCTGCGGAATCACGCCGGAAAAGTAGGTCTTCCAGCAGCTAGACGTTTGAGGTGGGGTTTTACTTTAAAAGTTGGTGGCACCGTTAATAAAATTCGCTTGACGCCCTTGACTTATTGGACAGGTCTGGATGGGTTAAGCTGGTCGGTTACCAGCCAGCATATCCAGCTCTGCTTGGCGGGGAAATAGGCCCGTAAAAAGCACCGGCGAGAACGGTAGCGGGTAGGCTACACGGTAGGGCGCTCGTCGATCGCCGGGTGTAGTCGTCAATAATTCTTGTGAAAGCAGGGTATCGGCCAAGTTTTTGGCCGTTTTATCTGACAGGCCCGTCACTCGTTCTACTTCCCGCCGACCAATCTCCCCTTTCAGAAAAACCAGTTCCAATACCCACCGCGCTTCGGTTCGGAGCCGCCCTTGGGCCACTTGCAGGTCAACAAAGGCGTGAATCCGCCGTAGCATTCCTTCAATATTAAGGATGCTGGTCATAAATTCAATCTGGTCTAGTGCCGTCTCCAGAAAAAACCGACAAAACGCCACTAAGCCGCGGTTTGAGAGATTGCCACGGCCGTCGTAATCGCCTTGTCGCTGCTGGTCGGCAGCAGCCAGCAACTGCTTGTAGCGTCTCTCATTCCGCGCCAGCCCGCGTGAGAGTGACCATAACCCGCCCGCATCCAGATTTTCGTTCAATAGCAGCGCATCACTGAGGAGACGACCTACGCGCCCATTGCCATCCAGAAATGGATGAATCCAAGCTAAGCGGTGGTGAGCCGCTGCGATTGCTACCACACGTGCGACCCGGTCGGACTGCCTGCGTGGGTCATACGCTTCAGCGAAGCGCATAACGAAGGCATCCAACCGATCGGCAGCGGGGCCTACGTGGTGGCCGACACGCACCTCCTGCTTCCGCAACGCGCCCGGCACAACGGTTAATGCCTGTCCCGTTGCGCTTGGCACTACTCGAAAATCTGCTGGCAGCTCCTCGTAAAAGGCTTGGTGAATGCCGCACCAGAAGCCTGCGTCATAGAGGTTTGGTGGCCGATCTGCTCTTTGCAATTCTTGGCCTAGGCGCCTATGGAGTGTAATGTGGGCTTGAGCTTCAAGCTGTAGCGATCGGCGACGCGGATCGGCGGAGTAATCGGCGTGCAGCGCTCGGTCTATGTCGAGTGGGTGTGTATCATGTCCCTCGATCAAATTTGAATAATAGCTATTCATTGGTCGCAATAGCTCGGCAATTGCATTTGTCGTGCGCGGATGAAGTGCGGCCCCTAAACGCGCTGCCGCTTCAATTACGCGCAATCCAATCGCGGTCAATTCACCCGTACTATCCTCGGGTAACACCGGCGACATGGCACTCACTTGAGTGTATAGCGATAGCAAGTTTGCATTCATTACACGAAAGTAAGCGCACTGCAATCGGTTAGTCAATTCCGACAGCCATTTTAAGAATTAACCATCTGATCATCAATTAACTACTCACTGTATTTGCAATTCAATTCCGATAAGGATTCCGACGAGTTCGCTGTTATTGTCCACCCAGGAGAAAAACTCCCCAAACGCAAAAAACCCCGAAAACCTCGCCTGCATTGGCGGAAGGTTTCCGGGGTTAAGAGCCAACAACTGGATTCGAACCAGCGACCTGCTCATTACGAATGAGCTGCTCTACCAGCTGAGCTATGTTGGCGAATCAGCAGCGGGCTGCCGATCTTGGTTCTGCAAAAGTACCGCCCGATGGCGAAACGGCGCAAGCAACCCGACTATTTTTTTTGCTGCCCCCACATCAGCACCTGACCCTTGTCAACGGGACGGGCGCTGAAAAACAGCTCTTGCGGCATCGTATCCATGACCGCAATGTGGCTGATGCTGAGCGTATCAGAGGCGGAATTCCGTTGCGAAGCGAGGAGCAAGCCGTTGTAATTGCGGTAGTTGAGCCAATCGCGGACGAAGGCGGGCTGCGGATCTTTTGGCGTCCCGTAGAATGCCCACTGCGAGACTAAGTGCGTTTCGCGGTTGATCCAGAGCTGATTCCGGCCGTCGCCGCTCGGGCCGGTGCCGTGGTAAATGAGGTCGAGGATGTCGGCTGTATCGTGCGTCATCGTCACGCCGGTGCCGCCGTAGGTGAGCGTTACGCCGGGGTCTTTGAGGCGAAATGGCAGGAAGAGGAAGTCGGACGCGAAGCGCCAAATCGTGAATGCCCGTTCGAGCGACTCCTGTACCTGCGCCGGATCCGTGAGGCGCTTGCCCGCGCTGAAGACTTTGCCTTCAGGCTTGAGCAGGCTCATCAGCACCACTTTATCGCCCTGCTCCTGCCGGTAGAGGCCGAGTTTTTTGTCCCAGATGTGGTAGCTGCCATAGTAGCTCCAAGCGATGTAGCGGACTTTCTGCCAGCGTTCGTAGCCGCCCTGACGCTCCATTACCTGATTGGCGAGCGTGACGGCTTTGTCTTCGGACCCGGCCGCGTCGAAGCCTTCTTGGGCGGGAAACGATTCGGAGCCGTTACAGGCCGCGAGCGTCAGCGCGGCGCTTGCCACCAGAGCGGCATCGGAAAGAAACCGCCGCCACGACGAGCGCGCGCGGGTTGGGGGGAAGGCGAATGAAAGGCGCAAAGTATTTCGGGCTGTAAGATTCAAAGTAACAGCACAGCCACGAACCGTCGGCGAGTTTGGGCGACGGTTGGGACGCCGCTGTGCCGTTACGTGGCGGCCTGCCCCTCTTCTTTCACGGCCAATTGCCCGCAGGCGGCGTCGATGTCCTTGCCGCGTGAGCGGCGGATGTTGGTCTGAATCCCGCGGTCGGCGAGGTACTTATGGAACCGGAGCACGCGGTCGTCTTCCGAAGAATCGAAGAGAGCGGCGGCAATCGGGTTGTACTCAATGATGTTGACCTTACCGGGCACTTTCCGCACGAACTTGACCAGATCGGCGGCATCCTCGACGGAATCGTTGAACTGATCGAGGGCGATGTACTCGTACGTCACGTCGCGCCCGGTCGTTTGACGGTAATGCTGAATGGCTTCTGTCAAGACCGCCAACGAGTTGGTTTCGTTGATCGGCATGATCTCGTTGCGCTTCGTGTCGTTGGCGGCGTGGAGCGAGAGCGCCAGGTTGGCGCGCACTTCATCGTCGGCGAGCTTGCGGATCATCTTCGAGATACCGGCCGTGCTGATCGTCAGGCGCCGGGCGGCCATTCCCAAGCCGTATTTCTGATCGGTGAGGCGGTTGACGCTCTCCACCACGTTGGCGTAGTTGAGGAGCGGCTCGCCCATTCCCATATACACGACGTTGGTCAGCGGGAGCCCGAAAGCCTCCATCGCCTGCTGATTGATGAGCACGACCTGGTCGTAGATCTCAGAAGCATCGAGGTTGCGCTTGCGCTCCATATAGCCCGTCGCGCAGAACTTGCACGTCAGCGAGCAGCCCACCTGCGACGATACGCACGCCGTCATCCGGTCGTCCTTCGGAATCAGCACCCCTTCCACGATGTTACCATCCCAGAGGCGAAAGGCCGATTTGATGGTCCCGTCGGTGCTCTGCTGCGCCTTCTGAACTACTACCGGCCGAAGCTCGAAGTGCGCGGCCAGCAGCTCCCGCGTGGTCAGCGAGAGGTTAGTCATCGCTTCAAAGCTCGTCGCCGAGCGTTTCCAGAGCCATTCGTACACCTGTTGCGCCCGAAATTTCTTCTCACCGCGCTCCACCATAAACTGCGTCAGCCCATCAAGGGAGAGCTTGCGGATATCGGTTTTAACGATTGGCGGAGTAAGGACCATATTTTTATAGCAGCAGCGAATGAACCGGGATGAACCAATAGCGTCGCGCGCAGATTCCACGCGACACAAGCCAACAAAGGTACTGCCGTTGCGGTTCGTGCTTTAAGTGCTGACCCGTCAAACTGCGGCAAATCGCTGTTAAAGAAGGTTTTTCTTGCAGAACGCATCTTCTCCCGCGTGGTTACGTACCCTTGACAAGGGGCGTACCGGAGCCTGATGCTACTGCCAATTTTGAAAAAAAAGCCTCGATCTATTGCGGCAACCTTCCGCTTTTCGGGTCTTGTCTTGTAACTTTGGGAGCTTTCATGCAACCAATCGCCTGTTGTTAGTCACTTTTACATTTTTGTTTCCGTGAACAAAAAACTTTTACTAGGCTTGCTGGCTTTGGCCGCAGCACATTCGGCTGCCGAGGCACAATCGCGCCGCCCCCATCTCAATCGGGCGGCCTTGCTGAATAGCCGTCCTGTCCGGGTTTCGAAGCACATCGCTATCGACGAAGCCGGTCCGGTTCGTCCGGCGACGGCTGCTCGCAGCCCGCAGGCGCCATCACCAGCATCGTGGGGTCAGCTGATCGGCCAGACTACCTACGACTTGCAAAGCAACCGCGCCACTGCCAACCGCGTGGCCATCACCGGCAACGCACTGTCGGCGGTCTGGACGCAGAGCTGCAACCTCGGTAGCGCCCCGAACTTTAACAACCGCGGTGCGGGCTACAATTTCGCAGCTGATGCGAGCGTGGCTACCCCGGGTGTGAGCTTCGCAAACGGTACGACCGGCAACTGCGGCGCTGGCTTCGGCAACTTCGGCCTCACCAGCGTTCGGACGGGCTGGCCCGAAGTGGCGCACGTCAACGGTACTGAAGTAGTGGTAGCCCATACCGGCACCGGCCTCGTCAAGACGACGCGCCCAGCTGGCACGGGTAACTGGTCGACCCCATCGCAGTCACTCACTTTCGCCCAGAACATCGACGGCCCCGGTTCGGGCGCCAACGGTACCTGGCCGCGGATGGTGGCTTCGGGCAACACCCTTCACCTGATCTACACGAGCAGCATCAGCGGCAACGTTGACGCCCCGCAAAGCCCAATTGGGCAGCCTGGCAACGTGTTGCAACCTTCAGATATCGTTGGACCAGTAGTGTACTCGCGTTCGCAGGATGGCGGTGCTACTTGGGACAAGACGAACTACCTGCCACCGATGTTCACCCGCATGGACATCGGGACGGGCTCGGGCACGGACACGGTTTCTATCGGTGGCGATTCTTACGCATTGGCTGCTAACGGCACCAACGTAGCGATCACCGCCGGCTCGTTCGGCGACAACACGATGGTGGCCAAATCGACCGATAACGGCAGCACTTGGAGCACCACCCGCATCGATGGTCATTTCACGGATGCTGACACCATTGGGGTGGCAACTACGACCAGCCGTGAAATTACCGTTCTCGCCTCCGATGGTGCTATGGCGCTTGTGATCGATGACGCAGGTACCACCCACTGGTTCTCCGGCTCGCAGCTCCTGCTCGTGACCCCAAGCACGGTTCGTCCGGGCGAATGGATTCCATCGGGCACGTACTTCCCCGACGCGGCGCGCGCGCTGCTGTACTGGAACGACCGTGAGCTGCGCTTCTCGCGGCCAATCATCATTGCTGAGCTGGACACGCTGTGCCCAAGCACCGGCTTCACGCCTTGCACCTTGGCGTCGCCACCAGATGGCGGTCAGAGCCGCCAGCCGTACAACGTGACCGGCCCGATCTCGATGCCAACCGCCATCACCGATGCGAACGGCGACGTGTACGTCATCTACGCCGGTGGCCGTATCGGCACGTCTAACGACGGTACCGCCGATGGTCAGTACCTGCGCGACCTGTACTTGCAGCGCCTCACCTTCCCAGGTGGCAACCAAGTACAAGTGTATCAGCAGAAGAACATCAGCCGCGATATCGAGAATATCAATGACGGTGCTGCTGCCCTCAACGGCGAAGAAAGCGCTTACCCAAGCGCTTACCACAAAGTTTTGAACAACAAAATCCACTACCAGTGGATGTCGGACTTCGAGCCGGGTAACGCTTTGCAGCCTACTGCCAGCCCTGACCCAGAAGTGGAGAACGCCGTGATGTACGCGCAGATCTCGCTGCCGCAGCCATTCACGCCTGACTTCGTGGTTTCCGGTCCGCTCAGCGTCCGGAACGAAAGTGCTGCTAACGTACTGAGTGCCTTCGCTGCGCCGAACCCAACGACCGGCAAAACGACGCTGTCGCTGAACCTGAAGCAAGACGCTCGCGCTACCATCACGGTGCGTAACGTCCTCGGACAGGAAGTGCTGCGCCTGCCGGCTACGGCTCTGCGTGCTGGCGTAAACTCGGTATCGCTCGACCTGTCGGGCGAAGGTGCTGGGGTTTACTTCTACACCGTGTCGGCCGACAACTTCACCCTCACCCAGCGGGTAGTGAAGCAATAGTCTAGAGCAGCTTTTTGGCTGCTTACCTGGACGCCGCCCTTGCACCAGCTGCAAGGGCGGCGTTTTGCTTTTACTTTGTCACCCTAAATGTGCTACTCATTCAGAAGGCGTTACACTCGATAGCCCCTAAAATGAGGTTTCAGCGTAACTATTTTGCGCAAACACCTTATTAGTGAAAGCAGCCTTCTGCACCCAAAGTCCGTCTGTGCCTCTGAGGTATCATCTGAAGCTTCATCGTACAACCAGTCAATCGTTGTCCGTCACTTTTTCATTTAATTTCCCGTGAACAAAAAACTTTTACTCGGTCTGCTGGCTCTGGCTGCAGCTCATTCGGGTGCCGAGGCCCAATCGCGGCGTTCGCCGCTCAATCCAACGGGTGAGCGGATCTATAAAATGTCGGCTCGCTCAGCCAACACGGATGGCCCGGCTCCTTCCCGGCCGGCACCTACTACCGCCCGCCGCGTGCAGGCGCCTTCACCTGCTTCGTGGGGCGAGTTGATCGGCCAGACCACCTACGACCTGCAGACCAACAGCTCGACGGGCAACCGGATGGTGATGACGAACGGTGCGCTGTCGGCTGTCTGGACACAGTCTTGCACCCTAGGAGCACCTAACTTCACTAACCGAGGTGTCGGTTACAATTTCACCAACGATGCTATCGGAGCGTCTACTCCGTCGTTCGTGAATGGCACAACCGGTAACTGTGGCCCTGGTTTCGGCAACTTTGGTATCTCCAACGTCCGGATTGGCTGGCCGGAAGTAGCGCATTCCAACGGGAACGAAGTGGTAGTGGCTCACACCGCCTCGCTGGGTCTAACTAAGATCGTCCGGCCCGCCGGTACGGGTAACTGGACGCAATCGGCGCTGGCTTTCACGCAAAATATCGACGGACCAGGACGTCCGGCGGCGAACGGCTTTTGGCCACGGATGGTGGCCAGTGGCAATACGGTTCACCTGATCTACTGCGACAACCCCGTCACCGCCGTGACGACTAACCCTCCCACTCAGGCACCGATTGCGCAGCCGAGCGGTGTCGCGCAGCAAACCGGCGTTGTGGGTCCTGTCCTGTACGCGCGTTCCCTTGATGGCGGCGCGACGTGGGATAAGTCGAACATCGTACTGCCGATGCTCGATAACGCCGGACTCGGCACGGGTGCCGTACTGCCGAACGGCGCGGCGAACGATACCGTCAACCTCGGGGGTGACTCTTACGCGGTGGCCGTCAATGGCAACAACGTGGCTGTGGCCGTAACCGATTTGGGGCGCAACGTGGTGATCGCGAAGTCGACGGACGGTGGCACCTCTTGGAATTCGCGGGTCATTATGGGTAACTACACCGACAATGACACCATCGGCGTTCGCACGACGGGCGGCCGCACCACTTCTGTTCTTAGCTCCGACGGCTCGATGGCGCTGGTCATCGACAACGGCGGCACCGTACACTGGTTCTCGGGCACCTGCCTGGTTCCAGTGCGTAAGCGCGGTGGCACTAACTTCTGGGCTGGCTTCCGCCGCTTCTTCCAGAATTCTTCGGATACGCTCCTCTACTGGAACGATCGCGAGCTGTTGACCTCAAAGCCGGTAGCGATTGATACGCTTGATACCGCGTGCCCTGACCCCGCTAACGCGGCTTTCACACCGTGCGCGTTGGCTACGGGTGATGCTGCTTACCAGACCGCTGGGCTGCTCACAATGCCGACGGCAAGCGTGGATCCAACAACCGGCGACGTATACGCCATTTACGCTGGAGCGCGCGCCTCTACTTCAAATGATGGTACCGTGGATGGGCAGTTCCTGCGCGACCTCTACATCAAGAAGCTCTCATTCGCGGGTGGTCAAGTGCAGTCGTTCCCAACCAAAAACATCAGCCGCGATATTAAGAATACCGTCGATGGTGCGGCTGTTCTCAATGGCGAAGAAAGCGTTTTCCCAAGCGCTGTTCATACGCTGGAAAACAACTTCATTCATTACCAGTGGATGTCGGATTTCGAGCCGGGCACGGCGCTCCAAGGCGATCCAGTCGATGATGAAGTCGAGAACGCGATTATGTATGACCGTATCGACGTGACGACCATTGCGTGGAATACGCCGGTAGTAATCACGGGCGTTAAGGAAGCGTTGGCGGCCAATGTGGCGAGTGCCTTCGTGGCACCGAACCCAACGACAGGCGTCACCACGCTCGCGCTTACGCTGAAGCAGGATGCGCGCGCTACCATCACGGTGCGCAACATGTTGGGTCAGGAAGTGCTGCGGGTGCCAACCGGCCATCTCCACACCGGCCTCAACTCGATCAGCCTCGACCTGACTGGCCAATCGGCTGGCGTGTATTTTTACACGGTGGCGGCCGACAAGTTCACCCTCACCAAGCGGGTTGTAAAAAACTAAGCTGAGGCAGCCTTTCGGCTGCTTGAGCTGGTCACCAAAAACGTCGCCCTCGCATTAATTGCGGGGGCGACGTTTTTTTATGCCTTCGGCGAAATGAGCGCGCTATTCGGGCGCTTCGGTCAGGATGGTGAACTTATCGGAGAGCGGGTCGAAGGCGGTTAGAAGGTTGGTTAGCAGCGCCGGATTGCCGGGAAGTAGCGCCAACACGTTTTCGGAGCGCTCTTGCAAGCCGCCGCCGGGAAAGTAGCGCTCTTTCAAGGTTTCTACTTGCTGAAAAGCCGTGGCGTGACGCCGGTCGCGGGCTTTTTGCAGGCGCTGCCGCAGATGGTCGAGGCGTTTTTGCGTGCGCGTGGCTTCAGCGCCGACGGTTTTTTCGAGCGTCGTATCGATGCTCGTCGCCAGCGCGTGCAGGCGGCCAAACAGCTCATCGAGCGTGGCCTGCTCGGCGGCAAACGAAAGCGGCTCATCACCGAGAGCGGCGGCCACTTGCCGCTTGATGGTGGGCAGGTCGGCGAAGAGAGCGGCTGGTGACAGGCGGAGCTTTTTCAGGCGCGTGGCCGCTTCGCGAGGCAGGTAAAGCGCCGAATTTCGCAGTAGAAGCATCGGGAACGGCACGTTCAGCGCACTGAAAACGCCTCGCAGCTGGAGCCAGTAAGCCACCTCGGCGCCGCCGCCGATGTACGCCAGATTCGGCAGCAGCAGCTCTTGATAAACCGGCCGCAGCACCACGTTCGGCGAAAACCGCTCTGGGTGCGCCTCGGCGAGCGCCGCCATTTCCTCGGCAGTGAACTGCTGATTCGTATTGACCACCTGAAAGCCGCCTTCCTCGGTGCGCTCTATTCGCTCGCGCACATCGCCTTCGAGGTAGAAGAGGTTGATGGGGCGGGCGTAAATCTGGGGCTTATACCACGCCGCCAACTCCTCATTGGCGCGGTGGACGGCTTGCTGCACCACCGGCTCGGCCAGCTCCTGCCGAATGATGGGGCGCAAAGCCGCTTTGAGCACCGCCGAATCGGCATCGAGCGCGACCACGCCGAACTGCCCAAACAGCTCGTGCACGAGCCGGCGTGTGGCATCGGCGAGCGTCGCGCTCTGCCGATAGGCGGCTTCCAGCGCCGAAAACGGCTGCGGCAGCGTATCGAGCAGGGCCGCGAGCGCCGCATCGGGCTGCATGCGACCGGTGGCGCCGCGCTGGTCGGTTTTCCACTGAAACCGCTGGCCACCGACGCTGAAATGGTCGATTTCGGGCAAATCGTGGTCTTCCGTCGCCATCCAGAAAACCGGCACGAACTGGTGCTTCGGATACGCCGCCGCGAGCTGCTGCGTGAGCTTGATGGTGCTCACGATTTTGTAGATGAAGTACAGCGGCCCGGTCATCAGGCTCAGCTGATGGCCGGTGGTGACGGTGAACGTCGTGGCGTCGGCGAGGCGGTCGAGGTTCTTGACGACGGCCGGATGAATGCGCGTGCCGAGCTGTTCGAGGTACTGACGGCGCACTTCCGCCGCGAGGATGGCGCGCTGTTCGGGCGGGTAAGCAGCGGCTTTCTCGCGCAACTGCTCCTCAAACCCGGTCAGCGTCGGAAAGCGGTGATAGAACGGTGCGAGGTGTGGCGCACGGGCCAAATAATCGAGCACTAAGGGCGCGAAGGCCCCGGTGGCGGCGTAATCGAGGTACTCGGTGGTCATGGGGAAGCGAAGGTAGCCCGGCCAAACCGGCGTGTCGGCCGACCGTCCGACGGCGCCTTGCGTACGCACATCGGAGTACCTTGTTGAGTTATGATGTTTCGCTCGTTTTGGCGGGGGCTGCTGTTCGCGCTCGTGTTCGTTCTGGGTTGTGTTTTATCGTTGCCGGCTTTCTCGCAGGCTCCCGTGCGCAGTGCGCGGCACGGTGGGCCGATGGTGAGCGGCGTTGGTCCGACGCGAGCCGTTATTTGGCTGCGCAGAAGTGCGGCGGGGCTTTTTCGGGTGGAAGCGCGGGATTCGGCGGCGGGCGTGGTGCTGGGCTCGGCTCAGATGGATGTGCTGGCGGCCGATTCCATTGTCCTTCTTCCCCTCGAAAAGCTGCGCCCGAATACCCGCTACACGTATGAGGTTTGGGAACCGGGGCAGGCAAAAAGCATCGGTTCCGGGCAATTTCGGACACCGCCCGCCGACTCATTGGCGGCCACCGATTTCACGTTTGCCCTCGGCTCGTGCGCCTTCATTCACGCGCCGCTTCGGCCCGAAGGCTACGGTATTTTCCAGCGAATTCACGAGCAAAAGCCCGACCTGATGCTCTGGCTCGGCGATAACGTGTACCTCTGGAAAGATGAGTGGAACGACCCCGCCGTCGCCACGCGCCGCTACGCGTACACCCGCCGCACCGCCGAGATGCAGCCGCTGCTGGCCGATGCTGCGCAATTTGCCATCTGGGACGACCACGATTTCGGCCCAAACGACGCCGACGGCACCCTGCCCGCCAAAGCCGCCATGCTGGAAGTTTTCCGGCGATTCTGGCCGCATACGCTCTACGACGCGCCACCCGGCAGCGCAACGGGCCATTTCCGGTGGGGCGATGCCGAGTTTTTTCTCCTCGATGACCGCTCGTGGCGCACGCCCGACAAGCATACCTCGCGGCGGGCCCGCACGCAGCTGGGGCGCGGCGCAACGGGCGTGGCTGCTGGCAGGATTGGCGAAATCGACCGCTACATTCAAGTTCGTGGCGGTGGGCGGGCAGTTTTTAAGTCCGAATCGGCAGGGCGAAACCTTCGCCAACGGCTTCAATCGGGAACGAAAACGCATCCTGCAAACCCTCGATTCAGCGCAGATTCGCAACGTCGTGTTCCTCTCCGGCGACCGTCATTTCGCGGAGCTTAGCCGCCGCCAAGCGCCCGGCAAACCCACCATCTACGACCTGACCGCCTCGCCACTCACCGCCGGTCCGGCCCGGCCAAAAGGCCGCAACCGTTACCGCGTGCCGGGGACGCTGATTCGCGGGTTCAACTTCGCGACCATCCGCGTGAGCGGCGCAAAAGGCGCCCGCCAACTCACCCTAACCGGCTTCGACGTCGACGGACGGCAGCAGTGGCAACACGCGGTTTCGGCGGAATAGCACCTCCGATTCTTACCTGACGGCTACTTAATCAGCCGCCCAAAACCGCATTTCCAGCGAGATGCGGGTGGCGCCGGAATTCAGATTGACCGCCCCGCCGTGCAGCAGGTACGGCGAGAAAACGAGCACCTCAGACGGCGTGGGGCTGGGCCGGACGATTTGGAGCGGCTCCGGCGCATCCGTCAGCGCGGGGACGGTGAACCGGACGCCGTTATACACCGCGCCTTCGGCGGTGCGCCCGGTGCGGCTTTCAGGCCAATGGTGCGAGCCGGGGACGAGCGGGAGCGTCGAATCCGGCGTGCTGCCCGCCACGGGCAGGTAGATATTGACGCAGTCGGCGTAGTCGGGGAGCCACACGTCGCGGTGGAGCGGGTTGTTGTCGGGGCGGTTCGGGCGGATGATTCGGAGGTGAAAAAACCGCTCGCCATCCCACGGATTCAGCGCCCGGACCGGGCGACCGAGCACCTCTCCTACCCGCGCTTCCAGCACGGCGGCGGGTACGGGGAGCTTTTCCTGTCGAATCTCCTTGAGCTGCTCGACCACCGCCAAATGCCGCGCGCGGTCGTCGGCGATGGCGTGGTGGTATTGGCTGACGTCGAAACCCGGCCCGACCGGCACGCCCGCGTTCCGTAGCGCTGCGCGCACCAGCTCCGCCAATCCTTCGCGCAGCTGCGCCTGCACCGCGGGCGCGAGGCCGGTCACCACCGTGTAGCCGTCAGCCGCCCACGGCGTGCCGGCCGTCAGGTCGATGGCCGAAGCCAAGAGCACCTGACCATCGCGGACGCCGGGCGCGCCTTCGATGTGGTACGTGACGTCGTGCTGGTTAAGGCGAGCTTTCATTTCCGAATGAATTTTAGCCGATTCTGTCGGCGAGCCGGGATGAGCAAGTCGGCGAATCAACGCCGTCTCTGAGACAGAGCCGGCCACGACTTGCGCAGAACGCTTTACGCTTTCGCCAGCTCGCCGTAGAGGTCGAAATCCACCGCCGAGGTGATGCGGACCTGTGCGAAATCGCCGAGGCGGACGTGGACATCCGGCGTAGCCGCAACGAGCACTTCATTATCGACTTCGGGCGAATCGTACTGCGTCCGGCCGACGAAGTAGCCCGACTCTTTACGGTCGAAAAGCACCTTGTATTCTTTGCCGATTTTCGCCTCGTTCAGCTCCAGCGAGATGCCTTGTTGCAGCTCCATAATGGTATCGGCGCGCTCCTGCTTGACGTCGGCGGGCACGTCGTCGACGAGCGTGTGCGAGTGCGTATTCTCCTCGTGCGAGTACGTGAAGATGCCGAGGCGCTCGAAACGCGACTCTTCGACGAAGCGGTAGAGGTCGATGAAATCCTGCTCGGTCTCGCCGGGATGGCCCGCGATGAGGGTCGTGCGCAGAGCGATATCAGGGACGCGCTGCCGAATCGTATCAATCAGCTCGATGGTCCGACGGCGCGAAATGCCTCGGCGCATCGATTTTAGCATATTATCCGAGACGTGCTGCAACGGCATATCGAGGTAGTTGCACACGTTCTCACGCTCGGCCATCACATCGAGCACTTCCAGCGGAAACTGCGACGGATAGGCGTACTGCATCCGAATCCAGTCGATGCCGGGGACGTCGGACAGGCGGCGCACCAGCTCGGCGAGCTTGCGTTCCTCGTACTTCTCTAGGCCGTAGTACGTGAGGTCCTGCGCAATCAGAATCAGCTCCTTTGTGCCGACGCGGGCGAGCTTTTTGGCTTCCGTCACGAGGTCTTCCATCGTCCGGTCGATGTGCTTGCCTCGCATCAGCGGGATGGCGCAGAACGAGCACGGGCGGTTGCAGCCTTCGGCGATTTTGAGGTACGCGAAGTGCTGCGGCGTGGTCAGCAGGCGCTCCCCGACCAGCTCGTGCTTGTAATCGGCGCCGAGGGTTTTGAGGAGCTGCGGCAGCTCCAGCGTACCAAAATAGGCGTCGACCTGCGGAATCTCGGCTTCGAGCTGGTCTTTGTACCGCTGCGAGAGGCAGCCGGTCACGTAGAGCTTGTCGATGAGGCCTTCTTCCTTGGCATCGGCGTAGCGCAGGATAGTATCGACGGATTCCTGCTTGGCGTTATCGATGAAGCCGCAAGTGTTGACGATGACGATGCTCGCGTCGTTCTTGGTCGACTCGTGCGTCACGTCGTAGCCGTTCGCGCGGAGCTGGCCCATCATGACTTCAGAATCGACGGTGTTTTTCGAGCAGCCGAGGGTGATTACGTCGACGCGATTGGTGCGGGTGCCTTTAACTTTCAAGGTATATGGGGGAGACTGAGCGTCTGCGGAAGCGAGCGGGGTTGGGAGAACGGATTATTTGGCGCCGGAAGTCGATTTAAACTCCAGCATATCGTCGTTGAACGTATCCATCAACAGCACCGAGTAGCGGCCATCGGGCAGCGGGTCGAGGGTGAAGTTGATTACCTGACCGGGCGCCGTCGGGCTTTTGGGCGAGCGCACCGGCTTACCGCCGACGGGCGTACCGAGGCCGCCAATTACGGGGCGCGCCGCACCGGCCAAATCCGCACTGGTATTCTGCACGAACTGCCACTCGCCGACCAGCTTAGCGGCGGCCGAATTGTGGTCGTTGGCTTTGATACGGCAGGTTCCGGTGTACTGACGGCCTTGTCGGCCCATCGCTTTACTATCAAGATGAACCTCAATCCGCTGACCTGTCGCGCTATCGGTCCCTACCACATCGAACACTTTGGAACGTGGCGGCAGCCGTTGAGCCAGCGCAGTGTCCGGCGCCAAGACCGCCAGCGCGGCGCCCATCATGAACAGCGCACAGCGGGTATATCCTCTCATTCCAAGCGGGTTAAAGCGATTTTGCACACGGCAGAGCCGAACGGCAAAGGTACGGCCTCGCCAACCGCTGACGGAAGTCGAATCGTTCAGTAAGGAATGCGTGCGGAAGAGCGCGAAGGCATTTAGGATGCGGCTACCGAACGGTATCCGCTGCCGGGGGCGCCCCGGGGGGGGAAGCGGCCAAACTGGGGGCGGTGCTTCCGGCTTCCTCAACGCCCGGCGCGTGATAACGGAGCCAATCGGGGCACATATCGTAGTCGTTCGGCCAGAACAGACCGCGCCCGTTCGGGTAAACCGCCACCTGAGCGAAGTAAGCAGCGTCAGCCAAAGGCCGCGTCAAGGGCGAATCGCGGATAGACGGGTTCATATCCACGACCCGCACGGCTCCATCGTCGAACGTCAGACGCAGATGCGCGTGCGGTAGCACTTCGAGTTTCATGATTTTCACCATTAGGGCAACGGTTCAATTCGAGTGAGCGAAGCGGGTTGAGTGGCCTTGTGCCAGTTTTCAATCAATTCGGCACGGTGTGCCGAGGCCCATTCCAGCACCAGCGCGCGGGCACGACTCGGCAAGCTTCCATCCAGTATCTCCAGAGTCAGAATGTCAAACACGGCCTCTCGATCCTGATATTCCGCATGGAAGTGCGGTGGATTATGGTCCCCGAAGTACATCCGGATAATGATTCCATAGAAGCGACAGATTTCGGGCATCGGACAATCAGCGTAAAGCAGTAAAAGTCCTGCAAAGGTACCGTCTACCTTAACGGCTCGGCTCGGCCAAATTGTTCAGTAGATGCAGCTTTACAGCCCCCGCCCACCCGTCAGCACCCCGTAAATGCCGGGCGCTAGCCGCCGCAATGTCGCGCCAATGAGCACGGCTGCCCCCACAATCAGCGGCGGCAGCAGCAGGTACGTCCACGTCGTGATGTGCGGGATGCCTTTGCCGTAGCGCAGGGCTAAGGCGGTGGCGTAGTTCACCGTCGGGACGTGCAGGACGTAAATCAGGAATGAGAAACCGGCCGTCCAAGCGAACCAGCGTTGGGCCATCGCGCGGCGCACGAGCCAATCGAGGCCGAACCACGCCGCGAGGACGCCGCTTACTTCGCAGAGGCGGTAAAGGCCGAGCATCACGAAGACGAACGGCTCGGGACCGTTTGGGCCGAAGGGCGGCTGGCCGCGGAACGCGAGCCACGTTAGGATTGTGGCAGACCCAATCCAAAGCAGCATCGCCACGGGTACCGACAGCCACGCCGGGCGCGCTTGCAAGTCGCGCCCGCGCAACGCGAGCCACGTGCCCAGCGAAAAAAACAGCAGCCCTTCGCCGCCGAGGAAGGGCAGCTCAATCCCGAAAATCCACATCAGTACGGCGATTGGGAAGAAGACTTGCGGGCCGCGCGTCACGGCCCAGCGTAGTGCGGGGTAGGCGAGGTTCAGCACCAGCAGGTTCCGCAGAAACCAGAGCTGAAACGGAATCGGCTGCAAGAGCAAGCGGTCCAACAACTCGGAGGGTGTGAGCTGGCGGAGGAGCTGACGCGGCCAGTAGGGACTGATTTCAGCGTTGATAATCGCCCAGCGCGTGAGCGGCGCCTGTTCGAGCGCCCACCCGATGCCGAGCCAAATGGCGCTCCACAGCAGGTACGGCAGCGCCAGCGTGCGCAGCCGCTTCAGCACGCGCACCTGATGCGTGGTGCGCCCATCGGCCCAAGCGAAGAGGTAGCCGGAAATGGCGAACAGAATCGGAATCCGAAACCGCAGCACGCCATTCGACAGAAAATACTGCAAGCAGTTGCCGAAGCTCGCCGGCTCATCCACGACGGTAAACGGCGAGAGCTGACGCGGATGCAGGTTGAAACCGTGGACAAGAATCAGGAGCACCATCGCCATGAAGCTCCAGAAACGCAACTTTTGGCTCAGGAAAGCATCGAGGCGGGCGGGCGGCGTGAGCGCGGTATCGGGGGGCGAAAGGGAAGTCGACATCGGCGAAGGGGAGATGCGAGCGGGAGTCGGGAGGCTGCGCGGCCGTTGCCTAGGCCGAAATCAGGCCCGCTACAAAGGCCTCGAACCGGAACTGACGCTGTTGGCGCTCAATCTCGGTCGGGGGGGCGGCGCGCTCCAGACAATCCGGAATCGGGCAGCGCTCGCACGTCTCGTTGACGATGCGGTGGACGATGGCGGGGTCTTCCAGAAACTTTACCCGGGCGTGGAGGGCTTCGTCGCACCGCAGCCCGATGGTGACGCTCACGCCCGGCTCCGTCGGACCACCGGCACGCGCCAGCGTCAGGCACAGGTACTCGTTCGGCGATCCGTAATAGCGCGAGCGTTGCGCCCCCACCACGGCCTTGCCCGGCTGCTGCCGCGCCTCCTCGATGAGCCGCAGCGACACCCAGCGGCGGCAGTAGTGCTCCTGTAGCTCGTTGCCGTGCGGGTTGTGCTGCTGCGTGAGGTGCAGCTCCTTCGTCAGCTCGTAAGAGGCGCCTTCGGAAGCTTGGTCGAAACGGAGGAAAAACAGGTTGGAAAGGCCGAAATGGCGCGGCAGCAGGTTCGTCAGCCGCTGCAAAAACATCTCATGCGAGACGTTGTAGCGCGTCAGCAGGTCGAGCAGCGCGCCGGGGTTCCAGCTGGGCAGCTCGAAGAATTGCCGCAGATCGCGCACGAGCGCATCCTCTTCCAGCAGCAGCGCCACCGCGAAGTACGACGCCTTGAAGTAGTTCAGCACCTCCTCGAACGACCGCACCGGGAACGGCGCATTGACGTACGGGCGCTCCTTGAGGTCGAGGTAATTGAACGCGACTTCGCGCGCCAGCACGAACGCTTCCTGCGCGCTCGTGAGGCCCGGCCGCAGCAGCAAGCGGCGCGGCTTAGGCTGAAAAACCGCCCGCAACCCCTTCGGCAGCCCGGGCTGATCGCGCAGCACCTCGCGGTCGATGGTGTACTGATACCGCTCGGTGAGCGTGCGGGTGAGCTGGGCGAGGTTGAACGGCGCGGTGACGGTGGCGGGGGCGGTCGGCTGCTGCTGGCCGATGAACGTGCGCACGTCCTGCTCCATCTCCTCAAAATAATTGAGGTGCAGCTCCTGATACGAGCGCAGCGCCGCGAGATAAAAATGCTCCTGCCGCAACTCATAGTTGCGGGCGATTTCGAGCACAGCGCTGATGAAGGCGTTGATGCGCACGGGCGCGTCGGAAACCAGCTCCACAATCCGGGCGGCGTCGAGGCCGAACATCGCCAGCGGAAATTCCTTCAGCAGGTCCGATTGCAGCAGCTCGCCGATGGGCGCGAGGCGCCGGCTCAACGTCAGCGACGTGAGCTGGTCGTAGCTCACGTCGAGGGCGCGGCTCATCGTCAGAATCTTGTCGGGCTTGGGGTACTTCTTGCCTTTTTCGATCTCGTTGAGGTACGAAACCGACACGTCGCACGCTTTCGCCAATTCGGCGGGCGTCAGGTGGTGCTCGGTCCGCAGCTCGCGCAGCTTCAGACCGAAAATGAGCCGGACAATCTGACCGTGAGTGAGCATCGCAGAAAAGAGCAAAACGAAGAGAAGCCGTGCCCGTCGCCCGGCTCCCACGAGCCAGACTGAGCAGGACGACAAAGCTCGCGAAAATTATTTTCTGCGATTCCAAACGGCTTTTGGCGATTTTTATGTTTTTAGCGAATTTTCGCTTGTCAATTCAAATTCGCTTCGCTTACCTTTGACATATCACTTCCCGCTCGCCCCTCGTCGCTCGTTATGAATCTCCTCGAATCACCTGCTCCCGTTGCCGCTGCGGCCTTCCAATTACCTGATGGCGTTCGGGTTATCGGCACTTTTACCACCGCCTACGCGGAGATTCTGACGCCCGACGCCGTCGCGTTCGTCGCCAATCTGCACCGGCGCCTCGACAACCGCCGTCAGGAGCTGCTGACGCGGCGTGAAGTGCGACAACGGCGGTTTGAGGCGGGGGAGCTACCCGATTTTCTGCCCGAAACGCAGCACATCCGCGACGGTGAGTGGCGCATTGCCCCGGTACCCGCCGACCTCCTCGACCGTCGCGTCGAGATTACCGGCCCCGTCGAGCGGAAGATGGTTATCAATGCCCTGAACTCCGGCGCGAAGGTGTTTATGGCTGATTTTGAGGATTCTAACGCCCCAACGTGGGCCAACGTGGTGGAAGGCCAGCGCAACCTGCGCGATGCTGTGCGGCGCACCATCCGCCTCAGCACGCCGGCCAAAGAGTATCAGCTCAACCCCACGACCGCGACGCTGATGGTTCGGCCGCGCGGCTGGCACCTGCTCGAAAAGCACTTCCTCGTCGACGGCGTGCCCGTGAGCGGGGCGCTGTTCGATTTCGGCCTCTACTTTTTTCACAATGCCCACGAGCTGTTGCAACGCGGTTCCGGCCCGTACTTCTACCTCCCGAAGCTCGAAAGTCACCTCGAAGCGCGCCTTTGGAACGAGGCATTTCTGATCGCTCAGGAAGCCCTCGGCCTCCCGACCGGCACCATCAAAGCCACGGTGCTCATCGAGACGCTGCCAGCGTCGTTTGAGCTGCACGAGCTGCTTTGGGAGCTACGCGAACACTCCGCCGGCCTCAACTGCGGGCGCTGGGACTACATTTTCTCGTACATCAAGCGCCTCGGCTACCGCCCCGAGTTCCGCCTCCCCGACCGCGCGCAGGTCACGATGACGGTGCCGTTTATGGCCGCTTATACCCGCGCCGTCGTGCAGGCGTGCCACCGCCGCGGCGCCCACGCAATGGGTGGGATGGCCGCCCAGATTCCGATTAAAAACGACCCCGCCGCCAATCAGCGCGCCCTCGACAAAGTGCGCGACGACAAGCTCCGCGAAGCGCGGAACGGGCACGACGGTACGTGGGTCGCACACCCCGGACTGGTGCCCGTCGCGATGGCCGTGTTCAACAAGCTGATGCCCGGCCCGAACCAGCTCGACCGGCCCGGCAGTGCCGAAACCGTCACCGCCGCCGACCTCGTCCGCGCCCCCGAAGGCACTATCACCGAGGACGGCGTGCGGCTGAATATCGACGTCGCGATTCAGTACCTCGCCTCTTGGCTCGGCGGCAACGGCTGCGTCCCGATTTACAACCTGATGGAAGACGCCGCGACCGCCGAAATCTCGCGGGCGCAGATCTGGCAGTGGCTCCACACGCCCCGCACCCGCCTCGCCGACGGTCGGCCGTTCACGCTGGCGCTCTACGAAGAGCTTTTTGCCGCCCAGCAGAGCATTCTGCGGACCGTGATGGGCGAAGAGCGCTACCTCACCGGCCATTTCGCCGCCGCAGCCCGCCTCTTCGACCGCCTAGTGCGCGAACCGCGCTTCACCGAGTTCCTCACGCTGCCCGCGTACGACGCGCTCGCTTAAGTAAGCGCGCTTTTCTCCCTACCAAGTCACTTTTCACCGCTTATCGATATGACCAATTCCTCCTCCTCTCCTACCGACCCCACCGCTGCTCTGGAGCAAGATTGGGCTTGGAATCCGCGCTGGCAGGGCATCGAGCGCCCCTATTCCGCCACCGATGTGCTGAAGCTGCGCGGCTCGGTGCACATCGAGCACTCACTGGCCCGCCAAGGCGCCGAGCGGCTTTGGAGCCTGCTCCATTCCGAAGAATACGTGGCCGGGCTGGGTGCCCTCACCGGCAATCAGGCCGTGCAGGAAGTGCAGGCCGGCCTGAAAGCCATTTATTTGAGCGGCTGGCAAGTGGCGGCCGACGCTAACCTCGCCGGGCAGATGTACCCCGACCAAAGCCTGTACCCCGCCGATTCGGTGCCTGCCGTGGTGCGGCGCATCAACAATTCGCTGCTGCGGGCCGATCAGATTCAGACCCTCACCGGAGAAGGCGACGTGCATTGGCTCGCGCCGATTGTGGCGGATGCCGAAGCCGGTTTCGGCGGCAACCTGAATGCGTTTGAGCTGATGAAGATGATGATCGAAGCCGGCGCGGCGGGCGTTCACTTCGAAGACCAGCTTTCGTCGGCCAAAAAATGCGGGCATCTGGGCGGCAAAGTGCTCGTCCCGACGCAGGAAGCGGTGCAAAAGCTCATCGCCGCGCGCCTCGCCGCTGATGTGATGGGCGTACCGACGCTCGTGGTGGCGCGCACCGATGCCGACGCCGCCGACCTCATCACCACCGACGTCGATCCCCGCGACCTCCCGTTCGTCCTCACCGACGAGCCGCGCACGTCGGAAGGTTTTTACCGCGTCCGGCCGGGCGTTGAAGCGTGCATTGCGCGCGGCCTCGCCTACGCCCCCTACGCCGACCTGCTCTGGATGGAAACCTCGCACCCCGATCTGGCGCAAGCCCGCGCCTTCGCCGAAGGTATTCACGCACAATTTCCCGGCAAGCTGCTGGCGTACAACTGCTCGCCATCGTTCAACTGGGCGTCGAAGCTGAGTGTCGAGCAGATGGAGACGTTCCGTGAAGAGCTGGCGGCGCTGGGCTACAAGTTTCAGTTCATCACGCTGGCGGGCTTCCACGCGCTCAATACCAGCATGTTCGAGCTGGCCGTCGCCTACCGCGAGCGCGGCATGGCGGGCTACTCCGAGCTGCAACAGCGCGAGTTTGGCCTCCAGAAGAAAGGCTTCCGCGCGGTGAAGCATCAGGCGTTCGTCGGCACCGGGTATTTCGATGCCGTGCAGATCGTCGTGACGAGCGGTCAGGCGAGCACGCGCGCGCTCATCGGCTCCACCGAAGAAGCCCAGTTTGATCATTAATCGCCCTACAGCCGCACCGCCGACCGTTGGATGTCGGCCTGCTGCCACCGGCCAACCGGAAATCCAACCCCGATGGACGGGCTGGATTTCCGTGGCGCCTCCGCCGCTGGATGCGGAGCCGACGGGAGCTTCGGCCGCTGGATGCCGAACCCCTGCGCCAATTGATTTTGAGTGAACAAAAGAACGAAAAAAGACCAAACGCAGAAAGCCGCGTCCCGCTTGGGACGCGGCTTTCTGCGTTTGGTCTTGAAGCTGCGCGAGCCAATCGCCCGCGAAACGTCTATTTCTTCGAGAACAGCGAATCGACGAACGCGCGGCGCTCGAAAACCTGCAAATCCTCGATTTTCTCGCCGACACCGATGTAGCGCACCGGAATCTGAAACTGGTCGGAAATCCCAATCACTACGCCGCCCTTCGCGGTGCCGTCGAGCTTGGTGATGGCGAGGGCCGTCACCTCGGTGGCTTTCGTGAATTCCTGCGCTTGCAGGAAGGCATTTTGCCCCGTGGAGCCGTCGAGCACGAGCAGCACTTCGTGCGGCGCATCAAGGGAAACCTTCTGCATCACGCGCTTGATTTTCGACAGCTCGTTCATCAGGTTCACCTTGTTGTGCAGGCGCCCGGCGGTATCGATGAGCACCACGTCGGCGCCAATCTCGGTGGCGTGCTTCACAGCATCGAATGCCACCGACGCGGGGTCGGTATTCATCCCGTGGCTGATAATGGGCACGCCCACGCGGTTAGCCCAGATGGTGAGCTGATCGACGGCGGCGGCGCGGAACGTATCGGCGGCGCCGAGCACCACTTTCTGCCCCGCCCGCTGAAACTGCGACGCGAGCTTGCCGATGGTCGTCGTCTTCCCGACGCCATTCACCCCGACCACCATAATCACGTACGGCCCGTTCGCCACCTTCGGCGCGGTGTGGGCGGGACCGGTTGCACGGGCGCTCTCATCGAGCAGGCCCGCCACTTCCTCACGCAGAATGCGGTCCAGCTCGCCGGTTCCCACATATTTATCCCGCGCTACCCGCGCCTCGATGCGCTGGATGATCTTGGTAGTGGTGGCAATCCCGACATCAGCGTGCACGAGCAGCTCTTCCAGATCATCGAGCACGGATTCATCGACGGTCGATTTTCCGACGACCGCCTTCGTCAACGACTCAAAAAACGAGGTTTTCGTCTTTTCAAGCCCTTTGTCGAGGGTTTCCTGTAGCTCTTTTGCCTGCTCAGGAGCTTCCTGTTGCGGGGTTTTCTTGCCGAAGAGTCCGAAGAAGGCCATTGGCTGTATAGAGGCTCCCACCAATCTCACGTCTTCCTTTCTAATCGCCCGAGAAGGCTTTAGAGAAAATTCGTGAGTAAATCAGTGAAATTCGTGGGAAATAAAAACGATATGAAACACGAAAAAGTCCCGCGCGGAAACACGGGACTTTTTCAGAAGCGGTTCAGGTCGAAACCTTACTTAGCTGCGAGTACGTCCTGGACTTTGTCCACGGGTACCATTTCTTCGCGGAACGTGTAAGCGCCGGTTTTCGGCGATTTCACGGCCTTGATCACGCGCGCCCAGTCTTTGCCGGTGGCGGTTTTCAGGGTAGCAACTACTTTCTTAGCCATCTTGCGGTATCAGTTGGGGTCAGTGAATCGGCAGAGCCGTCTGATTACTTGATTTCCTTGTGAACCGTCATCTTGCGCATGATCGGGTTGAATTTCTTCAGCTCGATGCGTTCGGTGGTGTTCTTGCGGTTCTTGGTGGTGATGTACCGCGAGGTGCCCGGCAGGCCCGAGTTTTTATGCTCGGTGCATTCGAGGATCACCTGGATGCGGTTGCCTTTTGCTTTTTTGGCCATCTCGCTTTACTGGTTTCGGTTTTGGGAGTGCAAAGGTAAGAAGATGTAGGCAAAGCACCAAATGGTTTGCGCTACAAGTGTTCAGGAGCCGACTCAGACCACAAAAATATTAGCGCTAGGGCTGGGCGGAGCGTCATTTTCGGAGCAGCGCTTCCACGTCCGGCACCGTGCGCGGGGCGTTGCGGGAGAGGTTTTCGGGGTCGGCGGGGGTGATGAGGATGTCATCTTCGATGCGGCAGCCGATGCCCCACCATTTGCGGTCGCAGGGGGAGTTGGGGGGGATGTAGATGCCCGGCTCCACGGTGATGACCGAGTTGGGGCGCAGCGGACCGTACGTGCCGCGGTCGTGGACGTCGAGGCCGAGGTAGTGGCTGGTGCCGTGCGGGAAATACCGCCGCACCGAATCCACCGACGTTATCACTCCCAAATTCACCAGCCCTTCCGCAATGATTTTCTGCGCCACCTGACCGGGGGCGTAGAAATCGCGCCCAGCGCGGCATTCCCGAATACCCGCTTCCTGCGCCTTCAGCACCAGCTCGTAAATCTGCTTCTGCTCGGGGCTGAACTTGCCGGTGCCGGGCGCGGTGCGCGTCACGTCGGCCGTATAGCCGCCCAGCGCGGCGCCCACGTCCATAACCACCAACGCCGTTCCAACTGGCGTGGGGTCATTGTCGATGTAGTGCAGCACGCAGCCGTGCGGCCCGGCCCCCACGATGGGCCAATAGCCGTCGGCGCGGGCGCCGCCTCGGCGGTACACGAGCTGCTGAATGCCTTCCAGCTCGGCTTCCGTGACGGTCGGGTTCAGCGCCTTCATCGCTTCCCGATGACCATTGACCGTCAGGTTGATAGCGGCGCGCAGAACGGTTAGCTCGGCGGGATGCTTGATTTCGCGCAGCTCATCGAGGCCGTTTTCGAGGGTGAAAACATCGAGCCGACCGGGCGACGGAAGCAGTCGGCGCAACAGCTCCGTGCGCTTGCTGGAGTCGGGCTGAATCAGCCAATCAAGCACGAGCGGGTCGGTGGCGAGCGTCGGGTTATCGGACAGGAAATACCCCAGCCACCGAAAAAGCCGCTCCGGACGCTGACGGCCCCAGACGCGCATTCGGCCCATCACCTGCTCCCGTGCTACGTCGAAGTTCGGCGGAACGGCCGCAGCGCGCTGAAACGCGCGGCGCAGGTCGGGAAGCTCAGAGGAATCGGTGGGGGTATCGCGACCGTCTTCGCCGGGGCGGGGCGGCAGGAAGCAGACGCGGGCGAACCGCTGCAAATCGGGCGGGTGGCGCACGAAATCGGTCGTCGGCAAGACGCGGCCGAAACCGAGCGTGCGTGCTGCCCCGTCCGGGCCGAGGCGCGCGCCGTTCCACAGCTCGTCCTGCGCGTCGTGGGGGCGTACGTAGAGCTGTTCCGTAACAGGAGGCCCGCCGGCGAGCGGACTCGGCTGGGGGTCGGCGAAGAGGAGCAGGACGGCGCCCGGCTCGCGCAAGCCGGTCAGATAATAGAAATCAGGATCTTGGTGAAACGGGTAATCCACGTCGGCCGCCATCAAGCGCGGCGGCGCGGCGAACAGAACGGCTACGGCGTGCGGTGGCAGCATCCGCCGCAACGCCTCTCGCTGCTCGCGGTGAAAAGCGGGCGGCAGGGTGGCGACGGTGGGCGCGGGCACAGCCGTTACGCCCGAGTGGTCAGGCGTTTGGGAAGTGCGCGGGGGAACGCGAGGCGCGCAACCCGTTGCAGCGCTCGTCAGAAACAACAACAGCCCCGCCACAAACAGTGACGGGGCTGCGGCGCGAAGCCGAAACACGGCGTTCAGCGAAAGCTAGTAGGAGATGAACCCCTGCTGCGCGGCCTTTTTCAGCACGGCACCGATGCCGTTCTTGCTGATGGTCCGCATCGTGGAAGTAGCAACGCGGAGAGTGATCCACGCATTTTCTTCGGGAACGAAGAAACGCTTCTTTTGCAGATTCGGGAAGAATTTGCGCTTGGTTCTGTTGTTGGCGTGGGAAACCGTGTTACCAACGCGGGTACGCTTACCGGTGAGATCGCAGACGCGGGCCATATCGCGGAATATCTAGGGGTTCGAAGCTCTGATTCAGGCGCTTCCGGGAAGTCTCCACGGAAACGGGCCGCAAAAATAGGGAGAAAAGCCGGAAAGACAAGCCCTTGCGGCGCATTTTCCTTTCGACTGGCTACGGAGCTGACGCTAGGCAGTGCGGGCTTTCGTCTTCCCAAAACCCCACGGACAGTGCCGACAGCCACTTTTACAGCACGAACCCCGCCGCCGATGGTACTGCTCGGTGAAGACGAGGTAGCCTTCGGGGGTGTAATAAAAATCGCCGGGCTGGAGCGGTTGCGGGCGCGGAAGCGGGTTCATATGGGCGCAAAGGTCGGGCAGACGGCGCCGCCGGGACGCGATTCAGGGCGCCGAATCCGCCGGACGCTCGTAGAACCAGACGCGCTGACCGGGGGCATCGTCGTAGGTGACGAGGTGGCGGTGGCGGTTCTCCCAGAAATAGCTCGCCAAGGCAAAATCGCCGGAACAGAGGGCGGCGTGGATGAGCGCCGTGGCGAAGAGCGTCAGGCGCCAGAGCGGCGGCAGGCACAGGCCGACGCCCACCAACGTCAGCGTCAGCAGCACGACCGGCGTGAAGGCAACGACCCAAAACTCGCGGCGGTCGGCAACGAAACGATCGGCGACGGCGACGAAATGGAATTGCCGCCAATTCGCCTCGTACGTCACTTTCGGGGCGCCCATCCGGTAGTAGGCGAGGCCGTGCAGCCCTTCGTGAACCGGCACGAGCAGAAAGGCGAACGTAAAGCCGTAGCTCATGTAGCCGAGCACCGCGCCCACCTTCGCGACGCCACTAGCGACCAGCCACGCCAGCTGCGCGACCATCAGGATCAGCAGCAGCACATTGAGCGCCGCGTAAGTACCCGTGACGCGATTCCATTTCCGCAGCGATTGCTGCACGAACGTCATCAGCTCGGTCTTGTAATCGAAGGACTCGCGCAGCACATAACCCGCTGCGGGCAGCGACTCAGGGAGCAGGTTCATCAGTGAAAACCGTTAGTAATCAAGCAAAAGAACCGGACGGGTTTTCAGAAGTTGCACCCCATCGCCGCTAGCCGCTGAACCCGCCGCCCGCGTAAGCTGTATTTTTGCTGACCGGGCGCCAAACAATCGTTGGCGGCGCGGTTTTCAGCCCGTCAATCCACCGGTCAATCCACTCGTCAATCCACTTTTCACTATGGCGTCGTCGCTCACCCTCGAACAGCCCACTACTGCCACCGAAAGCCACCGCTTGATGGCCCTCGAAGACCGTTACGGCGCGCACAACTACCACCCGCTGCCGGTGGTGTTGACGCGGGGCGCCGGGCCGCTCGTGTGGGACGTGGAAGGCAAGCAGTACTTCGATTTCCTGTCGGCTTACTCGGCGGTGAATCAGGGGCATTGCCACCCGCGCATCATCGGCGCGCTCACGGAGCAGGCGCAGACGCTGACGCTCACGAGCCGGGCGTTTTTCAACGATAAGCTCGGCGCGGCGGAGAAGGTGATTTGCGAAACCTTCGGCTACGATAAGGCGCTGCTGATGAACTCAGGCGCAGAAGCCGTGGAAACCGCCCTCAAGCTAGCGCGGAAGTGGGGCTACGAGAAGAAGCTGATTGCGCCGAACAAGGCGGAGATTCTGGTGGCGGAAGGCAATTTCCACGGTCGCACGACGGGCATCGTCTCGTTCAGCACCGACCCCGATTCGACGACCGGTTTCGGGCCTTTCGTGCCGGGGTATAAAGTGGTGCCTTACGATAACCTCGACGCCCTAGAAGTGGCGCTCAAGGAGCACCACGACCGCATTTGCGGCTTTTTGGTGGAACCCATTCAGGGCGAAGCCGGCGTGTACGTGCCCTCAGAAGGCTACCTGCACGGCGTGCGCGCACTCTGCTCGAAGTACAATGTGCTGCTGCTGATGGACGAAATTCAGACCGGGCTGGGGCGGACCGGACAGTTGCTGGCCAGTTGCCACGAAGGGGTGCACGCCGATGTGCTTATTCTGGGCAAGGCACTGAGCGGCGGCGTTTTGCCGGTATCGGCTGTGCTGGCCGACGATCATATCATGCTCACCATCAAGCCGGGACAGCACGGCTCCACCTTCGGCGGTAACCCGCTGGCGTGCGCCGTGATGGTGGCGGCTATGGCCGTGCTGAAGGACGAAAACCTCGCCGAAAACGCCGCCCGCCTCGGCGAAATCTTCCGCGAGCGGATGCGCGGGGTGATGGCGAAACGCCCCGAGCTGATTACGACCGTGCGGGGCAAAGGCCTGCTCAACGCCGTCATCATCCGCGAAACCACCGACGGCCGCACGGCGTGGGACGTGTGCGTGGCGCTGATGGAAAACGGTCTCCTCGCGAAGCCGACCCACGGCGATATCATCCGGTTCGCCCCGCCGCTCGTCATTTCCGAAGAGCAGCTCAACGCCGCTTGTGATGTGATTGAGCGCGTGCTGCTGGCGTTCTAACGCCTTGAATTGATTCTCGGCCGCAAACGCAAACGTCCGGCACTTCCCCTGTGGAAGTGCCGGACGTTTGCGTTTCGGGGGAAGCTGAATCGGCCTTGAATCAATCCTAAGTCGATTCAGCATAGACTCTTTACGCAATCGTTTGCCTTGTTTAAGTGCCATTTTCATAGCGCTCGGTGCAATTTCATTCACCGGTTGATATGGCGCGTTCACTGCGGAAATCTCGGGGTTCGTCGAAAATATTATTTCAGCTATTTCTGGCCGATCACCTTTGTGTCCTCTTTCGAGCAGGGCCTTCAAGGGTCGTCGGCGGCGCGGGGTTCGCGCTGGTGCTGAGTTCGAGAGAGCTTTTCTCGTTTCGTATGACAGGTTTTACTTCTCGCGCCACTCTCGTTGCCCTTGCGATGGTAGCAAGCACGCCGGTGGTGGTCGCGCAGAAATCAGCATCCCGGGCTTCCCAGACAGCACCGACGAGCCGGGCGGCTAAGTATCGGCTCGTTACGGGGGGCGTGTTCGATTCGCAGAGTCGGCCGTTGGCGGGGGCCGTGGTTCAGGTGGCAGGCTCGACGGTTAGCACGAGCACCAACCGGTTGGGGCGGTTTCAGCTGCTCGCGCAAGCCGAGGGCGCGCCGGTGCTGGTGATTACAGCCGCCGGATTCGTCTCACAGGAATTGGAATTGACTGACGATGACCTCACCCCCGTGACGGCGGTTCTCGATGCCGCGCCGGTGGATTTGGGTCAGACCACCTTCGCCGCCTCGCGCCGCGAGGAGAACGTGTTCAAAGTGCCGATTACGCTCGACCAAATAACGCCCGACCAGCTCAGCCGGTCGGGCGCGCCCGACCCGGTTTTCGGCGCGTTGGCGACGGTGAAGGGCGTCGACCAAACCGCCAGCAGTATGCTGGTGACGAATTTTTCGACCCGAGGCTTTAACTCGACCCAGACGGCGCGGGTGATGCAGCTCACCGATTTCGCCGACGGGCAGTCGCCGACGCTCAGCCTCAACTTGGGCAGCTTGTTCGGCGCGGCGCCGCTCGATGTGGCCCGCGTGGAGCTGATCCACGGCCCGGCGTCGGCGCTGTACGGCGCCAATGCGTTCAACGGCGTGCTGCTCACCACCACGAAAGACGCGTTTCAGACGCCCGGCCTGACCGTGCAGCTGCGCGGCGGCAGTCAGAATCTGCGCGATGTGCAGGCGCGGTACGCCGTGCGGCTGGGCACGCGCTGGGCGGCCAAGCTCAACGTCGGCTACCTGACCGCCACCGACTGGATCGCCGATAATCAGACGGCCCAAACCGCCCGCTACGACGCCCTCAACCACTCCGCCGACGATGCGCGCGGCTACAACGCCGTCAACCGTTACGGCGATGTGGGCCTCACCTACTCGGCCTCGGGCGGGGCGCTGGCGGGCCAACGCGTTTACCTGCCCGGCTGGACCGAGCGCGAGCTGCTCGGCTCCGATGCGCAAGCGCGCTCCCTGCGCCTGAACCCGAGCGTTTCGTACCAAATCAACCCGAATCTGCGCGCCACTTACGAGCTGCGCTTCACGCAGGCGACGGGCACGTTCCAATCGCTCGACCGCTACCGGCTCGATAACGTCTCGAACCTGCTGCACCGCGTGGAGCTAAAGGCG
Organism: Hymenobacteraceae bacterium; assembly: GCA_031397815.1. Lineage (GTDB taxonomy): Bacteria > Bacteroidota > Bacteroidia > Cytophagales > Hymenobacteraceae > JANNMJ01. The sequence goes on from JANNMJ010000240.1 coordinate 31,599, forward strand.
CCGCATTGGGCGCTGCGGGCGTTCCGGGCGCAGGAAGGCGGCAATGGCGCCTTCGGCCTTACGCAGCTCGGCGGGCGGATGCAGACCCAGCTCAGCCCCGCAACCGGCGAGCAGCTGACGTACGCGCAGCACTATTTCGGCACTTACGCGCAAGCCTATAACGCGTGGCTGGCCGCAAACCCCACCGACCAAGCCGGTGCCCTACAAGCCGCCCGCGCTGCCGCCGCGCCCACCCAACCCGTCGCCGGAACGGCTGCTTTCGATCAGCTTATCGACCGGGTGAAAAACACCAACTCGACCAACGGCGGCGCCCGGCTTCCGGCGCAAAGCACGCTGTCGGATGTGAGCGGACAATATGATTTGACAGTGGCGGGCGTGAACGTGCTCGTCGGGGGGAATTACCGGCACGTGGCGCTGGCGTCGCAGGGGACGCTTTTTGAGGAAGAGAATGGCAAGGGGCCGACGAATTATCAGGCCGGGGGTTACGTGGAAGCGGCCCGCGCGCTCTTCGACCGGCGGTTGCGCCTGACGGCTACCGCTCGCCTCGATGCGTTCCAGAACTTCGATGCGGCGTTTTCGCCGCGTCTCGGCGCTACGGTGCTGCTGGGGGCGGCGCGGAACCACGCGTTCCGGGCCAGCTATGGGCAGGCGTACACGGCCCCGACGCAAACGCAGCAGTATCTGCGGCTCGATGCCGGTTCGGCTATCGTCCTCGGCAATGCGGCGAACGGCTTTTCGGGCTACGGCACGAGCGTGTTACAGGGCGCCAATCCGGCTGCCGTCCGCATCAGCCTCGACCCGCTGCGGCTGGAGCACGCCACCACGTATGAGGCCGGTTACCGCACCTTGCTCGGCCCGCGCTTGCTCATCGATTTGAGCTATTTCGATACCCGGTACGATGATTTCGTCGGAACCCGCACCCTCATCGGCAAGACCGACGGCTCTCTGCCGACGCTCACCGAGGTCGCCACTTTCGGGCAGCCCGGCAGCCTCGTGCGCGCCATTCAGACGTGGTACAACGACCCCGCCACCCTGCACCTGAACGGCCTGACCGCCGAAGCCCGCTGGTTTGCCTCAGCCGATGTGGCGGTGTGGGCGAACTACTCGCTCTCGAACCTGAAGCCGACCACCTCGACTCCAGCCGTCGATACGCGCCCGCTGACCGCTGAAGAGCTTTTCAGCGCACCGCTGCATAAGCTCAACGTCGGGCTGACTGGCTCGGCGGGGGCGCTGCGCTACGATGTGGCCGTGCGCTGGACGGCGGCATACGCCTTCGTCTCGCCGTTCGCCGAAGGCCACCTGCCCGAGCGGACGCTGCTCGACGCGAGCCTCGGCTACGCGATTAAACAGACGGGCCTGATGTGCTTCATCGGCGGCACCAACCTCACGAATACGCCCAATTTCTCGGTATTCGGCGGGCCGTCGCTCGGCCGTCAGATTACCGCCGGTCTGCGCTTCGATCTGAATCAATAAGCCTTCTTTCTCTCATCCCCTAACGTCCCTCGCTCGACACCCACTGCCATGTCCCGTCGCTTTAACCGTTCCGTCTCTTCCGTGTCAACTCGTACTTTTTACCGTTGCGCCCTGCTGTTGAGTTTTTTCGGGCTGAATCTGCCGCCCGTGGCGGCGCAGGTAATGGCCCAATCGCTGCCGACGCTCACCGCTTCTGACTCGACGAGCACGCGCATTGCGCTCCCGAAACCGACCGAAGTCGCGCCGCAAACCCCGAACCTGATGGTCCTGACCGGCCAAGTGCTCGACGCGGCCGGTAAGCCGCTGCCCGGCGCTACCGCCACCGTGGAAGGCACCGAATGGCTCGCCGTGACCGATGCCAACGGCTCGTTCGCGCTACCCGTGCAGGCGTTCGGCCTCGGCAGCAGCACCCGCGTGCGGTGCAGCTACGTCGGCCTGAGCGACCAGCTTTTAGACGTGTCGCTGGGGGTCGAGCAAATCGTGTTTCTGATGAAGGAAGGACACGCGCTGCCTGCGGCGAAATCGCGCACGACGGGTCGTATGCGCGATTTGTAAGGGGGGGGGGTAATCGGTAATCTCCCCCTAACACGACGCTCATGAATGGTCCCTGAAAGGGACACCGTTCGGTAGCCGGGGGCAACGCCCCCGGTTGGAGATTTCACCCCAATCAGGCGTCCCTGAAGGGGACACCGCTTGATGTTGGAATAGGATGTGAGCATCAAACGGTGTCCCCTTCAGGGACTCCCAGAGAATCGGGAAACGGTGGATCGGGGGCGTTGCCCCCGGCTACCGAACGGTGTCCCCTTCGGGGACGCACTGATTAGGTGAATTACGCCACCACTCACATCCCGCAACCGCTTGACCGCGCCCGGTGGCCCTATCTTGGGGCGCCGGGCGCGCTGTTTTGAGGCTGTCCGGCGGCGTTTTCTTTCCCCCTTATCCTTAACGTAATGCTTCTCACCCCGCGCGCCATTTTCCTTACGCTGCTGGCGGGTGCGCTTAGCGGCGGGGTTACGTGGTGGGTGGGGAAATTCGCGATGAGCCGGTTGCTCGCCGTTGGGCACACCACGACGGATCAATCCATCGGCGCGTCGGTGATGAGTAGCGTGGCGATGCTGGGCGTCATCGCGCTTGCGGCGATCCTTACGATTGCGTTGCTGGTGATTGCGGGCGTCGCGAAATCACCGGCGGTGAAGGTGCGGTTTCTGCGCGCCGGATTGGTGGGCGCGGGGTTCCTGACGGGCGCGCTCGCCGCGATTTATATCGGCCTCTACGTGCTCACTACGCCCACTACGGGCACGTAAGGCTCACCCTCAACCGCAACTCCCAACGGGCGCGGGCCGTAGGTTGCGAAACTCTTCACCTTTCTGAGCTTTTGAAAAGGCCACTGACGCTACTCGCGTGACCAGCGCCCACGACAGACGGCGAAGCGCTTGCTTCGTCGTCTGTTTTTTTTGCGGCCTGCCCGTAGCGGGGCGGTACTTTGCGGGATGAGCTACGCCGCCCTTCCGTCCGCTTCGTCCCTGCCCGCTTTCGCCTATTCTTACTGGGAGCATCAGGCCTTTTTCGGCCCCGCCGATGTGGTGGTAATCGGCGGCGGGCTGGTGGGCCTCACGACCGCCATTTACACCAAAGAGCTGCGCCCGGATTGGCGCGTCGTGGTGCTGGAGCGCGGGCTGCTCCCCACCGGCGCGAGCACCAAAAACGCCGGTTTCGCGTGTTTTGGGTCGGTTTCGGAGTTGATTGAGCAGGAGAAGCGCGGCGATTTACTCGCCGTTGTGGAAGCGCGCTGGGAAGGGCTTTTGCGGCTCCGCGAGCTGGTCGGGGATCAGGCGATGCGGTATGAGCCGAGCGGGAATTACGAGGTTTTTCGGGCCGAAGACGCCGCCCTCGCCGCCGAATGCCTCTCGAAGCTGGCGTATTTTGATGAGCTGCTGATGCCCGCCCTCGGTACCACGCGCATCTTCCACGACGCCACGTACCGGGCGCCCGAATTCGGTTTCAGCGGCATCCATACCATCATCGCCAACGTCCACGAAGGCGCTTTGGATACGGGCCGGATGATGCTCGGGCTGCTCCAACGCGCGTGGGCCGCCGGGGTGCTGGTGCTGCCCGGCTGCGAGGTGCGCACGCTGGAACCGGAATCCGACGGCACCACGACGGTCAGGACGGCGAACGGCCCCGGCATCCGCGCCGCGCAGGTGGTGGTCGCGACCAACGCGTTCGCCCCGGAGCTGCTGCCCGAGCTGGCCGATTCCGTGACGCCCGGTCGCGGCCAAGTGCTAGTGACGGCGCCTATTCCGGGCCTCCACCCGTGGCCCGGCCCCATCCACTACGACCACGGCTACACCTACGCCCGCACCATTCCCGCCCACGACGGCAACGACGGCACCGGGCACCGCATCCTCCTCGGCGGCGGGCGGCATCTGGATATTTCCGCCGAAGCCACCACCCAGCCCGGCCTCACCGAGCCGGTTCAGGGGTACCTCGAAAACCTGTTGGCCACGGTCCTCCTCCCCCATCAGCCCCTCCCCGCCATCGAGTACCGGTGGAGCGGCGTGATGGCTTTCGGCCCGGCGCTCGAACCCATCGTGCGGTCCGTCCGCCCTGGCGTGTGGGCGGCGGTGCGGTGCAATGGAATGGGCGTCGCGCTCGGCGCGGGCATCGGGTGGCGTGTCGCGCAGCTACTGGCGGGGTGAAAACGGCCGGAAAAGCTCCGTTTTTGCACGAATCCCAGAGAATCGACCCAAAAAATGTTCTCCTTTTGATACCCGCCGAGACCAGAAGGCCGGGGAACACGTTCCGCAACCCTCCGGCCGAGACGGGGAGCCTGCGGAACACGTTCCGCACCCCTCCGACCGAGACCGGAAAGGCTGAGAACCACGTTCCGCACCTCTTCGGCCAAGCCGGGAAGGCCGAGAACCCTGTTCCGCAAGCGTCCGACCGAGCCGAGAAGGCGGCGGAACACGTTCCGCAGCCTTCTCACCTGAAACGAGCCGGAGCGATTGGCTTTGGGCGCCACGGCTACCTTTATGAGTATGAAAAAGTGGCACGGGCTTCTGCTATTCGGGTTGATGAGCTGCGCGGGAAGGCCCGAGCTAGGGTATTTTCCGAACGTCTCGCACCCGGTCCCGGCCCTCACGACCGCCCTGCCCCTCGACACCACCACGGCCGCAACCCTTTCCGCGCCGCTCCCGGCTTCTTCCCCCCTTTTCCCATCACCGGTTTCACCCACTGAAACACGCGGGAGCCGGATGACGCCCCAACCGCCCATTCCCACCGCCGTAGCTCGGGCTTTGGGGCGGCACGTCGCCCACACCCGGCGGGCGGTCGCGCACGCCCCCACCAATCACGCCGTGGATGGCCTCGGCAAGCTGCTGCTTGTGGCGGCTATCGTGGCGGGTGTCGTGCTGGCGACCGTCATTTTCGCCTTCACCGCCCCGGCATCCGTGCTGGGGGCCGTCGGCAAGGTGGTGCTTTGGGGCTTGGGCGGCGTGTTGCTGGTGACCCTGCTGAACGGGTTGGATGAGGTTCTTTTTTCTGAGCCCCGCCGCAAGTGAAGGCGATTTTTCAAGTGATTTTCTGGGGATTGATGGTGGGATTCGGCACGAGCTGCCGGGCACCGCAGGCGGTTTTTATCTTCAGAGCGCCCGTGGCTGGCCGCGTGGCTTCGGAGTGCGTTGCCGCTGACTCGGTGAGGCCGCCCGTGCCGATTGGCCCGCCGCTACAAGGCCAAATGGCTCCCGTCATTCGTGGTCGAGCCCGTCCGCAACTTGTCGTCATTCCCAAGCGCACCACCGTCCGGCTGCCCGGCCGCAGAATAGCTGCGCGCCGCCTGTTACCGGTCACGCTAGTCACGCCAATCGCGCACCGCGCCGCCATCGAACCGCCGAAGAAAGATGTGGCTTACGAAGTGCTTATGCGCGTTTTGGTCTACGGCTCCGCCCTCTTCGCGCTCATTGCGATGGTGCTCGCCTTTACCGCTCCCGCAACGGCCGTAGGCAGCATCGGCCTGGTGTTGCTCTGTCTGACGGGCCTCGGGCTCATTGCCCTCCTTGTGGACTACATCGGGCGTAAGTGGCGAGAAAAAAAAGGGCTCCCGCCAAAAGAGGACAGGAGTGTTTGACCAGTATTCGATGCAAAACCTGTTTCCCCAAACCGCCCGTCTATTGGTGGGCGCCCTGTTCCTGACTAGCTGCGCCGGGCGGCCCGTGGTGGGGTATTTCCCGTCGGCGCGCTCCACCACGTATGCTCCCGCGCCGGAGCGAATGGCGCCATCGCGTACATCTACTGATTTCGCCACCACCACGATACCGACGCCTGTGCCACTGCGGCCCGCGCCGCGCCCAGTGGTGCCAGCCGCGCACGTCTTTTCTGCATCGCCGCGCGTGGGCAGGGCCGCGGTGCGGCGGCTGGCGCGTATCCGCGCCGTGACGGCGCACGTACGGAAATCACCCGCCAGCAACTTGGGGAAAGGCTTGGGGAAGGTGCTGCTCTGGGCCGCCATCATATTGTTGGTGGTAATCGGGCTTGTGATTGTCGCGGTTAGCGCCCCGGCCACGCTGGCCGGGCAGATTGCAATCGGCATTCTGGCTACTTCCGTGTTGGTGGTGTTGGCGTCCATCGCGCTGCAATAAGGCCGCTCCTTTTTTGTTTCCGGCCGACCTTTGTGGCCCGAGCTGCGCGGGCGGGCACAAGGCCCAGCCCCTACGTGCAGGTTACGGGCAGCGGGCGGGCACAAGGCCGCGCCCCTACTAAAATCCATTCCTTATGCTTCCCATTCACCGCCCCCGCCGCAACCGCAAGTCCGATGCTATCCGCCAGATGGTGCAGGAGACGCGCCTGACCGTCCACGATTTCATTCTGCCGCTTTTCCTGATTGAAGGCGAAGGGCAGGCGGTGGAAGTGGCGTCGATGCCGGGGATTTACCGCTGGTCGCTCGACCGGCTTTTGGAAGAGATTGGCGCTTGCCGCGAGCTGGGGATTAAGGTTTTTGACGTTTTTCCGAGCGTTCACGACAGCAAGAAAGACCGGTTCGCGCGCGAAGGCGTCAATCCGGATGGTCTGTATCTCAACGCTATCCGCGAAATCAAGCGCCTCTATCCCGATGTGGTGGTGATGACCGACGTGGCGATGGACCCGTATTCCTCCGACGGGCACGATGGCCTCGTGGACGCCGAATCAGGGGAGATTCTCAACGATGCGACCCTCGAAATCCTCGGCCAAATGGCCCTCGCGCAAGCCCGCGCCGGTGCCGATATCCTCGGGCCGAGCGATATGATGGACGGCCGCGTGGCGTTCATCCGCGATGTCCTCGACCGCAACGCGTTCTCGCACGTGAGCATCATGAGCTACACCGCCAAGTACGCGTCCGCCTTCTACAACCCCTTCCGCGACGCCCTCGACTCGGCCCCCAAATCCGGCGACAAGAAGACGTACCAGATGGACCCCGCCAACCGCCGCGAAGCTCTCCGCGAAGTCGCCCTCGACGAAGCCGAAGGCGCCGATATGGTGATGGTAAAACCAGCCCTCTCCTACCTCGACATCATCCGCGAAGTGCGCGATTACACGCAGCTCCCCGTCACGGCCTACAACGTGAGCGGTGAGTACGCGATGATTAAAGCCGCCGCCCAAAAAGGCTGGCTCGACGGCGAGCGCGCGATGATGGAGTCGCTGATCGCGTTCAAGCGCGCGGGAGCGGACGGCGTGCTCACCTATTTCGCCTTGGCGGCGGCCAAGCGCCTGCAAAAGCGCGACTAGGC
>JANNMJ010000198.1:0-6051 GCA_031397815.1 Hymenobacteraceae bacterium
CTCCCGCGAGTGATCTAAGGTGTCCCGCGAGTGATCTAATGTGTCCCGCGAGTGATCTAAGGTGTCCCGCGAGTGATCTAAGGTGTCCCGCAGGTGATCTAAGATGTCCCGCGAGTGATCTAAGATGTCCCGCGCTCGATCTGACGAGTCCCGCGCTCGATCTGACGAGTCCCGCGCCGATTCCTTCCCCCCAAACGCAAACCGCCCCCCGTCCGGTGAGGGACGGGGGGCGGCTGGGTAGGCTAAGTTGGAGAGAGGTTATTCGAGCACGATACGCCGCGTAACGACGCCGGCCGAAGTGGTCAGGTGCAGGACGTACACGCCGGCCGGCTGCCCGGCGAGCGATACGTCGGTGGTGGCGCCGGCGTGGAGCGTCGGCAGGGCCACGGTACGGCCGAGGGCGTCGGTGAGGGCGGCGCGGCTGACGGTCAGGTTAGCAGGGAGCGTGATGTGAAGCTGACCGGCGGTCGGGTTCGGCCACACGCCAATAGTGGCGAGAACGGCGGCATCCGCAGAAACGCCCGTCACGCGCTGACCGAATTCGAGGGTGAACCGACCGCGCAGCTCTCCGGCCGTGGTAGCCGTGAAGGTGTACGGCTGGTTCGTCGAGAGGTCGTGGGCGGTGTTCGTGACGTGGTCGAGGAGGCGCACGGCGGTGCCGTTGAAGTTGAGGAAGCGCGTCGGCTCCAGCACATACGTTCCGGCGGTCGGCAGCTTCAGCAGCATCGGCACCTGCGAGTAGGTGAGGGCCGACAGGTCGAGGCCGTTGATGGCGAGGCCTTCAGCGGCGGCGGTGAGGGTGACGAGCGTCGGGATGCCGTCGTTGAAACCGGGCTTCTCGGCGTCGAAACGGTCGTCGATAGCCGTCGTAGCGCCGTTCTGGAAGTAAACGAACGCCTCATCGGCGGCCGAGGCAGCGGCGGAAGCACCGCGCAGCGCGAGGGCGAGGAGCGGCCGGGTTTCGACCTGAGAAGGAGTCGAAGACGAAGCCGGGCGGCTCACCGATGGGTTCACGTAGGTGGTCACGCGGGCGGCGTTGTTGAACGTGAAGCTCACGGGGCCGGTAGTGCTGGTCACGCGGGCGAAGAAGCCCTGACCCATCGCGATGCGGTCGGAGTTGGCCGGGCCGACGCCGTTCGTGTAGGTCGTGTAGGCGCCTTGGTTACCGTCGCCCGTGGAGCGCCAAACGCTCACGGCGCTGCTCATCCCGGCAGGAATCGTCACCAAATCCCAGTCGATAGGCGACGGGTACGGGTTGCCGAGCAGGTGCCAGCCCGATTTCTGGGCGCCCGTGAAGTTGCCGGTGCGGGTGAGGCCCGTCATCGTCACGTTGCCGTTGGTGAGGGTGCCGGTGAAGTCGGGCTTCGCGGTAGCGGGCACGTACACCGAGTAACCGCGCCCGGAAACCATCGCGTCGGTGAGGGCGAGGGGCGAGAAATAGCCGGTCACGAAGTTGCTCGTGGTGGCGCCGCCGCGCGTTTCATCGTACCCGAAGATGTTCGGGAACTGGCTCTGCGTGAGGGCTGGGGCCGGAATCGTGTTGTAAGCCGGATTGAGGAACGGCGTGAAACCGGCGGTTTGCAGGTCGGCAAACGTGGTGGCTTGCACCGGCGACGAAAGGTGACGGTAGCCAAGACCCGCGTTGTTGATCGGGTTGATGAACCGCTCGACGGTAGCCGTGCCGGTCACTTGGCCGAGGCCCGCGTTCACGACCATCGCCGTGTTCGTCACGTCCGAAGCGAGCGTCAGGCGGTTCGCGCCGGAAGCAATCGAGCCGTTGTTGAGCGTCAGCAACCGCTTCACCGCCACGGGCAGGTTCAGGGTGGTGCTGATGGAGGCGCCGCCGGTGGTCAGGTCGAAGAACGTGAGCGAGCCAGTGCCGCCGAACGTTTGCGACGTGTTGCCGAGCGTCACGTTGCCCGTCATGGCTTCCACCGTCGAGTTTACCGTGACGGCGGCTGCGCTGAGCGTCAGGTTGGCCGTGCCGGTCAGGGTTTGGGTGCCGGTGCCGCTGAAGGTGAGCGAAGCGGAGGAAATGGTGGTCGGAACATTGACTTCGATGTTACCGGTCACTTCCATTGGCGAGGTGCCGAAAGCGGCGCTCGTGGCGTTCAGAATTCGCAGGTCGCCGAGCACTTTGAAGGCGCTGCCGCCCGTCAGGGTCGGAGCGGCCGTGGAGCCGCCTGGAGGAGTTGCAATGTCGATGGTGAGGTTGGCGTAGGTACGGCCCGAACCTGCCGGCGACGCGTTCCACTGCTCATACGAGTAAGTAGAACCGGCCTGAAACTGCACCGATGAATTCGGCTGGCTCTGGCCGAAAGCGTTCGAACCGCCCTGCTGCCGCAACGTCGCGCCATTCTGGAACACCACCGAGTTGAGGTGGATGGCTTGGTCGGAGAAGACGTTGCCCGAGAAGTTGCGGCCCTGCAAGAGCACCGCGCCGTTACCGAACACGAGCGCGCCATCGGCGGGCAGACCCGAACCAGTGTTCGAGGCCAAGAGCTTGCTAGTGGCACCCGACGCCGTTGCGACCGTACCATCCAAGACGACCTGACCGAGCACCGAACCCGTTTCGCCCGGCGTGATGTAGATGTACAGGCCCTTTTGGGTGACGGTGTTCTCGATGGTCAGGCGGGAAGCGGCATCGATGAGGAAGTCGGTCCCGGCCTGCGCGCCGTCGATGTTGATGACGCGGTCGTCGGCGGTCGTGAAGCGGGCGTTCACGCCGTTGATGAATTTGAGCTGACCGACTTTCACGCCGTTGGCGGCAGGGGTGTTGCTCTTGCCAATCGGGGTAAAGTCCATCGTCGCGACGACGGCGGGCGTTTGCGTGCCGTCGAAGACGAGGATATCGCTCGCGAGGGCCGTCGTGCGGGCCGGCGACCACGACGTTGGCGTCGTCCAGTTGCCGCTCGCCACGTCCCACGTATAGGTCACGGCCGGCGCCGGGCTGGTGGTGGTGTTGTTGCTCGCGACGGGCGCCGTCGTGAGGTAGTTCGCGGTGTTGACGAGGTTGTCGTCGTTGAACTCGTACACGCTGAAAAAGTACTGCGTGCCGCCGGTCAGGCCGGTTACCGTTACGGTATTGCCGGTGCTGCTGTACACCACGTAGTTATCGAGGCCGGTGCCGAGGCCGGTGCCCGCGCCGAACGAGGCGTTGGCGGTGTAGAGCGTGCCATCCACGGGGGTGAAGTTGGTCGCGAAGCCTTCGCGCGCCAGCACCAGCCGCTTCTGCCCGTTGCCGCCGCTGAAATTGACCACCAGCGACGTCTGCGTAGTAGCGCCGAAGCTCACCGTCGACTTAGTCGTCGGCTGAGCGCTGATGGCGAAGCCCGTCACGGGCACCGTTTGCTGGGTAGCGCCCGAGGCGTTGTGCGTGATGGAACCACCGGCACTGCCAGCGGCAGCGGGGTTGAACCGCACGTACACATCCGTAGGACCACTTTCAACATCCGATTCCGCCAGCACGATGCTGCTCGCGAAGCCCGAACCCGACGATTCCGAAACCTCGAAGCCGGTCGGTGCCACAATGGTCACATCGGTCGTCAGAGAAGAAGCCGCCACCTGATACGATTGCACCGCCGACGGCGTACCATCCGCCGTGCTGAACGGGCTAGGCGCTGACCCGGTGATGGTGATCGTTGGCGTGATAGAGGCGGTTACCGTGAACGTCTGACCGCTCGAAGTGCCGCCGCCGGGGGCTGCGTTGAACACCGTCACGTTCGCCGTGCTGGCCGACGCAACATCGGCCGCCGTGATGGCCGCCGTCAATTGACCGGCGTTCACGAAAGTGGTGACGCGGTTCGAGTTGTTCCATTTCACCACTGAGCCGCTATAAAAGCCCGAGCCGTTCAGGGTCAGCGTAAACGCGCCCGAACCAGCTACGGCCGTGGTGGGGGAGATGCTCGTGAGAACGGGCGTCGGGTTCGGTCCGCCGCCGCAAGTGCTCAGCGGCGCATCGGCGGAAGTGATGGCGATGGCCGTAGTGCCGGTAATCGGGCTGACCGTATTGGCACCCGACGTCCAGACGCCATCGGCATCCTGCGCGCAGCCGCTCACGACGTTGGTGAGTTGGTTGCGGACTTCGATGTAGCGCACCCCGTTGGCATTCACGTTCGGGATGACCGTATTGTACGCGCCCGCCGTGGTGGCATACCCCGTCACCAACCCAGTGCCGAGGGCCGTGCCGATGCTCTCTACCACGGACCCGCTCAGAGGGCGGCCGGTCCCGGCGGTGTTGTCATAAACGAACACCACATGCTTAGCCGTCGCCGACGAAGCGCCGCGCAGGTACGAGCCCGCCGTGGCCGTGGCCGTCGTGCCGAGCACGATGGACGTGATGCCGAGGTTCAGCGCCCGGCGCCGCACCGTCAGCACGGTAGCGCCGGTGCCGGTGGGTGGTGAGGCGTTATCGTGATACGTGATGGTCGGGATGATGGAGTTACCGGCGTTGAACCGCGAGTTACCCGTCGGCACGAAGCCGAAGTAGCGCGTCCGCTGGCCGTTGCTGTTCGCTACGAGCGTATCGTAAGTAGTGCCGAGTGTACCAGCCACCGCGAGGTTCGGGCTGCTGGAGGTGAAGTACGTATCGTTTTCGCGCAGGAACAAGGGGTTACCGGCGCCGGAGTTGGTGCCGCTCAAATCGCTCGAAATCCCGGCCTGCACGATGTAGCGGTACGTCGTACCCGGCGTCAGCCCGGAAAGGGTGGCGCGGAAGATGACCGGCATCCGGTTGTTGTTGGTGCTGCCGGTGCTGCCGCTCAGGTACTGCGGCACAATCTGGCCGGTAAAGTCCTGTTGCAACAGGGTGTTTTGGGCGGATGCGCGTTCCGGCGCCAGCACGCCCAAAGGCAGTGCAAAAGCCAGAAGCCAGCGGGTAAAATGAACTCGCATTTGGGGGGAGGGGGGGGACTGATAAGATGATGAAAGCGAGGGCTTTGTTATGCCTGAGCAGGGCTTACCAACCTGTCTGCCTTTGGCAGGTGCAAAGCACTCGCAGTGGTGTTGCGGCAAGCTTCCCGTGGGGTTATGGTATCGTTAAATCTTCTTTGGATTTGGGGGAGGAGGGGTGAGAGTTTACCTAAAAAGCTGGCGCGCGTTTAGGTCGACCGTAGGGAGACCTGTAGTTAAAAAGCTGGCGCGCGTTTAGGTCGACCAAAGGGAGACGTGTAGTCAAAAAGCTGGCGCGCGTTTGGGGCGACCGTAGGGAGACCTAACGCGTGTCTAGCCGGGTGGCGCGTCTGTGACGCGCGTTCGCGTCAGCGAACCACTCGCGTAGGATTGGCGCGTCTTGTTTGAGGTAGCCATAACGCCGTAGTGCGTCGCGTTCCGCGACGGTGCGTCACAGACGCACTCCCCGAATAGACACGCGTTAGTTCGACCTTCGGTCGACCCAAACGCGCGCCAGCTTCTTGGGCGGGGCGGGGCGGATTGATTTGAACGCATACCAGATACCCCGAAGGGGTTTTATAACAGAAGCCCGGGGTTGATTTCAACGAAATCTACCCCGGGCTTGCGCGGTGTGAACCCACCTTTATCATCCCCGCCACATTCCCCAAAACTTCCCAAAAAACACCTACTCCACCACCACCCCCACACTCGCCCCGTCAGCCCGAACACGGTACACCCCAACCGGCAAACCCACCGGCAATGCCAACCGATGCGTACCGATAGGCAGTGTTGCAGTCGTCAGCGTAGCCACGCGCTGCCCGAGCAGGGTCAGCAATTCCACCGGCGTGCGGAGGGGCTGAGTAAGCGTCAGCTCGACCGTAGCCGGATTGGCCGCATCCGCCGGGACCGGCCACACGCGCAGCCGAGGCGCGTTGGCGTTTTCGGCCCGCAAGCCATTCGGCGAGAGGGTGGCCTGAACGGCGATGTTATCGACGCCCAGCTCCGGACGCGAGCCGGTGCCACCGCCGATGGCGTGGTAAATCCAGCGCACTTCCACCACGGGCAGCCCGAGCGCCGCCGCCGGTAGTCCGACGTTATACGTCTCGGCGTCGTTCTGCAAGCGGTAAGTGGTGCCGGAGGCGTCGGCCGACGAAAAGAGGG
>JANNMJ010000243.1:0-32589 GCA_031397815.1 Hymenobacteraceae bacterium
TTGCCCCTAACAGGTAGACCAGTTGCCCCTAACAGGTAGACCAGTTGCCCCTAACAGGTAGACCAGTTGCCCCTAACAGGTAGACCAGTTGCCCATAACTGGTGAACCAGTTGCCCATAACTGGTAGACCAGTTGCCCATAACTGGTGGACCAGTTGCCCATAACAGGTAGACCAGTTGCCCATAACAGGTGAACCAGTTGCCCATAACTGGTAGACCAGTTGCCCATAACTGGTAGACCAGTTGCCCATAACTGGTAGACCAGTTGCCCATAACTGGTAGACCAGTTGCCCATAACTAGGGAACCAGTTATAAGGCTTCCTTGAAGAGATGTTTTTCCATCGAAAAGAGTCTCCCAACGACTTTTCTCCGCCGATTCCTTCGTCGTTATGCGCCCAGCTATTGAGCTTCTTTCTGCCGCCCGCACCCCGTTTGGGTTTGTGGCGACGCCGGATGCGGTCGCCAATTACCGGCGGGTTTGGGCGCGCGACGGCGTGATTACCGGCCTCGCCGCGCTGCTCTACCCCGAAGAACCGGCGCTGACGGCCACCTTCCGCGAGACGTTGGTCACGCTCTACGGACATCAGCACGCGGCGGGTTTTTTCCCCTCGAACGTGGACCCCGCGACCGGGCAGGCCTCCTACGGCGGGGCGTGCGGCCGGGTCGATAACGTGAGCTGGGCCGTGATTGGGCTGATGCAGTACGCCCATCTGGCCCCCGACGGCGCGGGGCTGGCGCAGGCGCTGGCGCCGCAGGTCCGGCGGGCGTTGGCCGTGATGGACGCGTGGGAGTTCAATGGGAAGCACTTGATGTACGTCCCGCAATCGGGCGATTGGGCCGACGAATACGCCCTCCACGGCTACCTCCTCTACGACCAATTGCTCCGCGTTTGGGCCTTGGAGCTGGCCGCTGGCTGGTACGACGAGCCCGCGTGGCGCGCCAAAGCCACCGCCATCCGGCAGTCCATCGAGGTCAATTTCTGGAACCCCGCGCCTGCTGAACCCTGCCCCTCCGTCTACTCCCCGGCACTGGCGCGGCAGCTTGCGGACGCGCCCACGGGGCACTGGCTGGCGGGCTTCAACCCATCGCGGGCGTACGGGCTGTTCGATTTGGCGGCCACCGCCTTCGCCATTCTGCTCAACGTCGGCTCCGCCGCGCAGCAAGCGGCGGTTTTGGCCGATTTGGACGCCCGGCTTGCCGCCACGCCGGGGCTGCTACCAGCGTTCGCGCCCGTCCTCGATGCGCGGGAAAGCGGCGGTGTGCTCGCCGGTTTGGCGGCTGATTTGGCCGAGAACTACGCCTACGAGTTCCGCAACTTCCCCCACGAGTTCCACAACGGCGGCGCGTGGCCCGTCTGGAACGGCTGGCTGGCGGCAGCGCTGGCGGTTCGGCGGCCCACCGCCCCGGCCGTAGCCGCGCTGAGTCAGCGGTTATTGGTCGCCAATATGCTCGATTCGTTTACTGATTCTGATTCTGACTCTGCTCCTGATTCCACCGCTGATTTTGCCTCTGAATCTGCCTCTGATTCTGCCGATTGGGGCTTTTACGAGCTGCACCACGGCCTCACGCAAGCGCCGCTCGGCGTGCGCCGCTGTACGTGGAGCGCCGCCGGCCTGCTCCTCGCGACGGCCGCTTCGGAAGGGCGTTTTCTGGTGATTCCGTAGCGCCCGCCGCTGCTCGCTTCCTTCTCTGCTGCTCCTGCTCCTGCTCCTGCTCCTGCTCCTGCTCATCGCTTCCTCCTCTCCCCCCGATTCCCCTTCTATGAGCCGCCTGCCCACTTCCCCCGCGTCCTTACTCGCCATCGGCGAAGCTCTGATTGATTTATTGACGACCGATTTCGTCGGCGACCTCTCCCAAGCCTCCACTTTGCGGGCCGTGCCCGGGGGTAGCCCCGCCAATCTGTGCCGGTTCGTGCAGGCGTGCGGCGGTCGGGCGCAGCTAGTGGCGGCGGTCGGGCAGGATGGCTTTGGTGATTTTCTCCTCGATGCTTTCGCCACGGCTGGTCTTGATACCACCCACATCACCCGCCTCCCCGACCGTGCCACGTCCGTAGTAGTAGTAGGTCGCAGCCAAACGACGCCCTCCTTCATCCCCTACCGCAGCGCCGACCGGCACCTGCCCGCCCCTGATCCTGCCCTCGTCATCGGCGCCGAAGTAGTCCATACCACGGCGTTTGCGCTCAGTCGGCAGCCCGCGCAGCAGCGGATTCTGACGGCCCTCGCCGCCGCCGCCTCGCACGGTCGCGCCGTGTCCGTGGATTGGAATTATGCCGCCCCCATCTGGCGCCGCCACGACAATGCGCGCGCCGTTTGGGCACAGCTCGTCAGCTATCAGCCGCTCCTCAAAATCAGCCTCGATGACGTGGCGCGCTTCACCCAGCAACCCGTCATCACGGTAGCCGATGCCCGCGCCTTCCTCGACGCCGAGCTGGTAGCGCCCCGCGCCATCTGCCTCACCTGCGGCGCCGACGGCGTCTGGTTCCGCAGCGCCGAAACCCCGTGGCAGCACCACCCCGCCGAACCCATCAGCACCCCCATCCACGACGTAACTGGCGCCGGCGACGCCTATTGGGCCGGCTTCCTGACGGCGTGGCTCCAATCCGAACCCCTCACTGCCTGCGTGGCAAGCGGCACCCAAACCGCCGCCCGCCGCCTCCGTGGCGAGCTGAATTGAATGTCGAAAAAGATGGAGAAGAAGGTTTTTCTCATAATCAGGCAAAGAAGCCCGCTGATAGCGGGTTTTTTTGTGCCTGATGCGGTGGGGTAGGGGCGAGGCCAATCAACCCAAGGTGCGGCTTGTTGGGATTAATCGGGCGTCGCCGTTGTGATCAATGGGGCGTCCCCGTCAGGGGACACCGGTCGGTTGCCGGGGGGCACGCCCCCGGGAAAAGCAGCGATAAAGAATGGTTGTCCCCGTCAGGGGATACCGTTCGGTATTACGCCCGTTGACGGCGAATTGGAACGCGGCTACCGAACGGTGTCCCCTGACGGGGACGCCCCGAATCGTGGGTTTGCGTTGGACCGGGGGCGCTGCCCCCGGCTACCAAACGGTGTCCCCTAACGGGGACGCGCAATCTCCCCGTCGATTACCCGCAACTCGCTTCTTCTCTCAACCTCACTGCACCCCAATCCGGCGGTGCTCCACCACACCGCCGCCCGCCTGAATCCGCACGACATACGTGCCCGGCACCACGCCGCTGAGCGAGACCTGCTCGTCGGCGCCCGACAACGGCCACTGCCGGATGGCCCGGCCCAAACCGTCGAGTAGGGTGGCGGTGGCGGGTAGCGACCCATTCGCCCGCCGAATGGTCAGAAGATGATGCGCGGGATTCGGATAGATTTCGGCGGCGGAAGTGAGGGTTTCAATCGAAGCCGTCAGGCCGAGCGGCGTTGTCCCGAGCACCGCCGACGCGCCCGCTTGCACCATCCGGCCCCCGGGCTGCTGCACCATCGCGAGGGCGTAGAGGCGCGGCACTGCCCAATCGGGCCGCACGGCCACCGTGCGCCGCACCGTCACGGCGCTCCCCACGGGTGCCGGTACGAACGCCAGCGGCGCCGCGCCCGTGAACGCCTGACGGAACACATCATAGTGGCGGGTTTCGCCGTTCGGGGCCGCATAAAAAACGGTGTCTTCGGCGAGCGCCACGTAGAGCGTGGTGCCCGTGAGCGTGTGCGCGGCCACCGTCCGAATCTCGACGGTAGCGGCGAGGGAATCAGCGCCGAGCCGCGTCAGGGCCACCTGCACCGCCAACGGCGAAACCTGCCCCTGCGCGGGCGCAAACACCGCCGGATCAGCGTAATTCTGCCCCGACGGAATCACTTGCCCGTTCACGACTAAGCGCGGCGTGCTGCCGTAAATGCCGTAAAAATTGGTCCGCGCATCGTTCTCGGTGGGGTTCTGCTGACTGAATTGGCAGAGCCGATACGGCGAGCTGGGGTGATAGGCAATGTGCAGCGTCCCCGTCGGCTGCTGCCGCAGATTGGCGTAAAAGCCGGGGTTTCGGTTGAAGCAGATGCTACACCGCGTGTTGGTGAAATGCTCGACCAACACCACTTGCGACACCGCCTGCGCCCGCGCCGAACCCGCGCTTTGCAGCAAGCCGAGCACGAAGAGCACGAAAAAGGCCGTCAACCAACGGGTAATCGGGGAAGGTATCATCGGGGCGAAATCAGGCAAGCCGAGTGGGGAAAGAGGACGTAAAGCCAAGCGCCGAATACGCGCTACTTCCCCGGAAGACGCCCCACCGCCCTCAACCTTACACGTTCCTTACACGCCGCCCGGCACGGGTTTGCCACCGCCGCCCTGCGCCGCATCGAGCCGCTGCTGAATGCGCGTCCGCGCCGCGCCGGGCAATGTAATCTCGGCGTTACCCGCCGTGTGCTGACCCGCGAAAAGCGCCAGCTGCGCCACCATCGACGATTGCGCCGCGTACCGCTTGCAGTACGGACAATACAACAGATGTACCGTCAGCGCCACCGCCGCCTTCAACGGCAACGGCGCATCAGCGCGCTCCTCGACGAGCAGCGTCGCTTCCTGACAGGAGAGGGAAATTTTCAGAGCCATAACAACCGGGAACAATAGGAGAGAAGCGGAACAGCGAACGCAAAAATTATTTATTAACCAGCCCGACCAAGACCGAATTTCTCCAGACAGCGCCGCAATTGCAGCTTCGCCCGGTGAATAATCACCCAATAATTAGCCGCCGAAACTCCCAATTCCTGACAAATAGTTTCGGCGGGCAATTCCTCGACAAACCGCAGCGTGAAAACCGCCTTATGCTGCGCCGGTAACCGCTCTTGGCAGTGGCGCAGGGCTTCGCGGGCGTCGGCCTGTTCCAGCGCGGCATCGGCGGTTTGCCAGCCTTCGGGGTAGTGGGCATCGCGCCAATGCCCATTTTCTGGTTCGAAAAACGTGGCTTCCGTCGGGCCATCGGGCGTCAGCGCGTCAAGGGATTGGGTCGGGTGCCGCGCTTCCCGGCGGTAATGGTCGATAATGTTACGCCGCAGAATCGTGAAGAGCCACGTCCGCTCCGACGCCTCGCCCCGGAACTTCGCCAACCCATCGAGCGCGTTGAGCAGCGTGGTTTGCACCAGCTCCTCAGCCGTGTCCGAATCGCTGACCCGGCTCAGCGCAAAGCGGTACAGCTCATCGCCGTAACGCGGCAGCCACTGCGCAGGCTCCGGCGCCTCCCCCGCGGATAAAAAGGCAGAATCGGAAATCGATGAGGCCATCTAAGGCAGTAGTTCAAGGGTGATTGACGTGCCCAGCCGGGCTTCCTTACACGAGCACCGTACAAAAGTCGTTCGGCCGCACGGCTTTCCGCGCCGCCGGAACCCTGAAGGGGTTCTTTCCCAAAGCCCGGGGTTGATTTCGCAGAAATCTACCCCGGGCTGTGCGTGGCGGTCTCGCCGCTCAGGCTCACCACTCACACCCCCACAATCTTTTCCACCAATCCTGTAAGGCAAAAGCCATTGATTCGTCCATCGGGGTGCCCTCCGTTTATGAGGCCACTCGGTATGCCACGTTTCCCCGATTTCCCGCTTTACATCGGCTTGTTCCTGACCGGCTTGGTCGTGGTCGGCTGGAACGGCGCTGGCCCGGCCCCCACCAAGTCGTCGGTTGCCGCCGCCAACACGACCACCCCGGCGCGGGTGCCGGTAGTCGTCGAGCTATTCACGTCGGAAGGCTGTTCGAGCTGCCCGTCCGCCGACGCCGTGCTGCGGCAGCTCGAAACCGACCAGCCGATACCCGGCATCGAGGTAATCGCCCTCGGCGAGCACGTCGATTATTGGAACCGCCTCGGCTGGCGCGACCCCTTTTCCACCGCGCAGCTCACGGAGCGGCAGCGCACGTACGCCACGGCGCTCGGCGCGAGCACTTATACGCCGCAAGCCGTGGTAATGGGCCACGCCGAGCTGGTCGGCTCGCAGCGTGCCAAGCTCACGCAGGCCATCGTGGAAGCCGCAGCGGCGCCCCAGACACGCGTCGACATCCAGCGCACCACCGATCCCGCGACCGTCAGCATCCAAATCGGCGCCCTCCCCGACGGCACCCCGCCGACCGACGTCTGGCTGGCGCTCACCGAATCGGACCTCTCGACGCCCGTTCGGCGCGGCGAGAACGCGGGCCGCACCTTGCAGCACCCTTCGGTAGTACGCGCTTTCCGCCCTATCGCGACTATCTCGCCCGGCGGTACGTTTGCCGCCAAGGTGCCTCTCCAGCTTGCCGTCGATTGGCAAATCGCTCATCTTCGGGCCGTCGTGCTGGTGCAGGAGCGCACCTCGCGCCGAATAGTCGGCGTCGGCGCGCTGCCGCTAGCGATTGTTAATTGATGGTTCCTGTTTCCTCCGGATTGTCCTCGTAGCTTTCGATCTCCGCCCGTTCTTCGCCGCTCTCAGCTGGTTCCGATGAAAAAAATAATTGAAAAGCACCCGCTTGCTATTCGGTGGTTTCACTGGGTGAATTTCCCGGTTTTGAGCCTGATGATTTGGTCCGGCCTGCTGATTTATTGGGCAAACGACGTGTACCGCCTCGGTTGGGGCGACACGACGGTCCTCAAGTTCTTCCCCAAGTCGTTCTACGAAGCCCTCGGCGTACCCTTCCAGCTCGCGAAGGGAATGGCGTGGCATTTCGTGCTGATGTGGGTTTTCTTCCTGAACGGCCTAGGCTACGTCCTCTACACTGCCTTTTCGGGCGAATGGCGCTACCTGCTCCCCACGCGCCACTCGCTGCGCGAGGCGTGGGAAGTCACGCTCTACGATTTAGGTCTGCGGAAAGAGCACCCGCCGATTCGGAAATTCAACGGCGCCCAGCAGATTGCCTACACCTCCGTGGTGCTAATGGGTTTCGGCTCGCTCATCACCGGATTGGCCATTTATAAACCTGTGCAATTCGGCTGGCTCACCACCCTTTGCGGGGGATATAAATCGGCACGCGTCATTCATTTCTTGCTCACTATCGGCTACGTGCTATTTTTTATGGTCCACATCGCCCAAGTAGTGCGCGCCGGGTGGAATAATTTCCGGGCAATGGTAGCAGGTTTTGAAATCGAAGAGGTTCCGAACCCAAAACCCACCGAAACCGCCGATAATACGCCCGCATAAGCCGCCACATCTCGCATATAATCCGCCACATCTCCACATCTTCCCCATGTCGTCTTCTTCAGAAACCGAAAACCCGCTCCCGGAACCCCAATCAGATGCGGTAGTCGAGCAGCAGGCGCGCTTGCGGTCGCGACGGGCCTTTTTGGGCTTGGGTCTGGCGGGTATTGCGGGTGCCCTCGGCTGGCGTTGGCTCATCAACACCGATCCCGTCGACGGTCTGCCCGGCGGTTTGCGGAAGGTGCTGGACGCCAACAGCAAGCTCACATCAGCGTATTTCCGGCACGACCGCCTAGCGACCGAATTCCCCAAGAGCCGCGCCGAAAAGCTGCGCACGAACGGCAAAGTCGGCCTCCCACCTGATTTCGACCCCGCCACTTGGCGCCTCAAAATAGCGGGCTATAAAACCGACGGCGCCCCGCGCGAATTCACGCTGGAAGAGATAAAAGCCCTCCCCCGCACCGAAATGACCGTGGAGTTCAAGTGCATCGAAGGCTGGAGCCAAATCGTGACGTGGGCGGGCGTTCGGCTGAGCGATTTTCTGGCGCATTACCCCCTCGCCACCGCTTCCGGCACGCCCTTACCGTCGCCGCCCGCCCCGTCGGCTGATTTGGCGCCGTTCGTCAGCATCGTCACCCCCGATGAAAAATATTTCGTCGGCTTGGATATCGAATCCGCCCTTCACCCCCAAACCCTCCTCTGCTACGAGATGAACGGCGCCCCGCTCACGCTCCAGCACGGCGCCCCGCTCCGCCTCGCCACGGCCCTCAAATACGGCGTGAAGCAAATCAAGCGCATCGGCACCATCGCCTTCCTCGCCGAACGCCCCGCCGATTACTGGGCCGCCCGCGGGTATGACTGGCACGCCGGACACTAATTTAATTAATAATTAGTAATTAATAATTAGTGGGCTGTGGGGGTTGGGCTTGCATGGCAGGCTGTATCTGCGTGTCCCTCCACCCCGGCCCTTCGGGGCGGGGAGTTTTCACGCCTAACGTACACCCCTACTGTGCATTTCTAACGAACTCCCCGCCCCCTTGGGGGAGGGGTGCCCCGAAGGGGCGGGGTGGGGAACGCGGTTACGGCAATGCGGCTATGGAAACGCGGTTACAGCCAAGCAGTACGAAAAACCACCGCAACAGCGCCCAAACAGCAGCATCCCGAGCCTTCCCCCAATCAAAACCCTCACTGGCGCGGTTATGGAATTGCGCCCGCCCGAAAAGTGTCATAGGCACAATTCGCGCTTGCTTGAGGAATGCGTGTAAGGAAAGGCCGCTCCCGGCGTCTATCGGGGCAGAAGAGCTACTGCTGATGGGCGCTTCTTTTCTTCAGATTTTCAGTTTTAATCTCCCCCCATGAAATTCCGTCCGCTGTTATTGCTGCTTGCTTTGTGTAGTATTCTGACGTTGGTTTATGCCCGCACCGTGCCTCCGCAGGATGGCGGCGGCAAGCGTTCCACCGCCGGTCAGGCGCCTGCCGACCAGAAAGGCCTCGCGCTTGCCACCTTCGCTGGTGGGTGTTTTTGGGCGCAGGAAGAGGTTTTTGAGGAAGTGAAAGGCGTGCGCGCTGTGGTGTCGGGCTATGCCGGTGGCACCGTCGACCACCCGACGTACGAGCAGGTGGCGAGCCGCAAAACCGGTCACGCCGAAGCTGTGCAGATTTATTACGACCCCGCCGTCGTGAGCTACGCCACCTTGGTGGATGTGTTTCTGCGCGGCTCGCACAACCCTACGCAGCTCAACCGCCAAGGGCCGGATGTGGGCGACGAGTACCGCTCGGCCGTTTTTTACCGCACTCCGCAGGAAAAAGCCACGGTAGAAGCCGCGATTAAGCGCGTCGATGCCGCTCACGTGTACGACGAGCCGGTGGTGACGCAGGTAACGCCGCTCACGAAATTCTGGCCCGCCGAAGATTATCATCAGGGATATTATCGCCTGAATCCGTCGCAACCGTACATCGCGTCGGTGTCGCGTAAGAAGGTGGAGCATTTTCGGGCCGAATTTCCGAAGCTCGTCAAGCCCGCTGCGGAGCGGTAGGACGCGTTTTTAGGCGCTTAGTAGCGCTTGGTTTGTCTTGAGATAAAACAAAAAGGCCCGCCGTGAAGCTTCACGGCGGGCCTTTGTTTTATAGTCGAAAATCTGCTTGAGCCGAGCCGGATTACGGCTTGTCGTGGCTTGCGGCGCGGTGCTCGCCGTTGCGGGCGCCGCCGGGCTGCGATTCTTCTTCGCTGCTGTCATCGTCGGTTACCTGACGCAGTACGAGCAGCGCGCCCACGGCCAACAGGCCGCCGATAGCCAAAAGCTGACCCGTGCTCAGGCGCTTCCCAGCCTTCAGGAGCAGGGTGCCGGCGTGGCTGAGCAGGTCGGGGAGGTGGTCGTGGTTGCCTTGGTATACGTGCATCATCGACTCGACAACGCGCGACAAATCCTGCGGAACCAAGCGCAGGGCATCTTCAGTGGGGGTACTCATCGGAGGAAAAACAAAATGGTGATGCGGGAACAATGCAATGTAAGGCGCCGCGCAAGCACGGCGGCGGAGGTCTTACGGGCAGATTTGGTGGAGTGTTGGGTTCCGGGCCGATTCTGTTGCGGCGCGGGGGTGCCGCCGTCGGGGCACAACCCCACGGGCGGCTGTATGCGTAAGGCTACGCGGCGCGTGCGTCGTGCGCGCGCTCGGCCCGTGGCGCAACGCGACGGGCTTTTCCTTCCACTCGATATTCCTGCTTCCTTCCGATGATGCCTTTCCTTGAATCTGAAAACGCCGCTAGGCGCCCTGCCGCTCGCTCGTCCGCTGTGTGGCAACGGCTGCTGTGGCTGCTGATTACACCTTTTCTGATCGGGCTGAGCGCCTGCACCACCACCCAACGCGTGAGCGTCTCGACGGACTACGATAAAAGCACCAATTTCCAGCAGTACCGCACCTACGACTGGTTCCAGGACCAGCCCACCGGCGAGCGCGATAAAACCGGCACCTACGACACCTTCGCCGACCGCCGTCTCCGCACTGCCCTCGAAGCCGAGCTGACGCGCAAAGGCTTCACCCGCACCGCCACCAACCCAGACCTGAAAATCGCCTACGACATCACCGTCAAGACCGAGCAGCGCGCCGACCCGACGACCGCCTTCGCGCCCGGTTTCGGCTACGGGTATTCTTACTGGTACGGCTACCGCTACAATTACGGCTTCAACCGTTTCGGGCCGGGTTATTTCAACACCACGCAATACCGCGTCGGCACCATTTTAATCGATTTTGTCGACGCCAAAGCCAATGAGCTTATCTGGCGCGGCGTCGGCGAATCCGTAGTAGACCCCGGCGCCGTCAGCGAAGCCGCGATTCAGGAAATCGTGGCCGGTATTCTCGCGAAATACCCGCCCGCCAAGTAGGGGCTGGGCCTTGTGCCCGCCCGTTTGCCCATCCTCGCCCATCTTATCGGCCGGTCAGCGTCTGCCTCGTGGAAACACGGCGACGCTGACCGGCCGGTTTGCTTGCAGGCGGAAGCACAAGGCACCCGTTTACTGACCGAGCCAGATTTTTTCAAGCAAAGAACCGCCCCGGCTTCGGGTGATGAATGCGCCTGATTGCGCTATGAGGCTCGATTTGGGGACATTGCGCTGAAAAAAAGGCGCTCAAGGTAGCACATAAAAGTCAAATTTCTAAAATCAAAAAAATTCTTTTTGCCGTCAGCAACTATTCCCCTACCTTCGGCCGTCAAGTGTGCAAACCGGCCCGTGCCGGGGTGCTTTCCCCCTCTCTATACCAACTCGTTGTTTTAAGCATTTTCGACTCTCCGCGTGCCCATTGTCACCTTAACCCCTTTTCATGCGGATGAAAAATTCTTCTTTATTTTCTTTGAAAAATACTGCCCCCCCCCCGGCTTCGTGCTATTCGGGGTGGCTCGGTAGCCGCCCTTTGGGGGCTGTTGCTGATGTTTGGTAGCCTGATGCCGCGTGTGGCGTGGGCGCAGTACAGCGCGCCGCCAGCGCCGGTCTGGAATGATGCCTATGACCGCTCTTACACCTATGTGTGTAACTCGGTGGCCGGTACGCGTCCCATCCACGATTGGTATTACGGCGTGACCCCGACCAAGGATGGGGGCAGTATCAGTGTCGGCTACAGCTCGGCCACTATTACCGCTACCTGCGCCACTTTACGCTTTACCCCTCTGATGGTCAAGCACTCGGCGGCAGGGGTGATCGAGTGGGCGCACATTTACCCACTGAGCGACTCGTCGCGGATCGGCAACTTCCGCGAGGTCGTCGAGTGCCAGGACGGCAGTGGGTACGTAGCGGTCGGTTACGAAAGCATTTCGACCTCAACGACCGTCGTTAATCGCCAAATTCAGGTGGTGAAAGTAGACCGTTTCGGCGCCCTGCTCTCCCGTCAATACCTGAGTTTTGGCTCGCTGACGACGACGGTGCCAAGCGCCGTGACGACGCCGATGCAACCGTTCTCGATCCGGGAGGTATTCACGTATGATGCCGCCGGGCAACTGGTCGGGGATGGGTATGTTATCGGTGGAATGGGCGCCAATACGACCGTTAACCCGGAGTATCACCCTTACGTGGCCCGCTTGTCGGCCACGATGACTCGGATTTGGGATAAACTCTATACCGACCGAGTCGCTACTTCCGCTCTGAGTGGCGCGCCCAACGGTATCGTACGCCCCTTGTACGCCACCGGCACCGACCAGCGCCCGAGTGCCACGCGGGCCGCGTATGCGCCTACCGGTGCCGCCACGCCCGGGGTAAGCCCCGTAGTTGGCTTCGTCTACAGTGGTCTGGAGTTCTTTTCCAGCGGTCCGGCCGCTTACTGCCCGCTGTTGGGCGAGTTGGCCCCTGACGGAACCCCGCGCTGGTGGCACCACCAGACAGCGGCTGATATTCCGGCGCCGCAGTATAGCGCCTCGTGTGTTAGTCCAACCGTCATTCCTAACTACTCGGGCGATATCGAGCAGTCGCCCACCGGGCAAGTGGCCGTCGCGCAAGTGTTTAACCGCACGTCTTGTAATAGTCTGATAGCGGGCGATCTCTACCTGCGCCGCTTCACCCCGACCGCCACCACCACCCCGCCGTCGTTCACGGACCTGTTCCTCACAACGGCGCGCAGCCGCGAGTGGTGGCCCAACGTGGCGCCCACCCCTGATGGCGGCTATGCCGTTCTCGCCGCTCAGGCGCCCGGTTCGGTTACTGGGTCGCCCTACGATTTTCAGCTTCATAAAGTCAGCGCCACGGGTACGGCCGAATGGGGGAGCAGCTTCGCCAATAGCCCCCATTACGTGGGCGCCGATAATGAAGCCTGCGCTTTTGGCCTGGCCCTCACGGCGGATGGCAGCTACCTGCTCGGCGGCGACAATACCGTCGATCTGGCCGTGCCGGTTGGTACTCAGACTAATCACGACGACGCCGTGCTCGTGAAGCTGCGTCAACCGTGCTTAAACCTCGCCAACGGTTTCGATGTGGTGGCCGCCAACAACGCCTTACCAGCCAACAACTGGACCACCGCCCGCCGCATCCGCGGCACCGTGACGGTGAAAAACGGCGGCGTGCTGACCATCAGCGGCCCCGGCGCGTTCATCGAGTTCGCCGATACGCGCACCTACCAACTTCCCACCACTCCCAAAGCCAACCCGCTCAACCCGACGCGGATTGTGGTGGAGCCGGGCGGCAAGCTCGTCATCCGCGACGGCGCGCACCTGACCGTGCTCAACGACGCCGCCTGCGGTACTCCCGGCGCGATGTGGGACGGTATCGTGCTCAAAGGGGTGCCAACCAAGGCCCAGACGCCAGCCGAGCAGCCGGTCATCGAACTCTCCGGTTGTACCATCGAAAAAGCCCACGTGGGCGTGTTGGCGGGGCGGATGAACTACAGCGCCAGCGGCCTGCCCGCCCCCGCCCTCAACGACGGCGGCGGTTTGGTGACGGCCACCAACACGCTGTTCCGCAACTGCTTCAACGGCGTGAACCTACAGACCTACGGCCGGACGGCTACGGCCCCCGCAGCTAATGCCTGTAACAGCAGCTCGTTCACTCATTGCATCTTCCGCGCCGATGCCGTGTTGGCCGACCCGCTCTACATAACGGCGCCGACGGCCACCCCGGCCAACGTGCGGCTCCCGAGCCAAGTGGGACTGAAAATATTTACCACGCAGGGCGTTCAGGTGATGGGCTGCACGTTCGAGCTGGTGGGCGACGGCACGACGGTGCCCGACGGCACGACGGACGTTTTCGCGGTGGTGCCGACGAACCAGCGCGGAACGGGAATTTACGCGAGTAATTCGACCATCACGATCCAGGACTACGTTCCGGCTACCGGCGGACCCGTGCGTAGCACGTTCCGGCGGCTCTACAACGGCGTACTTGCTTCCAATACGTCGATGGCTTATATGACGAGCATCAAACACGGCTTGTTTGAGGGGTGTTTGGGCGGAATCAGCCTGACGGGCGTGGCCAGCTCCTTGTTGGCGGATAACGACATAACCATCGGCCGCGCCACCGATGGGTATCCCTACGGCTTGAGCCTTTACAACTCCTACGGCTACGCCGTGCGCAACAACCGTTTTACGGCTGCCGCCGTTGCCGGTACGGACTTGGGAGGGAGTAATAGTGCCCGCGGCTTGCTGGTAACGCTTTCCGATGGCGCCACCAATTCGCGGTACAATGTGATCAATGGCAACTCCTTCCATCAGATGGCATCGGGGATGTATGTGCAGCGGGGCAACAGCAAGTTGGCGCTCCGGTGCAACGAATTCACCGGGGTGCTCAACCGCGCCGATATTGAAGTGTTGGTAGGTGCACCGGATTATCCCATGCAACCTGCCCGTGATGTGTTGCGGAATCCGCAGGGAACGTGCTTGGGCCCTTACAATCCGCCAGCATCTAACCAGTTTAGTCATACGTGCGGCACGGCGAAGGAAATAATGATAAGCGGGATTAATATCACGCAGTTGCAGTATAACCACTTCGGTGGCACTGTTACGACGCCCAACTGTATTAATGCTGCATTGGCATTAACTCAGTGTCAGGCATTCTTCAACAAGCCAAGCGATTGCCCCACACAAACCGCTTTCGAGCAAGCAACAGATAGTGATTTGAGTGCTTTACTCGGTACGTCAACTTTCACCGACCCCGGTGCTCGGGCGGAGGTAATTGATGAAATGCTCCGGCGCCAATTGGCTACGTGCGGTGGAGGAGTGAATGCAGCAGTCGATATGCTGCGGGCCTTGAACGAGCCGGGCTATGAAGAGCAGTTGCTGGCGCTGGAAGTAGCGGGTAACTATCAGGCCGCCAACCGAACGGCTGCGCCGCGTCTCCCCAAGCATCGCCGACACGCGGTTGGGGCCGATACTCAGGCCCGCACTACCCCCACCGCCACGTATTTCGACGAAGTGCGCGAGCTGTTGGCGCCGCTGGGTTCGGATAGTGCCATCGTCGTCACCCTCAAAGCCGACAGCACCTTGCGGAAACGGCTGTGGCAGATTGCCAACGACACCACCACGTGGGGCTACGTGGCAGGGCAGGCCACGCTGGGCCGTTATTTGGGATATAAATTCCGGCCGTGGTTTGAAGGCGCGCCGGAAATCAGCTATGACGCCTTCCGTACGACCGCAGCTCCTGCTGCGTCTAAATCGACGGCGGTGGAGCGCGGGGCTACTTTGGCCCTGTACCCTAACCCCGCCGACGACGTGGTGACGCTGACGTATACGCTACCCCACGGGGCGGCAACGGGGCAAATCGAGCTGCACGACCAGTTTGGTAAGCGCTGCCGCGTGGTGGAGCTGAACGCCTCAAGCCAAGCCGCTGCGTTCAACCTGCGCGGGTTGTTGCCGGGGTTGTATTATTACACCTACTCGGCCGAAGGCGAGCGGGTGATGGCGGGCACCCTCGTCAAGCGGCCATAAACTGACGGATAATCGACTCGGCGGCAGAGAGAAACCATTTCTCTCTGCCGCCGAGTTTTTTTTTCTTCCTTCCCATGAAACCTCTATCACGCTTCGTAAGCCTCACTCTTCTGTACTGGCTGACCACACTGGTGGCGCAAGCACAATATTTCAACAATCGCTACGCTAACCCCGGCTCGCCCTATCAGTCAAGCCTAACGAGCATCGTGTCCACCGATTCGGGATATGTAAGCATTGGGCAATCAAGTAACTATCCCGCATCTCCGACCAATTCCCTCGTGCTGCGCTGGCTCAACCCCGACGGCCGCCAGCGCCGCGCCCGCTACTTCGGCCAGACCGGCGACTACTACGCCTCGAATTTTCGCACTAGCCTACTGACGCTGCCCGATGGCGGCTACGCCTCGTCTGCCACGCGCAACGCGGCTACCGGCGACAACTACCCGATGCTCTGGCGCTTCACGGCGGCGGGCGACACGCTCTGGACGAAAACCTACGGCCCCCAGATCAATCGCATTTTTTACAACGGCTGCTACCTGCCCGGCCGGGGCTACGCACTGGTGGGCACGGCGCAGATGGCTATCAATCCCTACGACGGCGATGTGCTGCTCATCCGCACCGACACGGCGGGCAACAAGCTCTGGGAGCACACCTACCACGCCGCTTTCTCAGACGACGCTACCACCGTGGCCGCTACCCCCGACGGAGGCTTTCTGCTGGGCGGGAGCGTGCGCTACACGGGCGGCTTTTCCAACTACGACGCGTTGGTGCTCAAAGTCGATTCATTGGGGCGGGAGCAGTGGCGACGCGTGTTCGGCGGTCCTTACTACGATGGCAACGCCCACGTCACGGTGCTCGCCGACGGCACGTATCTGGTGGGGATGGGGCTGACGGTGGGCGTCGTCAACGGGTACGTGCAGATGCGCACGGCGCTCTATAAGCTCAACCCGCTGGACGGCAGTACCCGCTCGCAGCGGCTCTACGGCCCGCCCCTGTACGGGACGCAGGTCTTCGCCCTGCACGAGCTGGCCGACGGGTCGCTGGTAACGGCCGGGGGCATGGGCGACACGACCAATGCCAGACCGCTAGGCAACGGCTTTCCGGTGGGCTATATTCTGAAAGTGTGCGCCGACGGCGACAGCGTCTGGTACCGCACGTACCGCCAGCTCACGGGAGGCTTTTCGGAGAATTATCCCCGCGATTTGCGGCCCACGCCGGATGGCGGTTTCGTGGGCTGTGGCTTTCTCATTCCGCACGCGCCCGACACGGGCAGCGCCGACGGCTGGGCCTTCAAGCTCGACTCAGCGGGCTACTTACAGGCCGGGGGCACCCCACCCACGCGGGTTTGCCCGCGCCCGCAAGTGGGCCTGCCCCCCGATGAGGCCGCCGCGCCGCCAGTAGCCGTCTGGCCCAACCCCGCCCCGGATGGCCGCTTCACGCTGCAAGCGCCCGGCGCCACCACGTACACCGTGGCCGATGCATTGGGCCGGGAAGTGGCCCACGGCGCCGTGCGGGCGGGGGAGAACGCGCTGGATTTGAGCCGCCACCCCAGCGGCCTGTACCTGCTGCGCCTCACCAGCCGCCAAGGCCGCACGACAACCTATAAGCTGCTGCGGTGAGGGGGGAGTTTTCCCAGCCACCCACTTTGTTTTTAGCACCATGCTTCGTTTACTGACTATTATTGGGGCACTGTTGGTTTTTACAGTACCTAGTCAAGCACAGACCTATTTCAACGGGCGTTACACTACTCGCATTGGCACTACGTCATACCAGAGCGGACTAACGAGCGTCATCGTGACTGATAGTGGGAGCGTAGCCTGTGGGCAAACGCTCGATTATCCTTATCTGGGGCAAGCCACCCTAACTCTACGTTTTTTCGATTCGACCGGCCGTCAAACCCACATCAAGTACCACGGCTCTCCCACGATATCCACCTATTCGCCCTTTGGTAGTTCCCTGATTAATATTCCCGGCCGCGGTTTCGCAATGCCCGGAGCCTACTCCGTCCGCCAGCCGTTTATGAATCGGGCACTCCTGTGGCGGTTTAACGCGCAGGGCGATACACTTTGGACGCGTAAATATCCGTCGGTCAGCAATCAAATTGTCTATGCTGGCTGTCGTACCCGTGATGGGGGATTCACGCTGTTCGGTAACGTTCGGCAGAACAACCAAGTCGATTTTCTGCTCATTCGCACCGATTCAATGGGCCATAAGCTCTGGGAGCAGACGTATGACAGAGGCTACTATGACAGTGGCTCTGCCATCAGTCAGACGTCGGATGGCGGATTTTTACTGGTAGGCTCTACTCTCTATCAGAACAATGGCAACGATATAGACACTTATGTGGTCAAGACCGATTCATTAGGCAATCGGCTATGGGAACGCACCTTCAGCGGCAGTTTGGCGGCAGGCTCGGACGGCGCATTAGCCGGAGCGGTATTACGGGACGGCAGTTATGTGGTGGCCGGGCTAGTGGAACGGGGCATTATCAACGGCATTTCGCAGACGCGCAATATTCTTTATAAGCTAAGCTCGCAGGGGCAGTTGCTTTGGGAGCGCGAGATTGGTCCGTCTCTCTACCCGCTGGAGGCTTATGCCGTACACGAATTACCTGACGGCTCTTTAGTAGTTGGCGGGCAGCAGGGCGACTCGACGAACGCTACCCCTGCCGGGAATGCCTTCGCCGAAGGCTTCGTGTATAAAGTCTGCGCCGACGGGGATTCGGTTTGGTATCGCTCGTATAAACTGCTTACCGGTGGGCGGTCAAGTAACTATATCCGTGATTTACGCCCCACGCCCGATGGTGGCTTTGTAGGCGCAGGATTCGCCTTCCCACAGGCGCCCGATACGGGCGTACAAGACGGCTGGGTCTTCAAGCTCGATTCAGCGGGGTACTTACAGGCCGGGGGCACCCCACCCACGCGGGTTTGCCCGCGCCCGCAAGTAGGCCTGCCCCACGATGAGGCCGCAACGCAGCCAGTAGCCATCTGGCCCAACCCCGCCCCAGATGGCCGCTTCACGCTGCAAGCCCCCGGCGCCACCACGTACACCGTAGCCGATGCGCTAGGCCGGGAAGTAGCCCACGGCACGGTACGGGCAGGGGAGAACGCGCTGGATCTGAGCCGCCACCCCAGCGGGCTGTACCTGCTGCGCCTGATATGGCCCGATGGCCGGTTGGTCATACGGCGGCTGGTGCGGTAGAAAGCCCCTACTATCTCCCAAAAACCAAAAACCGCAAACCAAAAACCAACTAAATCGGCACGTTCACATGGCGTTCGGCGTGGTACGAGGAGCGCACCAGTGGGCCTGACTCCACGTATTTCAGGCCCCGGCGCAGGCCTTCTTCGCGGTAATGCGCGAAGAGGTCGGGGTGGATGAATTCGGCTACTTCGATGTGGCGCTTGGTCGGCTGGAGGTATTGGCCGAGGGTCAGGATATCGAGGCCGTTGGCGGCGAGGTCGTCCATGGCAGCGTACATCTCGTCCTGCGTCTCCCCCAGACCGAGCATAATGCCCGATTTGGTGCGTTTCCCGGCCGCTTTCGTCCGCCGAATCTGTTCGAGGGAACGGTCGTATTTGGCTTGCGGGCGCACAATGCGGTAGAGGCTCCCGACGGTTTCCATGTTGTGCGAAACCACTTCCTGACCCGCCGAAATCATCACATCCAAGGCGTCCCAATTGGCTTTCACGTCGGGAATCAGCGTCTCGATGGTCGTTTCTGGGGAAAGCTGCTTGACGCGCACCACGGTTTCGTGCCAGATGGCGGCGCCGCGG
The DNA here is from genome assembly GCA_031397815.1 of Hymenobacteraceae bacterium. Taxonomy (GTDB): domain Bacteria; phylum Bacteroidota; class Bacteroidia; order Cytophagales; family Hymenobacteraceae; genus JANNMJ01. The sequence goes on from JANNMJ010000243.1 coordinate 18,767, forward strand.
TCTTTTAGCTCGTCGCGGTTCACGCTGGTCAGCACGGCGTGCTTCACGCCCATCAGCTTGATGGCCTCGGCCACGCGGCGCGGCTCGTCGGTGTCATACTCATTCGGGCGGCCCGTGGCCACGGCGCAGAACGAGCACGAGCGCGTGCAGACGTTCCCCAAAATCATAAACGTGGCGGTTCCGGCGCCCCAGCATTCGCCCATATTCGGGCAATTGCCTGATTCGCAGATCGTGTGCAGCTTGTGCTCATCGACCAAGCGGCGCACCTGCGCGTACTCCGGCCCAATGGGCAGTTTCACGCGAAGCCAGTCGGGGCGCTTCGGTCGGGCCGGGGCTTGCGGGATTTCCGATTGAATAATGGGCAGGGAAAGCAGCGTAGAATCCACGGCGATAAGGCGCAGTAAAGCGCAAGAGAAGGCAAAAAAACGGGCACGCTCAGAGCCTTCGTTCAGCTTAAGCGCGCCCAAAAATACGGGGTCGGGCGGGGCCGACCAGTTACTGCTTCGCTCCGGCGCTCGTTGGCCTAGCTCCGCCGCCCCAGGTACAGCGTCAGGTAAACAGAGCCGAACACCTGTGGGTTCGTGGTTTGCGGCACCAACATCGGGCGGCGCGTGTAGGCCTCGAAGAGTGCCCCGGCTTCCAGCCCGGTCACGCTCTCGCGGAAACGGCCGTACTCAAACGCCAGCGCAGCGCGCAGGTGGATGCCGGGAATCGGTTTCGCCTCGGCCAAGCCAGACGTGAACGACGCGCTCCCCGCGATGCGGTCGAGCTCGTGACGGCCGTTGGGTTTCGGGTCGTACCGCTCGCGGCGCACGTCCTGCGGCAGGAGCGGCAGCGGGTCGGGGTCGTTGGCGTAGTAGATGTAATACGGCACCTCGAACCCAATGCTCGGGCCACCCGAAAACAGCGCGCTCACCTGCACGCCCTGCTCGGCGGCCTTATGAAACACCACCCGCTCGACCCCGAACGACGGCCGCAGCGCGTACAGAAAATTCGTTTTGCCGCGAATAAAAATGTCGCCGTTGATGCGGCTTTGCACGCGAGTTTCCTTTCGATTCTTGACCTCGTTCAGCTCCAATGACCAGAACCAGTACCAATCGGGGCGCCAGTAATGCGTCGAGCGAATCATCCCGCCGGCAATCAGCCCGGAGTTCGAGTTACTCGACAGCCCGTACGTAAACTCGGTGCGGTAGGCAGGTTCGCCGACGCTGGGAGCGGCGCCCGCCGCCCGCACAGGCGCAACAGGCTTCTGCGCGCAAACCGGCTCTACAGCCGCCAGCGACAAGGAAAGGCCGCTTAACAGCAGCACAGCGGCGCGGGATAGCATCGGCACAGCGAGTGAGGGGGGAGGGTGAGGGCGCCGGAAAAGGCGTCGAAAGATACAAGGTAACCGATTCGCCGGGGGCAAAGATTCCCCCCGAAAAGTAGGTAATTTTACGCGGAAATCGACCGGCGCCGATTACGCGGCCCGGCTTCTGCCCTTCGCAAATGCCTACTATTGAGACTGAATACGCAGGCGCCCTTCGCACGTTGGCGCTGCACGTAGCATCCGGTAATCAAATCATCACCGACGCTCCGGTGGATAACCACGGGCGGGGCGAATCGTTTTCGCCGACCGATCTGGTTTGCGCCGCCCTCGGCTCGTGCATGCTCACCATTATGGGCATCAAAGCCGATCAGCATCAGCTCGATATCACCGGCACGCGCATCGCCATTACCAAGGAGATGGCCTCGGATGGCCCGCGCCGCATCGGGCGCATCACCCTCGATTTCACCCTGCCGCCCGCCGCCGCCCAGTTCACCCCGCACCACCGCGAGGTGCTGGAGCGCGCCGCCCTCACGTGCCCCGTAGCGCTGAGCCTGCACCCGGAAATCGCGCAGGTCGTGCGGTTCGAGTGGGGTTTGCAGTAGCTTGATTTCGTTTTCGGGAGAAGAGAACGCGTGGACAGTGCGTTGAGCGCGTCCAGCGCGTCCCCGTCAAGTGACACGCCGTTGACCTCATTCAGTCGAATCAAAAAGCCCTGAGCCAGCGCCCCAACCGTTCAAGGAAGGGCGCTGGCTCAGGGCTTCGCTGTGGAGCGCGGCCGAGCGTGCTCAAAGGCTCAAAAGCTTACCGGCTCGAATGCTCGGTTTTGACTTTATCGCGGACGGTATCGAGGCGGATGCCGAGGTGCGACGCGTCATAGGTGCAAACGCCGTTCTGAATCAGCAGTAGCTGCGGCGACTCGTGCATCACGCCGAGGCGCTTGGCGACTTCGTTCGAGAGCGGGCGGTACCGCAGTAAATCGAGGTAGTACGGCTTGATGGCGGGGCCGACGATATCGTCCCACTGGCGTTCCAAGCGCGATTTTGCGGTTGCGCTGATGGAGCAAGTCGTTGAGTGCTTGAACACCACGATGGGATGCTGAGCCGATTCCGCCAGCAAGGCGTCGAGCTCATCGGGGGAGGTTAACGTGTTCCAGTTCATGGGAGAAGAGGGAAGGAGGGAAGTGGCGAATGAGGCGGATACTTGGCCGTGGTCGGGCTGGAAAATGCCAGCGGTTTTCGTCATACCAACCGTTACCATACGAAAAAAGCCCGCTAGGGGCTTATTTTTTTCGTTTTAGGCGCTTCGGAGTAAGCTCCGGCGCGTCGGTTACCATAGCCTCGCCGTTTTTGTTGAATTGGTAATTGGCGCGTCCGTCGGTGGTTTTGACGGTTTTACGGCCCGATTCGCCGGGTTTCATATTGTAAACCGACATGTCGAGGTACGGTTGCAGCGAGGCGTCTTCGCGGCCGGTGCGCTTGGCGGCGCGGTGCGCTTGGCGGGCGGCTTTGCGGGTTTCGCGGCGCAGCTTCCGGTTACTCACCTCCCGAATTTGCGCGGCCGCGGGCAGGGCGCCCACCGTGAGATCGGCGACGGTAAGGAGCAAAAACAGGCTGAGGAACGACCGGAGTTTCATAGCGTAAGTTGAGTAAGTTGAAGTGGGTAAGCGGGTGCGGCGGCCGAGAATAAGGCGAGAGTCAGGCGAGCTAACGGGAGGGTCGACCTAAAACTTCAGCCCCAGAAACGAATGCTGCCCCGTGCGATTCTGGGAGCGCAGGTGCTTGTATTTTTTCTTCTTGATGAGGCCGCGCTTGTCTTCCTTGAACCCGCCGCCGCCGATGGAGCGCCCGGCATCGGCCTGCGCTGCCGTCGGCGAATCGGCGGCGTCGCCTTGCCCGGCGGCTTCCTGCATGGCGGCCGTCGCGTTGGTCTTTTTCTTCTTCATAAACCCGAACAACCCGCCTTTGGCGTCGTCGGTCGGGCAAGGAATCTTGCTCGACGTCTGACAGCCGGAAGCCGTCAGCAGACCTGCCGCTAAAACCAACGCAAGAGAAAGACGCATAACGAATCGGAAAGGTGACAAAGCCGCGAGAGCGCTCGTGAGAGTGGGAACGCATCGAACGTTCCGGCATTCGAAAATAGTGCCGAGGCCGCCACGGCGCGCCGCCGCTGCTAAACGGCTTACGGCTACTGATTATCGCGCCACTCGTAAACCCATTTGGCCTGAATCTGCTCTAAATGCCCCTCGTTGGCCTGCTCGCGCGTGCCTTCGAAGTTGGGGAGCGAGAGGACCCATTCGAGGAGGTCGGTGAAGCGGATGCGGTAAATCTTGGCCTCCGTGAAATCGTCGCCGAATTTCTCGTAGAGGGCTTGGGCGACGTCTTCGTGGTCGGCCCATTGGATAGGAGGTTCGAAATGGCTCATCAAAATTCAGCAAGAAGTGATGGGAAGACGGCAGGCGGCCGACGGGCAAACGGGCGGATTCCGCTCAGCAAGCGCCCACCTGAAAGAGGGCGCAACGGGGCGCCGGAATCAGTGACCCAGAAAGTTCTGCGGCGGAATCTCGACGATTAAATCATCCGTATCCGTCCCCACTACGCACTGGCAGCCGAGGCGCGAGCTAAGGCGCGGATTCTGCGCCCGGTCGATGAAATCTTCTTCCTTATCGGAAATCTCCGGAAGGGAATCGCCGCCTGCGAGTACGTAGACGTGGCAGGTGGAGCAGCCGCAGACGCCGCCGCAGTTGTGTTGAAGTTCGATGCCGTTGTCGAGGGCGACGTCGAGAACCGATTCGCCTTCGGCGGCGATATGGGTTTGCGCGGGTTGGCCGTCGGCGAAACGGAAGGTGATGGAGGCAGTGTGCATTACGTCAGGAAAACCACCCGCCGCCGTGGCGTTCGGGCGGCACAAAGGTAGGCCGGGGCGGTAGGCCGAAGCGCCGCCACGGCGAGTTACCATAACCCCCTGAGCCGCCTTTAGTTGCCGCCGCCGAGGCGGGAGTGTGGTCCTTCGGGAGCATTCGTGGCCCTCAGTGGGCGGGCGGCGGCGGCGCATTATCCGCAGCAGTGCGCTGAATGGCGGTCGTGAGCGCCTCGTAAACCGGCAGCCACGGCGCGAGCGTATCATCGGCGGCCAAGCGGGCGCGGTGCGCGGTGAGGGTGGTTTCATCGTGCCGGGTGGCCGGGCCGGTTTGCACGCTGAACGGCCCAGCCAGCGCTGCAAACGCCTTCGCAACCACCTCTTCCACCAACGGCCGCAGCAAATCGAAGGGGAGCGGAGCGGTCAGCGTTGGATTCTTCTGATTCGCTTGATTCTCCTGATTGGCGCGCTCCAATATCAGCGCGCTCACTCCGAGGAGATGATTGGGGAAGTTGGAAGCGAAAACGGCCGCCAAATGCAGCGGCGCCCGCTCTGCTGTGGTGAGCCAAACCGGCGCACGGCGGCTGAGGCTGCCCGCAAGCGTTTCGAGCAGGGTGGCGGTGACCGCATCAGTGGCTTCCAGAAAAAACGGCACGATACTCAGGTCGAGCACCCGGTCGGCGCTGAACGTTTGCAGCGGGTACAGCACCCCGGCGCGCGGATGCGCGGGCAGCGGCAGCGTACCGGCGGTATGCGCGACGGGCAGCGTTGGCGGGAGCTGCGCCGCTGTGATGACGGCCGCAACGGCGTGGTCGGGCACGGCCACGAGCACCACGTCCGGGTGCAGGCGGGTAACGTCGGCGGGGGAAGCGAGTACGGCGGGGCGCTCAGCTGACGGGGTGGCCGATTGAGCGGCCGATTGAGCGGCACATTGGTCGGCCAAAGCCTGGGCGTGGGAGGGTTCCCGGCTCCAGATTCCGACCACGCGGTGCCCGGCAGCGGCGAGCGCGGGAGCCAGCTGCTGCGCAACGCGCCCAGCCCCAAGAAGGCCAATAATGAGCCGCGCGGGCTGGTCGGGAAGAGCTGACATTGAAATTATTGAAGGAAGAAAGACGGCAAAAGTTGCGCTCAAAAGGCAACGTAGTCCCGCAGTGTGCCGTCTGTGGGCTAAGTAATGCTGCGTATTTCCGGTAAAGCTGCTTACTTTTGATGTTACAGCCAGCGTTGTGGAGCGCTGACTGTCAGGTGTCGCTTTTTTTTCTTCACACACTTTTCTTTATGTTCCAATCATTACTTGCCGCCGCTGCTGCGGGTGGTTCTTTTCTCGCTGGCAACCGCTGGCGTACAGCAACCCTCGGGTTGCTGCTGACCGGCGCAGCGGCGTTTCCGGCCAAAGCCCAGTTCTCTTACTCTGCCGGGAACGCGTCGACGGTTTCGTCGGCTTACGCGGCACTAGGAGCTACCAGCACCGCTATCACGGTGGCGAACACGGATGATGCCAACTCGGCTCCGCAGAACATCGGCTTTACGTTTAACTACAACGGCCAAGCGTTCACGCAGTTCGTACTGAGCACCAACGGCTTCATCAAGCTCGGGAGCGTAGCACCTTCCGGCACGGATCTGTACTACACCGATCCGCAAGCTTACACCGGCGCTTCGGCATTGGAAAGCACCGACCCAGCCGATGTGAACATCATCGCGCCGTTCAACTACGATCTGGAGCCAGGCACCGGCACGGTGGGCTTCAAGATGGAGACCACTGGCACCGCGCCGAACCGGGTCTGCACGATTGAGTGGGCCAACGTAAGCGATAAGCAGCTCACCGTCGACAAGCAGTATGGCAACATGAGCTTCCAGCTGAAGCTTCACGAGACGAGCAGCCAGATCGAATTCACCTACGGCCCTACTGTGGCTGCTACGGGTGCCGTATCGGCCTTCCTGGGCGTACCAGCCGGTATGATCGGCGACGATCCAACGACGCAGGCACTGGTGCTCACGAAGCTCTCGTCGGCTCCCTGGACCACTACTGCTTTCCAGAACACCCCTTACGACGCCACCCAAAACCGCCTCAATGTGCGGTCGAACTTCCGGCCGGTTTCGGGGATCACATACCGGTTCAACTCGACGCAGGCGAACGACGTCAATGTGGCGCAGATCTACTCGCTTGGTCAGCTGCCGATTCCGTTTGGCGCTCCGCACGCCGCTTCGGCCTTGGTTATCAACGCCGGTACGAGCGTTCGTCCTAGCTTGGCCGTCACGCTGACGGTTAGCGGGGCTACCACGTTCACCAACACCCAAACGCTCACCAACGTCGCCCCCGGCGATACGGTGCTCGTGACGTTCGCTAGCTACACCCCAACCGCAACCGGCACCAACACGCTGACGGTAACGGTCCCTGCCGATGACAACACCGGCAACGACAGCAAAATGTGGATGCAGGAGGTGACTAACGATAGCTATCGTTACGCCGACAATGGCCCTGCCAGCACGAGCTACGGTCTTAATGCGCCGGGTCTGTGGTTGGTGAAATACACCACTTCGCAAGCCAAAGCGCTGCTCTCGACGAGCGTTTACTTCGGCAACGACGCCGGTATCATCGGCAAGCGCTACTACGGCATCCTGACCGACGACCAAGGTGGTGAGCTGGCACGCACGCCGAACTATACTGTTACGGCCGCTGATACAGGCAGCTATCACACCTTCAATTTCGCGTCGACCCCAGCGATTTCCGCTGGTGATTTCTACGTCGGCATGGGCCAAGTGACGGGCGGCAACGAGTTTCCAGTGGGTGTACAAGACGAAGATCCGACGCGTCTCGAATCTTACTTCGTGTTCATTCCCGGCACGGGTCTAGTCGATTTGGCTGGCCAGATTCCGGTTCGTCCGATGATCTCGGCTGTCTTGGGTGCGCCAGCAGCTTGCGTTGCTCCGGATAACCTTAGCGTAAGCAGCGTAACGGCAACCGGCGCGCTGGTGACGTTCGATGTGGTATCGGGTGCTCAAGACTACACGGTATACTACGGTGCGCCGGGCTTCACGCCGGGTGGGGCTGGCTCGCTGACCCAGACCGTGACCAGCGGTGCTGCCACGCTGACCGGCTTGAACACGACTTCGCCATACGATGTGTACGTCCGCACTAACTGCTCGTCGACGAGCAGCAGTGCCATCAACGGCCCCGTGTCGTTTGTTACGACTTGCGTTTCGACGGCTATCAGCACCTTCCCTTACATTCAAAACTTCGACACCCCAGCCGCTACCCAGCAGCTTCTGTGCGGTTTCAGCGTAGTGGATGCGAACAACGACGGCTTCACGTGGGCACAGTTCAACCGCGACACCCTCGCGGCAGACGGCTTGGTGGGTACGCCGCGCTCGGCGCCGAACTTCATGGGCTACCTGTACAATGCGGCTTCGGCGGCTAACGATTGGTTCTTCCTGCCAGCCATTCAGGTTCCGGCTGGTCAGCAGCTGCGCGCTTCGTGGTGGCATGCTGCTACGTTCGGGGGCGGTCAGGTATGGGAAGAGCGTCTGGAAGTGAAGTGGGGCACGGCTCCAACGGTGGCCGCTATGACCAACACGGTCTACCCAGCTACGGTGATCAACGACACGACATACACGCAGGCATTCTCGCAGCCGATTAACGGCACGGGTACGATCTACGTCGGTTTCCACGCCATCTCCGATGCGGACGAGCTGTTGCTCCGCCTCGACGACATCACCCTCGACCGTGTGACCGGCTTCAGCGATTCGCGTTTGGCTAGCGCCGTAAACGTGTTCCCGAATCCAACGGCTGGCCGCGCTACCGTGAGCCTCACCGAAACCGGTGCTACCCGCGTTTCGCTGCGCGTCATCGACAACCTCGGCCGCGTGGTGTACACGGGCACGATGGCCGACAACGCCGCGAAAAACATCGACCTCAGCAACCTGTCGAATGGCTTGTACACGCTGAAAGTGACCCTCGACGACCAAGTCGTGACGAAGTCGCTGAGCGTGCTGAAGTAGGCTTCCTAGAAGCAGGTTTTCAGGCGGCTGACGCCTGAATCCGAAAAACAAACGACCGGCCTCTGCTTTATGCGGAGGCCGGTCGTTTGCTTTTATTCGGTTTGGGAAGGAAGACGAAAGGAGGCCGCGTGGTTGGGGAGGCCCATCTTCTTTCTCCTCGTGTCAGCTTTGAACCATCTCTGGGACAGAGCTGGCTACGTTGGTTTGGGACGCCAGCCACATCTCTCTCATTCCCACATTTCCACATCTCTCTCTCATCCCCACATCTCCTTCGTCCTAATCGATCTTATCAATGGAATCGCGGACGATGACGTAGACGGCCTCGTGGGGGCGCTTCATCAGGTAGCGTTCGCGGGCGAATTTTTCGAGCAGGTCGGGGTTGTTGAGGAGGGCGTCGCGCTCGCGTTGCACGTCGGCAATCTTGCCTTTGTAGTAATCGCGCTCGCGCTCCAGATCACCGAGCTTTTGCCGCCGCTGATACTGCGAAATCAGGTCGTTGCCGTCGAAAAACAACAGCCACCCCGCCAGCGTCACCGACGACAGGAAATAGAAGGAGCGAAAAAACGGAGGAATCGCGAAGGGCAGACGCACGGGGAATCGACGGAAAAACAGCGCACGGTCGGCGCAAAATCGGCGCGAAGCGACTGGGCTGCGCTGCCCCGAAGGTACAAAAGCGACAACCAGCCGCGCACGAAGGGCCGGTTTTAGAGCGGTTTTAAGATTCGTGTACGGGCCGTTGCCTCGCCTCCTCACCCCCAACCCCTCTCCAAAGGAGAGGGGAGCCTTAATGGGAATGTACATCGACTCGGAAGCCGCATTACGTCAAGCAGATTCTTTGGCGCGGCGCGGATTTTCCGGCGATGCTAACGGGCGTTGGTGAACAGGTTGATGCTGACCGTCGCGAGATCGGAAGGCGGAAACTGCGCTTGGTAGCGCTTGTCGGCGATCAGGCCGGCTTCTTTGGCGCACGCGAGGAAGACCGGCAACTCGACGAGGTACTGGTCGGAATAGCCGTGGGTGCCGTCGTAGGCCACGGCCGGGGTGCGCGGCAGGTTGGCGGCGGTGCGGTCGGGCGGGAGCGTGTGCAGCTCCACGGCCAGCAGGCCGAACCGCCCGGTGTAAGGCGCCCACCGGCGCAGGTGGCGCACGAGGTTTTCTTCGAGCACATCGGCGGGCACCTCATCACCGAGCGTGGCGAAGGCGCCCGATGAATGGGCGGTGCGGGTGCCCGCTACGTAACCCGTGGGCGCGGCATAGACGCGGTTATGGTCGAGGAAGGAGCGCACGTGAAGGAATTCGTGGGCATCGTGGCCGAGCTTTTCGAGGTCGGCGGCGAGCTGCGCGGGGCGGTTGATATCGCCGTAAATCACTTCAGAATGCGGAATATGCGCTGCTTTGAGGGTTTGCCGCGTCACGCGTCGCGCCACCTTGTTGAAGTCGGCGCCGACAATCACCAGCGGGTGCTCTTGAAGTTGCTCGCCGCGCTTGGTGCGCGTCCGGACCACCTCGTACAGGTGCGCCAGCAGGGTGCCGTCGCCGCAGCCCATATCGCAGATGCCGCGCGGCTGCTGGTTGAGGGGGGCGTTGAACAGCTCGATAATAATCTCATCGATTCGGCGGAAATACGTGGTGTGCGCGCCGCCGCTGCCCCACACATTCATCCCCCGATCAACGAGCGTCTCGACCCCGTTGGTATCGAATCGCGCCAGGCGGGCGTTGCCGAAAAGCAGCTCCGGCACCACCACCATCGTCGGCAGATACGACACCGTGACGCCGTAAGAAGTGGCAATCGAAGCAGCGTATTGGCCGTCGGTGGTAAGTGCCACTTGCGTCTTGTCGGCAGAGAAGGTGAGCCAGCCGAGCGGAGCCAGCAATTGCAGGAGCAGCCGGGTGCCGGTAGGGTCGGCGGGAAGCGCGGCGAAGGCGGTCGGTTCCGTGGAAAGCGCCGCCAGAACGCCCGCCCGCGCCAGCGCCACCAGCGCCGGCCCGACTAGCAAGCCCGCCAAATGACTGCGAATCTGCGCCGCTACTTCGGTAGCCAAAGCTTCATCAGGCCCAGCCGCTGCGACGGGCAGCTGAACGCCCATCGCCTCAGTAAGTAGATTTTCAACGGCTTGCACAGTAGCTGCGTCGGCGGTTCCGGCAAGTACGTCGGGGAAGGAGAAGGTGAGCGCTAGGCGCGGCACCACCACGGCGTAGGCGGCCGGCGCCAAAGGCACGGCCACGCGGCCGGTGGCCGTCAGGGTGTAATGGGTAGGCTGCGCGCTTGCCTCGGCGCGGCGCGTGAGCCACCCAATATCGGTCAGCAGGCGCAGCGCCACTTGCAAATAACCCCGATTGGCGCCGAACTCGCGGACCAAATCGGTCAGGTCTACGCCCTCAGCACCCGCCGCCGCTAGCCGGTCGAGGACGCCGTGTTCCGCCAGCGCATGAACCGTCGGCCCGACGACAAGGCCCGCCAATTGCCCGAAAACCAGCGCCCGTACGGCGGCTTTAGCATCGGCGTAAGCCGCAGGAGAGGACGAGGATGAGGCGGCGGTGATGGGTTGGTGCGACATTCGGAAGTGATGAAAATTGCTCAAGTTCACCCCTCCGCCCAAGCTTCGGTCAAAGATATCCGCTTTCCGCGAAGCTCCGACGTTGCAGAGAAGGCGGCGGTGGCGTAGTTTTGTATCACTCAAGCGGGAGTAGCTCAGTTGGTAGAGCATCAGCTTCCCAAGCTGAGGGTCGCGAGTTCGAATCTCGTTTCCCGCTCGTTGATAATCAGCCACTTAGCCGAAAGGTTGGGTGGCTGATTTGTTTTTGGTTTACACCTTGGTTTACACAAATCCGTTCTGCTCGATTTTCTAGCCGAAGCAATGTTCTAGCTCGAAAGGGCGCCACGCAAGCCCTTAGCAGCCCCCATCACTGCCTTAGGGCTAAGTGATAATTGTCCTATACCTTCACGGAAGCAGGTGAAAGCGCCGCAGCCTGATCATAATAAATACCTACTCTAGCCACGCCTATCCTTTATCGCACCACCTTACCTATTCCATCCGCCAGCTATTCACCCCACACGCAACTGCTCAACCTGCCAATCCAGCTGGCTTGGCTGACTACGACGCCAACACCTTTCGCATAGCCGCTTACCAACGCGGCTACAAGTGGAAGGCCGATGCAGGCGGTCTCGTTGAGAATCTGCTCAACACTCTCAATGACGCTTGGCGTACTGCCCAGCCAGATTATTATCTTCAATTCCTCACCCTCAAGCCTAGTTCCGACCAGACTCTTGAAGTAATCGACGGTCAGCAACGTCTCACTACGCTCACCGTCTTCTTCGCAGTGGGACGCGCAGCCGGGTGGCTTCCGGGACACGATTTTACACAGAACCGTCTGTGCTACGACCTCCGCCGCAACGACGTTGGCCATAGTCTGCTTGACCGTTACTTCTACGATACAGCGGCTCTCCAGAAGCTTCTGGCCACTGCTGGCCCTGACTCGTGGGATGCCTTCGTCAACGCTCAGCCCTCATCGGCCGACGTTGATCGTCAGGATATGCATCACCTCTTCCATGCGGCACACTGCATCCACGCCTTTGGTTCTCGCCTAGCCTCCGACTCGGAGCGCTACGCCTTCTGGACCTACGTCGCCGACCATGCCCGGCTCATTGTCAACGTCATTGCTGCTAACACTCCAAGTGAGACTGTATTTGCCAACCTCAACGATAACCGCAAAGAGCTGACTGATCTAGAGTTGGTCAAGGGGCTACTTCTCACCCGCCCAGCCCGCGAGAGTAGCACCTCTTTCCGCCAAATCCTAGAGTTGCGCGCCGCGCAGGGCCGACACTGGGACGCGCTGGCACAGTGGCTCGCGCAGCCCATCGTAGCCCGTGTGTTCGGCTTTACGCTCGCCCACACTGATAAGCAGCATTCCCAAGTCCAAGCCGGTCTATTGACGCTACTGCGCCTGCTGCAAGCCCGCGACCGGGGTACCCCAAATTCGACCGCCCCGGCCTCGAGCGCCGCCAATGAGGGGCGCTATCCTGTTTATGCATACTGGCATAAGCGGATGAGCCGTGGTGGCCGTAGCGCTGGTGAGGTACTAGGTGAACTCCACCTCCTTGGCCAGCTCCTGCGCGACTGGTTCGATGATCCATTGCTACGCAACGGCTTCGGAGTGCTCGCGGCTAGTCCTGCTACTAGTGATTCGTCAGAGATATTGCTCCGGCAACTCACCAGCGAAGCAGGCCTCCAGGCATCCGCTCCTCGACGGGTAGTGTGGGACCATATTCGAAAGCTACCAAGCCTACAGCCCTTTGCCAACCAGTCGACCCTTCCTGGCGCGGATGCCTGGCCTGTCTCTTACCTAGAGCACCGCAAACCAATTCAAGAACTGTTGCTTCTGCTTAGCGTCTTTCCGTCCAAAGTCCGTACCGTGCCAACTGGCGCCGTTCCGTTCGATTTTGCGGCTTATCACAAGCAGAAATGGAGCCTTGAGCACATTTTCCCTCAGCACCCCGACGAGTCCTACCGCAACCTGTCGGTAGAAGATCAAGCCGAATTGTTACAGCTGGTTGAGGAAACCACCCGGCCTCGAGTCGCTGAACTGCTGAGCTGTGCCCCGTCGCTACGCACCGACGTTGAAAACGAGGAGCTATCCCAGTTGTTGACCGCTACTACCGGCGCGCTTAATGGCATTGGCAATCTGGTATTGCTCACCATCGGCAATAATGCAGCCCTGCGCAACTACTCCTTCGCTGAAAAACGCCGCCGCCTGACAGAGAAAGTAGCAGCCGGTGCTTTTGTCCCCGCTCACACGGTTGGCGTTTTCGCCAAGTTGGTGCCGCCCAGCGCCACTGACCGCTTGGGCTTATGGGGGCCACAAGAAATGGAGCAACACCGCAAGTACATCCTTAACGAGCGAGCTGCCCTAATCAATTATTTTACCCTAGCCTAATGAAAACCGATTTTACCCTTTCCGAGCTACTCCGCCGTGGCGATACCCGCCAGTTTGTAGTCCCCGAGCTACAGCGCGATTATGTCTGGGACAAACGCAACTGGCAGCAGCTCTGCACCCAGCTTCTAGCCAGTTACCGCGCCTATCGAACTGTACCTACGCTGCCACTTACTCTTGACGAAGACGTGCGCCACGCCTTTACCGAGTATTACCAGCAGCAGTACCAAGGGTACAACCTCGGTTTCCTATATGCCTACCACGACCCGTCCTATGCCGGCCACTGCTTCCTGATTGATGGCCAGCAGCGTCTCACCACCTTGTTGCTGTTGCTGATGGCGGCCGCTTGCCAAGGTGGTCGGACCGCGCACTTTGAGCGGCACTACCTCACTGGCCCTGCCAATCAGCCCTGTTTGACCTACCGTGTTCGCGAGGCGGCTCAGGAGTTTCTGCCCCGTTTCGTCACACATCTACTATCGGGACGACCTCTGTGCCAACTCACCGTCGACGCCCCCGATCGCCCTTATTGGTTCCTGCGCCACTACGCTCACGACGCCACCATTGCTTGCCTGCTCACTAACTACGGCGGCATCGAGGCATGGCTAACTGGGGTGGTCTAGTTGAAACGGACAGCGCGAAGTCTTAACTTTCGTTGTCCATGACCGAGAAACTGCCTATTGGCGGCTTGCCCGCCACCCGCAAGAAATATACGCCCGCCTTCAAAGCC
>JANNMJ010000245.1:0-38701 GCA_031397815.1 Hymenobacteraceae bacterium
GGGAGCCAATCTGGGCGCTGGTGCGGCCAGCAGCAAGGCCAAGCGCAATTTCCTCGCGCTCCGGATGGGTTAATCGCGTGTACGACATAAGGGCAAATGTTCGCCCCTAATTGATGCACTAGCACCTAGACACCGCCTAGCCTAAAGATGGAGACCTACTGCTTAGACGCTAATTTTTTCATACAGGCTTGGAATAAGTACTATTCGCCTGATTTTTTTCCCAACTACTGGGAATACATCGATTCGCTTGGTCAACAGGGGAGACTTTTTGTTTCCGATGCAGTAAAGGACGAGATAGGTAAAAAAGACGACACATTGAAAGTCTGGCTGGATAGTCGGCCTCACTTAGTTAAAAAGCGAACCCCAAGAGTAGGCCAATTCTTAACCCAGATTTTGGGGCAACATCCTACTCACAAGTTTCTCGTAAGTCAAACTGGACGTTCTGCAGCAGACCCTTGGGTTATTGCTCACGCAATGGCAGAAGGCGCAGTAGTAGTATCGAAAGAGGAAAGGACTCTTACTCCCATTACTAATAAAATAAAAATACCTGATGTCTGCAATAACATGGGAGTCAGATGCATCGATGACTTTGGGTTCATTCGCGAGCTAAATCTGAAGTTTCATTGTATAGTGTAATAAGAATTTTATTTTAAAATCTTTAGTATTTTTATTCAGAAAATCAGTTTTATTTTATTTAACCGCCGACACCGCTTTTCGGCAGTCCGGGTACCCGAATAGAGCATATCCTCTAAAAAGCAGACATAAGCGGAGTCCGCTCCCCCCACCCACCCCGCCACTCCCCCATTCTCCGTAAGTTTGACCCTGCTGATTCGGGCCGACAATTCGTGTCTGCTCTAAATCAAGGCTGCTTACTTTTCCTTGCCCCCATGGATGCTCTTCACTTTCACTTGCTTGTCAACCATCTGCCGATTCTGGGTTCGTTCTTCGGGCTTGCGCTGCTGGCAGCCGGGGCCGTTAGTCATGACGGGCGGCGGTGGTTTACGCGGGCGGCGCTGGCTTTTTTCGTACTGGTAGGCATCGGCGCGATGGCGGCTAACCTGAGCGGAGAAGGCGCGGAAGAACGGGTGGAGAATTTCCCCGGCGTGACGCATCGCGTTATCCACGAGCACGAGGAAGCCGCCGAAGCGGCGCTGGTTGCGGCGGGGGTATTAGCCGCCGTTGCGCTGCTGGGGCTGCTGCTGGAGCGCCGGGAGCATAAATCGACGCGGATCGTACTGCTGGCGGTTTGGCTGCTGGCGCTCGTTACGGCCGGGCTGATGGCGCGCACGGGGTATGAAGGCGGTAAGATTCGTCGGCCGGAGCTGCGGGGGGAGCCGTCGCAGGGAATCGAGAAATAGAAACGGTTCGCGGGCGGTTGAGCCGGAATCATTCGATGTAAACCCAGACTTCAAGCCCTTCTCCATTCAGTGGAGAGGGGCTTTTGCATTACCCCTGTTGCGCGGGCGGGCACAAGGCCCGCCCCTACGAGCATCAGATTCCCTGCTCTCGAAAAATCCTCACCCCAACCCCTCTCCAAAGGAGAGGGGCTTTTGGATTAGTTTTCTGTAAGGCTCCCCCTCTCCTTGGGAGAGGGGGTTGGGGGGTAAGGACACGCGCAGCACGGGCGGGCACAAGGCCCGCCCCTACCCCTTCAGGCGGCTGTAAGGTGAGGATTCAAGCGATCAGAACAACGTTGGGCGCGTTGGTGGCCGTCGGGCGGCATCGGCATCAGGATGATATAACAACGAACCGCCCCGGCCCGACCTCTTTGCAGAGTGTCAGACCGGGGCGGTTCGTTGTTGTTGCCGAAACTGGTTACTTACTTCGGACGAACCTGCTCAAGTACTTGCTTGAACGCGTCCGGGTGGTTCATCGCCAGGTCGGCGAGGACTTTACGGTCGAGGTTCAGGTCAGACTTGTGGAGGGCACCCATGAACTGCGAGTACGACATGCCGTACTCACGCGCGCCGGCGTTGATGCGCTGAATCCAGAGAGCGCGGAATTCGCGCTTCTTGTTCTTACGGTCGCGGTAGGCGTAGGTAAGGCCTTTCTCGACGGCGTTTTTAGCAACCGTCCAGACATTTTTGCGCGCGCCGAAGTAGCCTTTGGCGAGCTTGATGATTTTTTTCCGGCGGTGACGCGAGGCCACCGCATTTACGGAACGTGGCATGGTAAATCAGTTTGGCCCTGACGAGGCGACGGCAGCATTATGATAGCCGTGCTTTGGCGCCCGGGGCCGGTGGGAAAAACGTTTCTCGTTTCGATAGAACAGCTCCCGCACGCAAATGCAGGAGCCGGACAACGAAATCTAAGCGAGGGCGAGCATTTTCATCACGCGCGGCATGTCACCGTCCGAGACGAGGCCAGCGTGCGTGAGACCGCGCTTGCGCTTGGTAGATTTTTTGGTCAGGATATGGCTCTTGTAAGCGTGCTTACGCTTCACTTTGCCCGTACCCGTAACCACAAAGCGCTTTTTAGCGCCTGACTTGGTTTTGTTCTTCGGCATCTGCGGTCAGAAGATCTTCTGGATAGAAAAAACGGCAACAACAATTCAACGTTCAGAGGGGCGCCGAGGCGCCCGGGAGCCTTAAGCTGCGTCTTCGGCGGCTGGGGCGGGAGCCGAGGGAGCAGCGGGGGCGCTGCTATCGGCTGGTTTGGGAGCGGGGGCCGAGGGCACCTTGGCAGGCGTTCCACCGGTGCCTTGCTTCGCGCTCACTTTCGGAGCGAGGAACAGGAACATCCGCTTTCCTTCGAGCTTGGGCAGCTGTTCGACCTTTGCCAGATCTTCGAGTGCCTGCGCGAATTTGAGGAGCAAAATCTCGCCTCGCTCCTTGAACACGATCGACCGCCCCACGAAGTGCACATACGCCTTGATCTTGGCGCCTTCCTTGAGGAATTCGCGGGCGTGCTTGAGCTTGAACTCGTAGTCGTGATCGTCGGTGTTCGGACCGAAACGAATCTCCTTCATCACCACTTTCGTGGTTTTGGCTTTCAGCTCGCGTGTTTTCTTCTTCTGCTCGTACTTGAATTTCGAGTAGTCGATAACACGACAGACTGGCGGCACGGCCGTCGGGGAAATTTCCACCAGATCGAGCAGCTGCTCCTGCGCCATGCGCCGGGCTTGCTCGATTGGGTAAATCCCCTGTTGGACATTATCTCCGACCAGGCGCACTTCGCGGGCCTGGATCTTCTGGTTGATCTTGAACGGCTCTTCCACCTGGGCGCGTGGAACGTACCGACGATTCTGTGCTATGGGAGTACGGCGTTAAAAGTTTGAGGGAGGGGTTTGAAAACGCAAAGGTCGCTCACAGGGGCTGAATAGCCAAATTGGTGACTTGCGTAGTAACAGGTTAAGCGGGTAGTGTGGGTGCGGGCGGCACCGAGCGGCGGGAAGCGATAGGCACTGAATCAGCGCCTATCGCTTCACCACCTTACGGTTAATCGGCCGGGGCGCGGGGTTTACTGCCCCAAAGCTTCGGCGACCATCGCCTTGAAATTTTCGATAAACGCGGAAATCGGGAGCGAGCCGAGGTCGCCCTGGCCGTGCCGACGCACGGAAAGCGTCTCCATTTCCTGCTCTTTCTCGCCGACGA
The DNA here is from genome assembly GCA_031397815.1 of Hymenobacteraceae bacterium. Classification (GTDB taxonomy): domain Bacteria; phylum Bacteroidota; class Bacteroidia; order Cytophagales; family Hymenobacteraceae; genus JANNMJ01. The sequence goes on from JANNMJ010000245.1 coordinate 3,594, forward strand.
CAATCATATACGGCACCTTGCTCATTTCGGCGTCGCGGATTTTGCGACCGATCTTCTCGTCGCGCAAATCGACGATGCCGCGGATGTCGTGCTCTTCGAGGGTTGCTTTCACCTGCTCGGCGTAGGCGTTGTACTTCTCAGAGATGGGCAGGACGGTGAACTGCTCAGGGGCGAGCCAGAGCGGGAAGTTGCCGCCGCAATGTTCCAGCAGCACCGCCACGAACCGCTCCAGCGAGCCGAACGGCGCCCGGTGAATCATCACGGGGCGGGCCTTGGTGTTGTCGGCGGTCGTGTATTCCAGCTCGAAGCGCTCGGGGAGGTTGTAATCGACCTGAATCGTGCCGAGCTGCCACTTGCGGCCGAGGGCATCGCGCACCATAAAGTCGAGCTTAGGGCCGTAGAACGCAGCTTCGCCCAGCTCGGTAACGGTTTTCAGCCCCTTTTCGAGGGCGGCTTCCGTGATGGCGGCTTCGGCTTTCGCCCAGTTCTCGTCGGTACCGATGTACTTGGTCTTGTTCTCGGGGTCGCGGAGGGAGATTTGGGCGGTGAACTCGGGGAAGTCGAGGGCTTTCAACACGTACAGGACGATATCGATGACCTTCAGGAATTCCTCTTTCACTTGGTCGGGGCGGCAGAAGATGTGCGCGTCGTCTTGCGTGAAGCCGCGCACGCGGGTCAGGCCCGACAGCTCGCCCGATTGCTCGTAACGGTACACGGTGCCGAACTCAGCGAGACGGAGCGGCAAATCGCGGTACGAGCGCGGCTCGGTCTTGTAGATTTCGCAGTGGTGCGGGCAGTTCATCGGCTTGAGGAAGAACTCCTCGCCTTCCTGCGGCGTGCGGATGGGCTGGAACGAATCGGCGCCGTACTTCTCGTAGTGACCGCTCGTGACGTAGAGCGACTTGTGGCCGATGTGCGGCGTTACCACCTGCACGTACCCGGCCTTCGCCTGCGCCTTCCGGAGGAAGTTTTCGAGGCGCTCGCGCAGGGCGGTGCCTTTCGGGAGCCACAGCGGTAGCCCGGCGCCCACTTTCTCAGAGAAAGCAAACAGCTTCAGCTCTTTACCGAGGCGACGGTGGTCGCGGCGCTTGGCTTCTTCGAGGCGCTCTAAGTACTCGGTCAGCTCTTGCGCTTTGGGGAACGTGATGGCGTAGACCCGCGTGAGCTGCTTGCCTTTGTCGTCGCCGCGCCAGTAGGCACCGGCCACGTTGAGGAGTTTCGCGGCTTTGATGAAGCCCGTGTTCGGGATGTGCGGCCCGCGGCAGAGGTCGGTGAACGCGCCTTGCTGGTAGAAGGTGATGGTGCCGTCGGCGAGGCCTTCGAGGAGGTCGAGCTTATACGGGTCGCCTTTGCGGGTGAAGTACGCGACGGCGTCGGCTTTGCTGACGGCGGTCCGGACGTACTCGTTCTTCTGCTTCGCCAGCTCCAGCATCTTCTTCTCGATGGCGGAAAAGGCTTCCTGCGTCAGAACCTCGCCTTCGGGCATCTCGACATCGTAATAAAAACCACCGTTTTCGAGCGGCGGGCCGATGCCGAACTTGATGCCGGGGTAAATCGACTCCATCGCCTCGGCGAGCAAGTGAGCGGAGGAATGCCAGAAGGTTTCCTTCCCGGCGTCGTCGTTCCAAGTCAGGAGCTGAACGGAAGCGTCGGCGTGGATAGGGCGCGACGAATCCCAAATCTCGCCGTTGACACAGGCGGCGAGGACGTTACGGGCGAGGCCTTCGGAAATCGAGGCCGCGATTTGATGGCCGGTCACGCCGGCTTCGTATGGACGGATAGAGCCGTCGGGCAGGGTGATATGAATCATTCGAGTAGACGAGTGGCGGAGGACGGAAGCACAGACCGGCAAGGAAGGTTCGCGCAAGCAGAAACGCTTGCCTTGCTCCTAGCGACCCGCACGGCGTTACCGGATTTTACGGAGCGAATCGGGACGGATGGTCGGGCGGGTGCGGCCGGCGGCGGAATCGCCCTGTTGCTGGCGCAGCAGAGCGGTCGCGGCTTGCAGGCGGCGCGCGAGACGGGTATCGGCAGGAGCTTCCTTCACGAGCTTCTGATACTCGCCGACGGCGGCGCGGTAGGCGCCCAAGCGGTCGTAAGAGTCAGCGAGGAGGAGCCGGGTTTGCGCCGGGGGCTGCGAGGTGCGCCGTAGCACGGCTTTCAGGTGCTTGACGGCGGGCGCGAACTCGTCGCGGTCATAGTGCAGAACGGCGGCGTTGAAGTGCGCCAGATAGAGCGTGGTATCGAGCTGAGCGGCGCGGGTGAAGAACGTGAGCGCCGAGTCAGGGAATTTCTGCAACAGCGCGTTCACGCCGAGGTTGTAGTGCAGGAAACCATCGTCGGGGTTAGCGCGCAGCCCGGCATCGAGGTATTGGCGGGCGATTTTAAAGTCGCGCTTGGCGTTGTAAATCCCGGCCAATTGCCCGAAGGAATCGGTGAATTGCGGCGCTTGCTCGGAGGCGGTTTGCAGGTTCGAGATGGCGTGGGCGGTATCGCCGGTTTCGGCGTAAATCATCCCTTTGTAGAAATACGCGCGCTCTTCGAACTGCGATTTCCGCAGCGCCTCGTTCAAATACTTAATGGCATCCGGATAGCGGCGGACGATGTACGACAGCTCGCCTTGCAGCAGCGGCAGGTCGGAACCGTCGTAGCCGAGCTGCTGGGCTTGGGTGCAATCGGCAAGCGCCTCTTTCACTTTCCCGACCGCCCGCAACGCTTGGGCGCGTAGCAGGAAGCTGGTCGGCGTGGAGCCTTCGAGCGCGACCACCCGCTCGGCATCAGCGAGGGCGGCGGGGCCGTTGTTGAGCGTCAGGTAGATGCGGGCGCGGCGCTGGAAGAGCGCGACGTTACCGGGTTGCTCCTTGATGGCCGTCGTCAGATCGCGGATCTGCTCGTCGGGCGTCAGGGTACGCACTTTGGTGGTATCGGGGAGCTGGTCTTCGGTCGCGACCGGCTCTTTCGATTGGCAGCCGCTCAGCCACAGGGCACCCGCGAGGGTCGGCAGTAACAGGATGCGCCGGAGCGGCGCCGCAGAAGTAAGGAAAAAACGCAACGATGCAGGGAGCCGGCCGGGATACAAAGCGGGCGGTTCCGGGCAAAGGTAGGCGGCGGGCGCAGATGCGGGCTATTTTGAACGAGTGACGGCAATGGGGGAAAACTTGCCGAAGTTTGCAGACTTGATAACCGGCATCGGCCACGGCCCGGTCGGCTCCGTATCTTCCTTCCCGTTCTCCCAAAGCTTAGCATCTGCCCACGCGTGCCCGTTTCGCTGTCTTCCCTTCTCCCCTTCCTTATTAAGCTCCTGACGGCCGCCGGACTGTCGTGGAGCGTGGCGGTTTTTTACGTCCGGTTTGGCGGCGCGCTCACCGACCGCCGGGCGCTGGCGCGGCAGTTTTTGCTCCTGACACTCACGACGCTGCTCATCATCCACGTCGTGAAAAGCTCGATTGCGCTTTCGCTCGGGCTAGTAGGCGCCCTCTCGCTGATTCGGTTCCGAACGGCGATTAAGGAGCCAGAAGAGCTGGGCTACCTGTTTTTGTGCGTGGGCATCGGCCTCTCAGTAGGCGCCGGTTATAACCTGCTGACGGCGGCGGGCGTCCTCACCGTGCTGCTGCTGCTGGCGGCGCAAGCGTGGTGGGCGGGCCGTGGACGGGCGCGCGGCGGCACCCATATCTTCCTGACCGTCACCGCTCCCACCCCAAGCACCGAGGCCGTGCGCGCGCTGGTCCGCCAAGCGTTACCGACCGCCCGTTTCCGGCGGCTCGATGCCGATGCCGCCACTACCACCCTCGCGTGGCTCCTGCCCGCGCCCACCGATGCCGAGGCGCTTTTGAGCGCTCAGGCGGCGCTCACCGGGTTGGCGCCGGGCGTACAGGTGTCGGCGGTGGAGCAGCGGGAATTGCTGTACTAGGCTTGGGTTTGGGCTTCTGACAGCGGTGTAATGGAAATCGACTACCGATACGAGCGCAAGTTTCGGGTGGAAGCCGACGAGGCGTCCGTGGCCGAAGTACTGGCGGCGGTGCAAGGGCTGCCCGCGCTTTTCCGTCCCGCTTACCCGGACCGTTGGGTCAACAGCCTCTACCTCGATACCCCCGACCGCCAAGCCTTTCACGCCAACGCCGCCGGACTGGCCGAACGCGCCAAGCCGCGCATCCGGTGGTACGGCAAAACCGCTTCGGTAGCCCCTGACGCCCCGGCGCGGCTCGAAGTGAAGCGGCGGCACGGGTTGGTGGGCACCAAAGAGCTGGTGCCGCTGCCGCATTGGCCGCCCGCGCCGGGCCGCAGCGCCTGGCCGCAATACGTCCGGCAGCATCCGTGGCTCCGGCAGCATCCGGAGCTGGAACCGGTGGTGCTCATCAGCTACCTGCGGACGTATCTGGTGAGTGCCGACGGCCGTTTCCGCCTGACCCTCGACCGCAACCTGCGGTACGCCCCCGCGCTCCCCGACTTACGCGCCACCACCCCCAGCGCTTTCATAACCGACCCCGCCCTCGTGCTGGAGCTGAAATACCCGCTCACCGCCGCCGACGACGCCCCATCCTTACCGTTCCGCCTGACACGCAACTCGAAGTACGTGTTGGCGGTGCTGAATACTTGAGCGCTCGTTGAGGGCTGACCGTCAGCGAATCTCCAGCTCCGGGCCTTTCATCTTGCGGCGCCGTTGAAGCTGGGTCAGTAGGGCTTCGGCTTGGCGACTGATCGCGAGGTCTTCGGTGGTAATCAACTCCACGTTTTGGGCTTGCAGCAGAACTTGAATCGCTAATTCGCGCTTGCCTTTGAGCTGATACATCCGCGCTAAATCGTAGTAATAATCAAGGCGTTGCGGGTTATCGTCGATGGCGTGACGCATCGCGTCGTAGGCCTTTTGGTTGCTGGCTTCGTGCGGAATACTGCCGAGGAGCAAGCGCGAGGCGAGGGTTTCGAAGATGGTGTAATTCGCCACCTTGAACTGCCAGCGGCCCATCAGCTGCCACGCATCGGCGTGGTGCGGCTCGTTTTGGAGAGCGGCGTCGAGGTAGGGTTTCTCTTCCAGACGCGCCGACAAGCGGCCCCGCAGCGGCGAGAGCGTCCCCAAGCTCGCTATGGCGAGGGCCATGGCGTAGTTCGCGGTCGCGAAATCGGGGTGTATTTCGAGTGCGCGGGACGCGTAAGCGCGGGCATTCTCGAAATAATCGGTCTGACGGATTTCGTCGGAATACCGCGCGCCGATGCGGCTGCTCAGCACGCTCGCCCGCCACAGCGCCTCATACTGCACGGGGTTGTTGCGGAGCGCCAAGCGGCATTTTTCGAGGGCGAGGGCTTCCTGTCGCTTGTCGCTCAAGGCACGCGCTTGCAGCACGAGAGAATCGGCGAGGGTCAGGATTTTGCGCGAAATCGGCGCGGTAGGGGTCGGCGGCTTGCGTTTTTTCGATTTTGATTTCTGCGCGTACGCTGGCAGCGCGGCCAACAGCCACGCGCATACAAGCGTCAACAGGAACAGAATCGGCAGGCGGATCCGCATCAGTCGCGAAGTACGGGCTGAAAGGCGGGCGGTTGGTCGGGGGGTGGTAAATAGTTCGTTTTGGTCGATTACTTACTGCTTCACCCACCGGCGCGTCAGCGGCCCTGACGGCAGGGTCACGCGCACCGTGTACGCGCCCGGCGCCAACCCTTGCAGACCGTTGATAACAGCCCGGCCGCGCCGCATCTTGGCGCGCGCCACGACCCGGCCGGTGACGTCGAGCAGCTCGACGGGCGGGCGACCGGTGGTTTCAGCGGTGGTTTCGGCGGGGAGTTGAACGGTCAGCTCATCGTGGGCGGAATCGCCGGGGTTGGGGAAGATTTCGAACGTGGATTTCTCGATTTCCTCTGCCGTGGCGAGGGGGCCGGTACCGGCGAACAGCCATTGATAGGCGGCGCCGAACTCGCGCTTCCAGAACCACTCGGCGTGTTGGCCGTCGGATTTGATGACGGAATCGACTTCAGCACCAATCTGATACCCGGCGAAGGCGAGCGTGTCGAGCATCCGCCGCTGGTCGGTGACTTGAGAGGAGCTTTCGCGGGCGCCGCTCAGCATGAACATGCGTGGGTCGGGGCGTTGCGGTTGGGCGGTGCGGGCGTACGAGTAGATGCGCCGGTTGAACCACAGGCTCGGCGAGAACACCCCTACCCGGCCGAAAACATCAGGCCGCTTCAACCCGGCATACAACGAAATCAGCCCGCCCATCGACGACCCCATAATGCCCGTCGAGAGGCGGTCGGGACGGGTGCGGTAGTTCTGGTCGATGTACGGCTTGAGGGTGCTGATGAGGAAATCGACGTATTGGTCGCCTTGTCCGCCGCCGTACGTGGGGTTCGCGTAGGGCGAATACTCGTTGAGGCGGCTGGCTCCGCCGTTGTCAATCCCGACGACGATACACCCCCAATCGCCCTGCGCCTGCAAGCGGTCGAGGGTTTCGTCGACGCTCCATTCGCCGGAAAACGCCGTAGCGTTGTCGAAGAGGTTCTGGCCGTCGTGCATATAGAGCACGGGGTAGGTTTTGGTGCTCGTGGCGTAATCGGGCGGCAGATACAGCCAAATACGACGCGTACGCCCGAGCTGCGGCATCGCGAACGCGGTGTTCATTACCGAAACCGACGGCGAGGCCGTCGACGTGGGTACAGGCGGTGCAAGTAGGTCTTGCCACCCCGCCACGGCGCCGCTGAACGCTGCGGTACCGGTAGCGGGAATGGTGGTCGAACGATTGGCGATGGCGCCGCCGGAAGCGGTGGTCTCGACGGTGGCCCATGAGCCACGGGTGATTTTAAATTCCACAGCTCCGCGAACAGTTGCTGGTAAAGTCAAGGTGAAGCGCCCGCCCGACTGGGCCGTCATACGGTAGGCGGGAACGGCGGGGTTCCAGTTATTGAACGACCCGGCGACGTAAAGGGGGTCGGCGGCCGGCGTGTTTGCCGGGACGCTGGTGAGCGTGATAGTCAGCTGAGCACTGGCGGGCAAAGCCCACAGCAACACAGCCACCCATAAGTAACGCAGAGAGTGCAACACAGGCCTCATACGGCTAGACGAGTTTTAGGAAGGAAAGACAAAGCCGACCAGCGCCTTCAACGGCATCGGGGCCGCAAAGATGCCGCCCTCGGTTCCGAAGACAGCCTGTACTCGGCAGGTTTTAGTTCGATTTCCGACTATCTACAACCCGACGCTCGCTGGTTTTTAAGGGTGCATCGATTCCCATCAAAAAAGAGGTAGCCCCTGTCCGGAGCTACCTCTTCTCATTCTTAACTACCGAGGCGGTTACTGCCCGCTACGAGTAGCCGTGGTATCCGTCACAACCGTCGTCGTGGTATCGGTCACGACGGTGGGCGTGGTCGTGTTCCGATTGCAACCGCCGCGCGGGCCGAAGTCCTCCTTCTCACAGGAAGAAGAAGTAACAGAAAGCGCGATCAGCAGCGCCAAAAGGCCGAAGCCGTAACGGGAAATGGGCATCTTACTCATGGACAATCAACGGGTGAAATGAAAAAAAATGGGGCAAGGAATGGGCGTAGCAGCTTCGAAAAAACCTGCGCAAAGGCCCCGCGAAAAAGCTACTGAATCTGGCCGCCGACGGGCAGGCCGCTCGGCACCTGCGCGGGGGTGGTGGTGTCGAATTCGTCGGAAGAGAGGGCTTCGAGGAAAGCGATGATATCGTCGGGGTTGCGGACGCCGCGCGGCGGCAGCTTGGAGTCGAGCTGTGCCCGCCCGACGTGCGGGTTGCGACTGCCATCACGCCCGATGCGGTCGTAGAAATCGATCACGTCGCGGAGCGTCGCGAGCTTGCCGCTGTGCATATAGGGCGCCGTGTGCGTGAGGTTGCGCAGGCTCTGCGTGCGGAAGGCGTAGGTGCCGTTTTCGCCGGAATCGGTGGTGGTTCGCTTCTCGTTGTCGGGCACGCCGAGGACGTGCGTTTGGTAATCACTCAGCATCGGTCCCTTGTGGCAGCGGTTGCAACCGGCATCGGTGAACGCCTGCATCCCCCGAATCTGCTGCCCGGTCAGGGCCGTCGCCTCGCCGCGCATATACCGGTCGAAGGGGGTGTTGACGGTAATCAGCGAGCGTTCGAAACACGCCAGCGCCTTGCCGAGCTGGTCCTTGGAAATGGGGTCGGTACCGCCGAAAGCTGCTCCGAAGAGCTGCACATACTGCGGCACAGCCCGCAGCCGCGCCACGACGGAATCGACGGCGCTTTCCTCGGTGAATGCGTGGCCGCGCATTTCTTCTAACGATGCAAGCGGAACGAGTGCCTGCGCTTCGAGGCTTTTGGCGCGCAAATCGTCGAACATCGGCGCGGTGGCGGGCGTGTACGTGCCCGTCAGGTCGATGCCGTTGAAGGCGGTGTTGAGGATGGTCGGTGTGTTGCGCTGCGCGAAGGGAATGGTGTTCGGCTGCCGAAAATGCCGCGATTTGTTCAGCCCCTTCCCATTGACGCCGATGGCGAGATCGAGCCCTTCGGAGTAAGCGTTTGCCGGGTGATGGCAGGTCGCGCAGCTCACATCGCGCCCGCCGGACAGAATCGGGTCCCAGAACAGGAGCCGCCCGAGGGCCACTTTGGCGGGGGTGGTGGGGTTGTCGGGCGGCGCCAAAACCGACGTGGGCAGCGCGGCCAAGGCGTCGGCGGGGTCGTTGTCGGCACCGGGGGTTACGTCCTGCTTTTGGCAAGCTACCACGGTACCGAAGAATGCAACGGCGAGCAACAGCGCCAGACGGCGGACAGAAAGGAGGTTCGGCATCGATTAAAAATGGCGTTGGGTTAGCCGCTCAAGCAGAGCCAGTTTCAGCATTGGCCAGCTTCTACTGACCTTCTGCGGAGCGGTTGGCTGACGAAGTAACGCGCACCCCTCCCCCATCACGCAGCGGAATCGACCACTAGCCAACGCACCCCGACTACGGCCGATTTTTCCCCCTCTATTGCCCTAAATCCTCGGCAAATCATCGGAAAGACTTCTGAAAAACGCAAAACGCCCGACTGGAATTTCTTCCAGTCGGGCGTTTTAAGTGAGTTGAACCGCCTGAGACAGGCTTTCAGCCTAGTTCTAGCTTAATTCTAGCTTAGTTGACGATTACGCGGCGGCTCTGCTTAGCGCCGCCCGGCAGCGTGACTTGCAGCGTGTACACGCCACGGGCAAGCTGCGTTTTGACTTCGGTACGCACCCCGCCCAACGTAGCGCGGAGCGTGTTCGTCCAGACCGCCTGACCGAGCGAGTTGTAGATCACGGCAGCCACCGTTTTGCCCGACTCGATGCCCGGCAGAGCGATGTTGAGCAAATCAGAGCCTTTGACCGGGTTCGGATAAACATCGAAACCGGAAGCCGTGATATCCTGGCTCAAGCCCGTCACACCGGCCGCCCGGAAGCGCACCGAGAAACGCGTATTGTTGGCGTTGTTGCCGGTCGAGGTGAAGCTGTAAGTGGCGTTCTGGGTCAGATCCTGCGTGTTGCCGGTGACGGCATCCTGCAAAATCACCTGGAAACCGGCCGGGAAATTCAGCATTTCCTGCGCGTTCATCGTGTAAGTACCGGCGGTGCGGATGTTCACGACGAGCGAAATCGTGTGGTCAGTAGTAGCAGTCAGCGCGGGCCGACCGTCGATAGCGAGCTGCTCAACCCCGACTTGCGAGAAGATCCCGACTGGGTAGCCGCCGTTGATGTAGAAGCCGTCGAAATCAGCATCGATGCCGTTGGTGGCACCTTGCTCGAAGTACACCACCGATTCGTCGTGCAGGTTAGCGCCGCCTTCAATGGCGAGGCGGGCCAACGGACGGGTTTGCATTGCCGAAGTGCCGCGGAAGAAAGGCGCCGTTGGATCGTCACGGAAGTCTTGCAGACGCGCCGAGTTCGTGAACTGGATGCTACCGGCTACGCCCGGCGTAGAGGCACGCGCAAATACGGCTTGGTTGGCGGCGATGAACTCGTTGCCGGAAGGGCCGGTGCCTACGCCGTTCGCATACGTATCGTACAGGCCGTCGGTGGCGCTAGTCGAGCGGTACTTGGCGAACTGGTTGAACATGTTCGTGCGGTTAAGCAGCGTCCAGTCGATTTTCGAAGGGTACGGGTTGCCCACCAAATGCCAGCCCGATTCGGCGAGCATCCCGCGGGTCAGCGGGCCAGTGTTGTAAACGCCGTTGTTCGGCTCGCCGACGAAATCGACGATTTGATCGGCGTTGATGCGGACCGAGATACCCTGTGTTGGGTTCAAGACGTCCTGCAACGTTACCGGTGACTGGTAGCCCTGCACGAAGACTTGATCGCTCGTACCGCCACCGCCCGTGCCAACCTGCGCTTCGTCAAAGAAGAAGGAGTTTGGGTACGGCACCACGTTCCCGGCGATAAAGCGCTGGCTGTAAGGCACCGTGTTGTACTGCGGATTCACAACCGGCGCGAAACCGGCGGTGCGAAGGTCGTTGACGTTGCTGCCCGTAACCGACGACGAGAAGTGCCGATAGCCAAGCCCCGCGTTGTAACGCGGGTTGATGTAACGCTGTGCCGTGACGTTGCCGACCAAGTTACCGTTCTGATTGAAAATCAGCGCCGAAGCCGACGTAACCATCGCGATGTCTGGCTCCCGCGAAATCAGGGTCAGGATATGACCATTCACGATCAGGCTGCCGTTCCGCAGGTAAAGGCGTTCGCGCACGTTGATGTCGCGCGTCATCGTCACGCCTGCTGGGTTGTTGATGACCAGCTCGCTCACTTCATCCGGGAAACCGGTTCCCGTAACTTGCGCGCTCGTGCCGTTGTTGAACGTGATACGCGATTTGGTGCCGTAGTTCCGGTTCGCGGTCCGGATCGGTCCGGCTGCGCCCGCCGAAATGCCATTCGCACTGCCCACATTCAGCTTAGAATCGTTGGCCAACGCGAAGTTGTTGCCGTCGATGTAGTCAGCAGCACCGATGGCTACTGCGCCGGCGCTATCGACGAGGAAAGTGCCCGTTACGGTCACGGCACCGCTCACGGTTCCGTTGACACCCGGCTTGATTTCAACGTTGCGGTAAGTGCCCGCCGTGATTTGACCGTCAACGGTCAGAATCAGGTCGGATTGGGCGGCAGCGGAAGTGCCGGTGAGCAGGAGGCCGAGGAGGGTTGCCGGCGTTAATAGCCGGCTAATCTGGCGCTGACCGAATTTGAAGGTAATGAAGTGTTGCACGGAGGAAGGAAATTAAAAGGAGATGATCGATAGCTGAGCGCATTGCCGGTACGTTACCGGCGCAGAACACTACCAATGGACTTGCCGCTGAGTGCGACAAGTGGTCTGTATACGCCCCTTCACTTGAAACGACTAGATTATTTTCACGATTTACAGTATGACTTGAAATAGATCCAGTATTCTACCAATTTCGCAACAAACCTCACCTATTGACACGCAAAAAGACGGGAATGGCAAGAAATGCTTTTACCGGCAAAGCTGATTTCTATTTTTTACCGAAAAAAAACGGCCTCTTTCGCCGTATTAAAGGTTTTCGGAATCGCGAATAGCGACACCAAAACCCATAAAAAAAGCCGATTCTGGAGAGAATCGGCTTTCTAATTACTGAGCTTATCTACTGACCATCAAGGCCTCAGACGAGCATCCGCATCGGCTCTTCGAGGAGCGATTTGAGGGTTTGGAGGAACGCCGCGCCCGTCGCGCCATCCACCACGCGGTGGTCGCAGGAGAGCGTAACCTTCATGACGTGGCCCACGGCAAGCTGCCCGTCGCGCACGACGGCCGTTTGCTTAATGCCGCCCACCGCGAGGATGCACGCATCCGGTGGGTTGATGATGGCGGTGACCTCGTCGCTGCCGAACATCCCGAGGTTCGAGATGGTGAACGTGTTCCCTTCCCACTCTTGCGGCTGGAGCTTCTTGGTCTTCGCCTTATCGGCGAGGACTTTGACTTCCTGCGCAATCTGCGAGAGGCCTTTCTGATCGGCGTTGCGCACGACGGGCACCAACAGCCCATCTTCCACCGCCACGGCCACCCCAATGTTGATGACTTTGTTGACGCGAATCCGGTCGCCGAGCCACGACGAGTTGATCGCCGGATGCTGGCGCAGGGCCACGGCGCACGCTTTCAGCACCAGATCATTGAACGAGAGCTTCACCGGCGACAGCTCATTGAGCTTCGTGCGGGCGGCCATCGCCTGATCCATCCCGATTTCCATCGTCAGATAGAAATGCGGCGCCGTGAACATGCTTTCCGCCAAGCGCTTGGCAATCACCTTGCGCATCTGGCTGACGGGCGTTTCGGTGAAATCGCCAGCAGCGGCAGGGGCGGGAGCCGTTTGAGCCGCCGGAGCGGCTTGCGGCGCAGCAGAGGCTTGCGCCGAAGGAGCTGCCGGAGCAGCAGCAGTCTGCGGCTGGAAGCCTTCGATATCGCGCGAGACGATGCGGCCGTTTTCGCCGCTGCCTTTCACTTGCTTGAGGTCGATGCCTTTGTCTTCGGCCATCTTCCGCGCCAGCGGCGAGACGAATAATCGGCCACCATCGGCAGGAGCGGCGGGTGCCGTTTCAGCGGCGGGCGCTGCGGCAGGTGCTGCGCCACCGCTCGGTTGCCCGGTGGCTTGCGCGGCACCTTGCAATTGTGCGTCGGTTTTGGATTCTTCCTCGCGGGAACCGGCTGCTGGAGCAGCAGCACTGCCGCCGTCACCACCTGCCGAACCACCACCGAGCAGCGCGTCGATATCGGCGCCTTCTTCCCCAATGATCGCCAACACACCATCAACCGCCACAGCTTCGCCGTTTTTCGGACCGATGTACAGGAGCGTGCCGTCGTCGTAGCTCTCCAGCTCCATCGTCGCCTTATCGGTCTCGACTTCCGCCAGCACATCGCCCGACTTCACTTTATCACCGACCTTCTTTTGCCACGCCGCGATGGTGCCTTCGGTCATCGTGTCGCTCATTTTCGGCATCCGAATCACGGTCGCCTTCTTGCCGTTACCGGCCGGAGCGGCGGGCTTAGCAGCGGGGGCAGGTGCCGCCGCCGGAGCAGCAGCAGGAGCTTCCGCCTTGGGAGCTTCCTCTTTGGGAGCTTCCGCCTTTGGAGCTTCAGCAGCAGCCGGAGCAGCAGCGGGAGCGCTTCCGCCCGACTGGCCGCCGAGGAGCGCCTGAAAGTCTTCGCCGGGCTTGCCGATGACGGCCAGAACGCCGTCTACTGCGACCGCCTCGCCGTTTTTCGGCCCGATGTAAAGGAGCGTGCCATCGGTGTAATTCTCCAGCTCCATCGTCGCCTTATCGGTCTCGACTTCGGCCAGTACGTCGCCCGATTTCACCGTATCGCCCACCTTTTTCAGCCAGGTAGCGATGGTGCCTTCGGTCATCGTATCACTCATTTTCGGCATTCGGATGATCTCAGCCATCGGAAGTCAGCAGGGGAAGTTCAGTATGTTCGAAAAATCAGCAGTCTGGGGAGCCGCACGCGGCCCCGAACCGCCAAAAGTAGCTCGGAATGCCCGAAGACGCCACCAGTTGTTAGCCAGTTGGTATCTTCGGCCCCTATGCATTCTTACTTACGCACCTGTCTACTGCTTTCGTTGCTCGGTTTGCCGCTTGCAGGCATCAGCCAATCCATTCCACGCGTCGCCGGGCCGGGCGATGCCAATTGGGATACCCGGTTTGGGGCGCTGCCACCTAGTGGGCAGGGACTTCCAGCCTCAGTAAGCTCCATACTAATTCACCCTTCCGGAGACCTGATCGTCTTCGGGAATTTCGAGGATGCTGGGGGCAATCCGAATGCTGATCGGGTAGCCCGGTGGGATGGCACTACGTGGCATTCACTCGGTACGGGTTTGGAAGCATTCAGTTCAGTGGCAGTGTGGGCAACTAATGGGAACATCATCGCAGGGATGAATGCAAATTTCTTATACCCTGATTGCATCCGGCAGTGGAATGGTACATCTTGGCAGACGATGGGGACGGGGCTAGGCCATACCGTGCTTTCATTAGCTGTAGCGCCAAACGGGGACATCATTGCAGGCAGTAATGGCGGATTTCATACCTTAAACAATGCTTCACTTGCACGTTGGAATGGCACAGCCTGGACAGCCATTAATCCAAGCATAACACAAAATCGGATTGTTTCAGGAATAGTAGTATCCCCTAACGGTGACATGTTCGTAGGAGGTGATTTTCGAAATTCACCGATAGGCCCACCATTTAACGGTATTGGACGATGGGATGGTAATACTTGGCATCCACTGGGTACTGGAATAATAGGACTGGTTTGGGATATGATGATTTTGCCGAATGGTGATCTACTGGTTGGGGGCGACTTCAACGATGCTGGTGGCAATCTTGATGCTGATGGAATTGCACGATGGGATGGCACAAACTGGCACGGGCTAGGCAGTGGCATAGCGGAATCAGTGTATGATATTGACTTAGCCGCTAATGGCGATATCCTTGTCGGAGGTAATTTTTGGACCGCCGGGGGTGTGGTGAATGCTCGCTGTGTTGCTCGATGGGATGGCACAAACTGGCACCCTTTCGGAACTGGGCTAAATAATACAGCTACTTCCATAGCTGCTCAAGCAAATGGCAATATTGCAGTCGGGGGCGCTTTCACAACCACTGGAGATACCAGCGTACCCATACGAAATTTCGGCATCTACCAAGCTCATCTCACAGGAACATCCCCAGAGCTTACCTCACCCACTACCACCGCGTGGCCGAACCCGGCGCACACCACGCTTCACGTCCAAACCCCGGCTTCCACTACCCTGCCTGAGGCGGTTTCGCTCCGCGATGCTACCGGGCGGGTTGTGCGGCGGCAGCCGGTATCGGCCGATGCCACCGAGCTGACGCTTGATGTGGCCGACCTACCGCGCGGGCTTTACTGGCTGCAAACCGGCGTGGGTGCCGGGCGGCGAATTGTGTTGGAGTAAGGGTTCGGTTCGAACGAATCAAGGGGCCGAGCCTACTGCCGCCGTAGCTGCCCGTCGACCAACGCGTAGGCGCCGGGAGCATCAACCCGCACGGCGGTGCGCGGCTGCGCGGTGGCCCCCGCCGGACAGGTTTTCTCACCGATGATGAGCTGACCGCCTCGGATGCTCACTAGGGCGGCGCAGCCGATAGGCGGTTTCCCAGCCACCGTGGACCCGGCCGGACCAGCTGCCGCCGCCCACCGCTCATTGGCGAGGCATACGCGCCGGGCCACATCCCAGACCTGCACGAACTTGTAGGCGGCCTCGCCGTCGCCTTCCTGCATCGCTTCTTCCCAGCGCACCACGAGGCACGGGCGGCTTTTATCACCGAGAGAAATGACTTCCATCGTGGCTTTCGGCTCCTTGGTGAAGATCTTCGAGATCTGGCCCGAATCATCGAGCAGGCCGAAGACGATGATGTGCCCGTTTTGCCGCACGATCAGCTCGGGGAAGTACGAGAGCACCTGAATCTTCTGCCCATCAGCCTCGACGGTAGCGACCGGCTGGGGGTGCGCCCGGTCGGGGACTTGCAGCGTATCGACGTAATCGGCCGGAATGACGCGGATGGCGTCGGAAGTGGTGGGCGGCGGCGGAGTAGCCGTCGCCGCCTGAGTCAGCGCGTAGGCGAGGGGGGCGGCAAGCAAGAGTCGCGGAAGGCGCATAAAGGGCGAGGCTTATGCCCTTGATGCCACGGCTACCGAAAAGTAAGCTGCTGCCGCCCGGAAGTAATTTATCAGGCTCCTACTATTTCAACCCGCTCCGTCAGGGTCACCAGATGCGCCTGATCGGCGAAGCGCCGAATCTGGCAGAGGGTGCCGGTATGCCGCAGCTCGTAGAGGCAGAGGTTTTCGTGGGGGAACGCGTCCATCTCGGCCAACGGGTAGCGCAGGAGCTGCGTGAGCAGGATGCGCAAAGCGCGACCGTGCATACAGATCAGGTACGTGCCGGGCGGAGTGGCATCAGAGAGCAGCTCATCCAAAAACGGCCGCTGCCGAGCCACTACTTCCACCGGACTCTCGCCGCCTTCGAGGCGGGCGTGGATATCGCCCGCCGCCCACCGCCCGACCATCTGATGATAATAGATATTCTCATCGGGGGTAATGGCGCGGCCTTCGTACACGCCCCACGAAATCTCGTTGATACCGGGCACCACGGTATGCGGCAGCCCCAAATCCAGAAACGGCCGCACCGACTCAATCGCCCTGCCCAGCGCCGAGGTATAGACGCGCGCAAACGGCACGTCCTTATACGCCGCAAAAAAGGCCGCAGCCTGCGCCCGCCCGGTATCATTAAGCGGCGCATCAATCCCCGACCCCTGCACAATGCGCCGAAGATTCAGGTCAGTCTGACCGTGACGAATAAAATAGAGCGTTTTCAGACGAAGTAGGCGGGGCTTTGAGCCGCCAGCGGTGCAAAGGTCGGGCGGAGGGCTTCAACCTGTGCTCATCTTACAAGCAAGCCGCCCACATCTTTCACATCTCCACATCTTTCACATCCCCACATCTCCCCCAATCCTCTCCATCCGCTAAATCTGCGATCTACTTTTGCCCCCCATGACCCCCCAACAGCTCACCGCCCGTATGTGCGGCCCCGACACCCTCGGCGGCCACCTCCAAATCGAAATCACCGAAACCGGCACCCGCACCCTGACGGCGCGGATGCCCGTCGGGCCGCCCGTGCACCAGCCGATGGGGTTGCTGCACGGCGGGGCGTCGGTGGCGTTGGCGGAAACGGCGGGGTCGTTGGCGGGGTGGCTCGCCCTGCCCGACCCCGCCAAGCAGGCGTGTGTCGGACTCGAAATCAATGCTAACCACCTTCGGTCGGTGCGTGAAGGGTTCGTGGTGGCGCGGGCGACGGCGGTGCATATCGGGCGGCGCACGCAAGTCTGGGAAATCCGGATTTCTGAGGAAGCTACTGATGCTCTCGTATGCATCTCCCGCTTGACCTTGGCGGTCATCGATTTAGACCCGCTTACGGGACGGCCCGCTTGATTTTTCTGGGTCGATTTTGACCTGAATTCAAATTGATTTTCAGGGTTGATTTTGGATTGATTTTGACTCGATTTTAGATTGATTTCGACCCGATTTCGCCCCCCGAAAAACCCTCCCTCCACCCCACTTCCTAACGTTGCCGGTGCCCGCTTCTCCCCTTCCCCTCCTCCCCGACCTTCTGACGGAAATGTGGCACGCGGCGCGCTTCCGACGCCACCCGATTGCCATTTGGCGCCGTCCGCTCGCCACGCACTTTGAAGCCACCGTCAGCCTGAGCAGCTACGGTCTGACGGGGTTCGCGCCGAATCTGGAAAGCGGTCCGGCGGGCTTCGCATTCAGCCCGTTTCAGGATTCCGACCGCGCCAACACTTTCCTCCTCCCCGCCGACGTCTACTTCGACGGCACCGACGCCCACCCCGCCACTCCCCTCGCCTCCGAGTGGCTTACGACGCGCCACGACCGCCCCGCCGCCTTCACGCCGCCCGCGCCCTACCAGCGCGCCGCCGCCCCCGCCACCCTCGCCGATGAAGCCACGTACCGGGCGGCCGTCGCGGCGGGCGTGGAGTTGATTCGGACGGGGAAAGTGCGGAAAGTGGTGCCATCACGCGCCACCACCCGGCCGTTGCCGCCTGACTTCGAGCCGCTTGCGGCGTTCGTGAAGCTGTGCGCGGCGCATCCGCGGGCGTTCGTGTCGCTGGTGTGGCACCCGGCGTATGACCAATTGTGGATTGGCGCATCGCCGGAGCTGTTAGCGCAGGTGGAGGGCGGCCACACGTTCCGAACAGTAGCCTTAGCCGGTACGCAGCCCGCCACGCCCGGCCACCCGCCCGAAGACGCCCGTTGGAGCCAAAAAGAGCTGGAAGAGCAGTCGAACGTGACGCGCTACGTCATCGAGTGCTTCAAGCGGCTGCGGCTGCGCGAATACCACGAAACCGGCCCCCGCACGGTGCAAGCGGGCCATTTATGGCATCTGCGGACCGATTTTGAAGTCGATCTCCGCACCGTTCCCTTCCCCACCCTCGGCACCGATATGCTGCGCCTGCTGCACCCCACTTCGGCCGTAGCCGGGATGCCCCGCGAAGCCGCCCTAACCTGGATTACCACCCACGAGGGCTACGACCGCACGTATTACAGCGGCTTCCTCGGCCCCGTCAATTTGCCCACCGAAGGCTCGTCGGCGCTCTACGTCAACCTGCGCTGCATGCAGGTACTGGAAAGTGAGCAAACGGCCGTCCTGTACGCCGGAGCCGGCCTAACCGCCGATTCCGACCCTGCCCGCGAGTGGGCCGAAACCGAGCAAAAGCTGCGGGTAGTGGCGGATGTGGTTCTTAACTAAGAAGTAAGAATTGTAGGGAATCGGTACAAATCGTGGGGTTTGAGGGAATCGAAGCGGTAAAAATCGTGGGAATCGCGCGGGGCTCCGGCCCCGTGCGGGCTATTCGCGGGACTCTGGCCCGCACACGCGGAGGGTGAATTCCTAACGGGCGTGAACAGAAGTGGTCGCCATAGAGCGAATCAACACCGTCTCTGGGACAGAGCCGGCTACGGGTCACTCTACCTAAGTTGATGCTGGGCAGGCACCAGAAGACCGTTCTCCGCCTTCAGAAGCCGCGAACTTCTTGGAAAAAGATATTCTAGTCTTGGAAAAAGATGTTCTAGAAGCGGCAAAAGATGTTCTGAACCCGGCGAACGAACTTCTGAAAGGTGCAGCGGGTGTTTTCGAAACGACGGATGTGCTGCTAGAATCGGCGGATGCTGTACTGGAACCGGCGGAGCGGTTACGGATGGCGGCAACGGAAGTGGGGGATAGGTAGGCGGTTTGCGTACGCACGGCCACGCGAAAGCCCGAGGTAGATTTCAAAGAAATCTACCTCGGGCTTCTGTGATAAAACCCCTTCGGGGTACCTTTTGGTGGGCAATAAACAAGCCCGATTAGCGCCCTACTTCAACACCACCACCGTCGCGCCGTCGCCGCCGCGCTGGAGGTCTTCGTCAGCTACGGAGGCTACTTCGCGTTGGGTGCGGAGGTAGTCGCGGATGACTTTGCGGAGGACGCCGTTGCCGCGGCCGTGGATGAATTTCACTTCCGGCACGCCGAGCATCACGGCATCGTCGAGGAACGACATGACTTGCCGAAGCGCGTCTTCGGCGTATTGGCCGCGGATGTCGAGGGTGTGCTGAAACTCGGCCATTCGGCCGGTGGTATCGAGGCCGCCGACAGCGCTGATTTTCTTCTCGTCGCGGGCCTTTTGCTGACGAACCTCCTCGCGGGTGGCGCGTTGGAGCGTCCCGACTTTGGCGATGGTCCGCAGGGAGCCGAACATCACTTCCGCCTGATTGCCCTTCACCCCCACGAGCTTACCGACGCCCTCGTGCCCGACGAGCAACACCGAATCGCCCTCTCGGAGCGGCCCTTCTTCGGCTACTTCATCGGGTTTCGGTTTCACCGGCTCGATTTTCAGCTCACGCTGCACGAACTGGTCGAGCTTTTCGCGGGCCTGCTTAGTAATCTCTTTATCAGCTTGTGAAGCGCGGATTTCGGCAATCGTCGCCTCAATCTGCTTGTTCGTGTCGCGGAGCAGCAGCTTGGCGTGCTGCTTGGCTTCACGCAGAATCGTGCTCTTCTGCTGGTCGAGAATCTTCTTCGCCGACTCGTATTCCGACACCGCTTTCCGCAGATTCCGCTCGTGCCGCTCGGCTTCGCGGAGTTGCTGCTGCATCTCGTTCTTCTCGGTTTCGAGTTGTTCGAGGAGGCGGTCGTACCGGATTTTATCCTTCCCGACGAGGTTCGCCGCGCGGTCCACAATCTCCTTCGGCAGCCCCGTCTTGCGGGCAATCTCGATGGCGAACGACGAGCCGGGCTTCCCGACTTCAAGCTGATACAGCGGCCGGAGCGCCTTCGTATCGTAACGCATCGCGCCGTTCACGACGCCCGGCGTCTTCTCCGCGAAGTTTTTGAGGTTCGTGTAGTGCGTCGTGATGACGCCGAACGCCCGCGCCCGGTTCAGCGCTTCCACCACGGCCTCGGCGATGGCGCCGCCCAACGCCGGCTCGGTGCCGGTGCCGAACTCGTCGATCAGCACGAGGCTGCGCTTGCCCGCGAACAGCAGGAACTGCTTCATACTCAGCAAGTGCGACGAGTACGTGCTGAGGTCGTTGTCGATGGATTGCGAGTCGCCGATATCGAGCAGAATCTCTTCGAAAAGGCCCGCTTCGGAATCAGGACTGGCGGGCAGCAGCAGGCCGCATTGCAGCATATACTGCAACAAGCCCACCGTCTTGAGGGCCACCGACTTACCACCCGCGTTCGGGCCGGAGATGATGAGCAGCCGCTGTTCCGGGTCGAGCTTGAGGGCCAATGGCACCAGCTCGCGCTTCAGCTCGCGCAGGTGCTGGAGCAGCAGCGGATGGCGCGCGCCCATCCAGTTGAGCTGCGGCTGACGGTGCAGCACCGGCCGCACGGCCTCGACGATGATCGCGAAGCGCGCTTTGGCGCGAATGAAGTCGATGATTCCGAGGAACATATACGCCTTCCGCAGGTCAGGGACGTGCGGGCGCAGGCGGTCGGTTAGCTCGGTGAGGATGCGGATCAGCTCGCGCTGCCAAGCGTTTTCGAAGTCCTTGATGTCGTTGTTCAGCTCGAAAACGGCTTCCGGTTCGAGGTAAACGGTTTGACCGGTGGCCGATTCGTCGTGAATCAGCCCCTTTAGGCGTCGCTTCGCTTCGCTCAGAATCGGCAGCACGATGCGCCCGCCCCGAATGGTCGGCTCGGCGTCGTCGGCGGCCCAGCCTTCGGCTTTGGCGTGGCGCAAAACCGTCTGAATCTGCTTCCGAATATTGGCTTGGGCGTGAATCAGCGCCTCCCGCAAGCGCCGCAGCTCGGGCGAGGCATCGTCGCGCACCTGCCCATCACCCCCGATGATGCGCTCGATGGCGGCGAGGAGATTCCGGTCGGCCTGCACCCCGAGCGCGAGCAGCCGCAGAGTCGGAAAGCGCTCATCAGGGGCATTTTTGAAGAAGTCGAGCGCCAGCCGAATCGTCGTCAGCGACTGTTTCAGCTCATTGAACGCGCTTACTTCCAGAAATGCGCCCGGCAGGTTGGCGCGCACCAAGTGCTGGTGCACATCGTGGTAATGTTGCGCGGGAAAATCGGCGCCTTCGGAGAGAATCTGACGAAACTCTTCTACTTGGTCGAGGAGCTTCTGCACCAGATCGTACTTCGACACGAACTGCATCTTCTGCACGTGCCGACGGCCCAAGGCGCTCAGGCACAACTCATCCAACTGGTGACGGATGGCGGAGAAACCGATTTTGGTTTCGAAATTTTCGGGGTAGATCAAGGGGAGATGGAGCGCGAAGCGGCGGCCTCGGGGGCGTAAGGTCAGAGAAGGAAGGTCGGGCGGCGCGGGGTCGGCAAGCCGTGGGCGCCTACTAGAACACGGAAAACTTGAAAATGGCGCCCGATCAGGAGCACAAAAGTCGGCACGCCCCGCGGGATTCGGCGATTACATCTCACCCTCCACCCCTAACCCGAATAGCGCGAAATCATATTTCACCGGATCGGCCGCATCGAAGCGGCGCAGATTAGCCGTCAGCTCCTCCGCCGCCCGCCAATCGACAAGCGGCCGGTGGAGGAGCCCCAGCCGCCGCGCCACCCGCTCGACGTGGACGTCAATCGGCATTACAAGGTCGGCGGGGGAAAGGCGAGTCCAGAGGCCAAAATCGACGCTGCCCGTCGCGGGGCGCACCAGCCAGCGGAGCAGCATATTGAGCCGCTTGCACGCCGAGCCACGCGCCGGGGTGCTGATGTGCTTCACGGTGCGGCGCGGCGCTTCAGGCAGCGAGAAGAAGAGCCGATGGAAGCTTTCGAGCCGTTCGCGCTGGTCGGTTCCGAGCAAAAAAGCGTCTTCCAAGGAAGCGTGATCTGCATACCATCCCCGCAGCCAGTGGACGAAGTAGAGCAGGTCGGTATCGCAGAAGGTGCGATGACAGAATTTTTCGAGCCGCCGCAGATCGGCGTCTTCGTGCTGCGTGACGAACTGGTACGGCGCGTTATCCATTCGCGCCAGCAGCTCGTGGCATTTGGCGAGAATCGTCGGGCGGCGGCCCCACGCGAGTACCGCCGCAAAGAGCGCACTAATCTCGATATCACCACGCTGCGTGAACCGGTGCGGAATCGAGATTGGGTCAGGCCCGATAAACGCCGGTTGCTCGTAGTGGCGCACCTGCGCGTCGAGCAGCGCCCGAACGGCGGCGGCTGGCGGGGCGGAAGCGGGCAAAGAAAAATCGATTGTTTTTTCGCGCTTCACTGCTGATATCGGTTTCTCATTCGCTTATCTTAGGCGCTCTATACTACTCTGCGCTCACTCGTCACTGACTTATTCCGATGGCCAAACTGCCTATCATCGCGCCGATCACGCGGCCGGAGCTTACCTACGATGCCCATGGCGAGCTGCTGCTGACGCAGACGTATGAGGCGGCGCACCACTTACTCGTCGCGCGCTGGACGGGGATTGCAACGCCCGAATCGGTTCAGATAGGCGTTCAGGCGGCGTTGGCGTTTGCGCAGCGGCATCCCGGCGTTCAGGTAGCGCTCTCGGACGGCTCGCAAATCGCGGGCGATTGGCTCGACCTGCTCCCGTGGGTGCGTTACGAGTTTTTACCGGCCTTCATGACGGCTGGTGTGCGGGCACTCGCGTTTCTGCCGTCGGACGACCCGCACACGCGGCTCGGAATGCTGGCGTTCGCGGAAGCAGCGGGCGCCCTCTTCCCCGTCCGGACCTACGAAGACGAGACAACCGCCCGCGCGTGGTTAGCGCAGTTCTTGGGATGAAGTGCTGCCCAAAACGGCCTCCGCAGCGCCGTTACGGCATATAAGAAACCTCAACCCGGAACCGCTGGTCCACGACCTGGAGCTTCTGCACCGCCCGTTTCGAGAGCCGAATGATGACGTTTTCGTTCGAGCCCGTCGGCGGCAGCTTGCCGATGACGCGCACGTAAACGCTTTGGCCATTCTGCGGATTCTTGACTTGCAGCAGCGACCCCACGGCCGCCGTCCGGTGCAGAGCGAGGAACTTGGTCGATTCGCCGCTCGATTCGATGACTTCCGCCATCCCGCTCTCCGTCACTTTACGTAACGATTCGGCCACTTCCGTGCCCGATGTGGTATCGTCGGCGGCTTCGGTGGTGCGGCGGGGCGCGTCGGACTCGGCTTTGGCTTCCTCGCGGCGCTCTTCCTTCCGAGCTTCCTCTTTTTTGGCTTCCACTTTCGTCTCGGCCTTCGCTACTTCATCCTTCGGCGCCACCACAGTCTTCTCCTCGACCTGCGCTTGCGCCGTCTCCTTCACGGCCGCAACCGGCGCGCTGACCACCAGCACCTGCTTCAGCCGCAGATTATCATTTTTCAGGCGATTCCAGCGGCGCAAATCCGCTACCGAAACGTGGTATTGCCGCGCAATGCCCGATAGCGTCTGCCCCGAACCCACAGCGTGCGTACGGCTTTTTCCGGCGGCTACCGGCGCGCTTCCTGCGCCCTTACTAACGGCAGCAGCTTCAGCCTTTTTGTCGGCTTTTTCGGTCTTCTCCGCTTTCTCGGTTGCCTTGGCATCCGGCGCCAAAACCACCGTAGAGCGCGGCACCAGCACTACCTGCCCGATGCTGAGCGTGCCCTGCACCTTTGGGTTGGCGGCGACGATCTGATCCATCGGCACGCGGTATTTGCGGGCAATCGCGTAGAACGAATCGCCCTTAGCGACTTTATGCTTGATATACGTTTTCCCGCCTTGCAGGGTACGGCCGATGGAATCGGTCGGGTGGTGGACGAACACAGCCGGGGGGGTCAGGGGCGCCGGTGAAGGGGCGCCGCCGAGGGTAGCTGTGAGCAGAATCAGATGGAGCATCAGCAGAAATTTAAGCGGCGGATAAGTGCCACGCGAAGACTTCGCCCGGCGCGCCCAACGCGTACAGAATCGGGCCGAAGGTACAAAAAACGGTTGCGTCCGGCCCCGCGCCCGTCGCGCCGAGGTCAGCACGCAGCACCACGGCACCGGTTTCGGCGTGGCAAATCAACAACTCAGTGGCTTCTCCGGCCCGGTCGAAAGCTAAAATAAGCCATTGCTCAAATTCCAGATATTCTACCATGACCAGCGGCGCCCGCTCCGCACGGGCAGCCACAAACCGCGCCAGCGCTCCAAAAAACGGCGAATCGGGCAGGTGAGTCGCCGGAATTCCGAGCGTGGCGGGCAGCCTTTCAAGCGTTTTAAATTCTGATTCGAAGGCGATGTACCGCTGCCGAATCGGAAGGCCGAGCTGGTCGGGGGAATGCTCGTTGAGCACGAGCGCGGTGGGCGTGAGATCGGCGAGCGAGAGCCACCACGGCGCGGCGGAATCGTGAAAATGGAGCAGCTCGCGGCCGTCGGCAGCGGCCAACACCTTAAAGGAGACGGTGCCAGCGGTCGCATCGCGCAGCTCGATGCCGAGCGCGCCGGGCGCGGGGCGGATGCGCCAAACGGGGTGCGCAAACGCGGTGCGGAAGAGGAGCCGGGGCGCGGAAACGGGGGGCGTCGTCATCGGGCGCAAAGGTCAGGTGCAAAGGTCAGGCGCGGCGGCCGACGTAAACTCGAACCCGAAACGTCGATTCAGGCCATTTTCACTCCTCCAGATTCCCTTCAAATCGTGCGCGCCTTAGCTCTGATTCCTGCCCGGTACGCTTCCACCCGCTTCCCCGGCAAACCCCTCGCCGACATTGGCGGGCAGACGATGATTCAGCGCGTGGTGGGTCAGGCGCGACAGTCGTCGGTGGCGCGCGTGGTTGTCGCGACAGACGATGCGCGGATTGCCGACCACATCCGCAGCTTCGGCGGCGAGGTAGTGATGACCCGCGCCGACCACCCGTCCGGCACCGACCGCATCGCCGAAGCCTACGAATCCCTCGGGGAAGCTTTCGACGTTATCGTCAATATCCAAGGCGATGAGCCATTCATCCAGCCCGCCCAGATCGACGCCGTCATCGACTGTTTCCACCGCGACCCCGCCGCTGAGCTGGCCACGCTGATTCGACGAATCGAGTCGCTCGACCATTTAGTATCGCCGCACATCGTGAAATGCGTGCCGGATTTGCTCGGGCGGGCGCTCCTGTTCAGCCGACAGCCCCTCCCCTACCAGCGCGACCGTCCGCAGGCCGATTGGCTCCATCATCACGCTTACTGGCAGCACCTTGGGCTGTACGCGTACCGCCCGGCCACGCTGGCGCGCATCACCGCGCTCGCGCCATCCGCGCTGGAGCTGGCCGAATCACTGGAACAGCTACGGTGGCTCGAAAACGGTTTCCCGATTCACGTAGCCGTCACCACTCACGCCTCCATCGGCATCGATACACCCGACGATTTGGCGCGGGCCGTGGCGATGTTACAAGCTTAAATCGAGCGACTAAACCTCGCGCCAAATCAGTATTTAATTTCCCCGCTTCGCCTTCGCGTAGCCTTCTTTCAGCAGAATAGCGAGCACTTTATCGCGCACATCGCCTTGAATTAAAATCTCCCCTTCTTTTGCCGACCCGCCCACGCCGCACTTCGCCTTCAGAAGCTTCCCCAGAACCTGCAAATCGGCATCGGTACCGATAAAACCGGCAATCAGCGTCACTTCTTTACCGCCGCGCTGCCGCCGGTCGATCTGCACGCGAAGAGGCTGTTTATCGGGCGCCGCCGTTATTATTTCTTCGCTATTTTCGTTCGATTGGTATTGAAATTCGGGGTTGGTCGAATAAACGACTCCCTCGCGGTTTTTCGGTTTTGCCATTATTCAGAAAGAGGTGAAGGCTGCCAGATATTAGGCCACTACGCGCAGCGCGCCCGGCAGCACTTCGATGAGAAATTCACTTGCGGCGCCTACATATTCGCCGTCGGCGTGAAACGGGAGCGGGGCGTCGAGTATCACACGGGCTTGAGTGGTGCGGAAATACGTGGCGCCAAAGCGCGGTAGCGTGCGGCTCATCATCCCAGTCACGATACCCATGGCGCCCCACCACGTCGGGTGGCGCAGCACGCACGCATCCAGAACGCCGTCCTTGATATCAGCCATTGGCGCGATGTAGGCGTTGTTGCCGTATTGCGCGGCGTTCGCGAAGGTTAGCACGAACAGCTCGTGCAGCTCGTGCGGCGCCAGGTTGGCGGCTTCGTCGTAGTAGAGCGTTCCGCTGGTCGGGCGGTAGGTGCCGAACTCCTGAAAAAGCAGCTTGGTGTACGTCCACAGCCCGCGTTCCTCGCTTTTCGCGAATTCCCGGCTGATATGGCCGTCGAACCCGATTCCGGCCGTACAGAAAAACGGTTTTCCGTTGATTCGGCCCGCATCAATCGTCGTGCGGTAGCCTTTGACCAGATGCTTGAGCGCGAGCATCGGGCTCAGCGGCACGCGCAAGTGGCGCGCCAACCCATTCCCCGATCCGCGAGGCACGATTCCCAAGGCCGTTTCGGTGCCGATCAGACCCGCCGCCACCTCGTTCACCGTGCCATCGCCGCCGACGGCCACCACGATTTTCGCGCCGCTAGCCGCCGCCTCGCGGGCCAGCTCGGTAGCGTGCCCGGCATATTGCGTCGGGCGGATATGCGAGCGCGTACCGATAGGCAGCGCCCGCTTCACGAGCGCGTGCAGATCGAGCGGCGAGCGGCGCTGAGCGCCGGATGCGGGGTTGAGCAGGAAGACGATATCCACGTTAGGAGCGAAAGTAAGCGGCACGACGCGGAGCAGCCGTCGCCAACCGCCGCACAGCAGACGGCCACCGTTTCCGCAGGGGGAAACGGTGGCCGTTAGAGGAGGGTTTTGGTTTGAGGGGTGAGCCGGCCGGTCGCCCGGCGGCTCCCCTTGCCGCCTTAACCGATGCGGGCGATCAAATCAGCGGCACGGTTCGAGTAGCCGCACTCATTGTCGTACCAGCCGACCACTTTCACGAACGTGCCCATCGACGACGTCAGGTTTGAGTCGAAGATGCACGAGTGCGGGTTGCCGACGATATCGATGCTCACGATTTCGTCTTCGGTGTATTCCAGAATGCCTTTCATCGGGCCTTCCGCCGCGGCTTTCATCACGGCGTTGATTTCAGCTTTTGTGGCGGGCTTTTTCAGCACGGCGACCAGGTCGGTGCAGGAGCCGTCCGGCACGGGCACGCGCATCGCCAAGCCGTCGAGCTTGCCTTTGAGGTGTGGCAGCACCAGGCCAACTGCTTTCGCAGCGCCGGTGCTAGTTGGCACTACCGAGTAAGCCGCCGCGCGGGCACGACGCAGGTCCTTGTGCGGCGCATCGTGAAGGTTCTGATCCGACGTGTACGCGTGGACCGTCGTGATATACCCTTGCTCGATGCCGAAGGCATCGTCGAGCACCTTCGCCATTGGCGCGAGGCAGTTCGTCGTGCAGGAAGCATTCGACATAATGGTTTCCTCACCCGTGATCGTGCCCTCGTTCACGCCGAGCACAACGGTCGGGATGTTACCAGTAGCAGGCGCCGAGATGACGACTTTCTTCGCTCCAGCGGTCAGATGCTGACCCGCGCCAGCCTCATCGGTGAAGCGGCCCGTCGATTCGAGGACGACATCGACCTTCATATCGCCCCACGGCAGGAGCTTCGGATCGCGCTCAGCGAGGGCGGCGATTCGGGTTCCGTTCACCGTCAGGCTCTCGTTATCATACTCGACTGTGCCGTTGAAGCGTCCGTGAACGGAGTCATACTTCAAGAGATGCGCGAGCGTTTTGTTATCGGTCAGGTCGTTGATGGCCACGACTTCCACATTTTCTTTGCCCAGCAGAGCGCGGAAGGTTAGGCGGCCGATACGGCCGAACCCGTTGATGGCAACGCGAATTTTCGCCATTACAGTTGACTGGAAATTTGGGGGTTAACTCGGGATCACTAGTGCCTCCCGAACGGCGCCCCGAAGGTAAGGCCCCGCGGACGAACCCCACCCCTACCCCCTCCAACAAGCTGCATTCGGCTTTTTTTGAAAAATTTTTCCTCAAACCCTTGCGCGTTTTGAGCCGAGTCGTACCTTTGCAGCACCAAAACGCAAAACGGTCCGTTCGTCTAGGGGTTAGGACAGTAGATTTTCATTCTACCAACAGGGGTTCGATTCCCCTACGGACTACTTCTTATCGTTCTCAACGCCCCCGGCAGCCCACAAAAAGGCAGCCGGGGGCGTTTTCGTTTGTCACATTCCTGTCACAGCCCAACTGAGCGGGTGACGGGTTCGGTTACCCCTCCAGAGCCGTTCGGTTACACCTCGATTCCTGTCAGAAATATGACTAGAATCTTTGTTTCCGGCTTGTCAGCCCACATTCCATCTTCTTACGTCCGCATCCGCCGCTCTTTTCAAGTGGGGCGATGTAATGCGAAACCGCATGAAAGTTTTACTCTGGCTGCGTATCAATAAGTTAAACTCACGGGGCGAATGTCCGTTGATGCTGCGCCTTACCGTGAATGGAACACGGGTCGAAAGCTCGACCGACATTCTGATTCCTCCCTCCCGCTGGAACGCGAAGCGACAGGAGATCATTGGCCGCGATGCCGAGGCGTCGGCCTTCAATGATCGGCTCACCGTGCTGAAGTCCCGCGCCGTGAACGCCTTTTGGGATCTGGACCGAAAAGATGTACGCATCACTCCCCAGCTCCTGAAGAATGCGATGACCGGCGAGGTGAAGCCGGTGCCGTCCCTACTCAAGCTGGCGCAGGAGTTCGTGGAAGAGCGCTCCGGCGAGCGCGCCAAGTCCACGGCCATCCGGTATGGTACGGCTCTGCGGGTGCTCACCGACTACCTGCACAAGCAGCGGAAGCCGGGACTACTCTGTAATGAGTTCACGCACGAGATGGGCAAGCAGTACATGAAGTGGCTGCGGAGTTCGGGCTCGCGAGGGACAGCCTATTGCAGCAAGTTGGTCCGTTTTGTCTCGCAGGTGCTGGCCCACGGCCACCGGCAGGATCACCTGCGCAACAACGTGCTGGAGTACTTCGAGTACCCAAAGGTCGAGCGCACCGGTGGCCGCCCCCTAACGCCGGAACAGCTGGCTACCTTAGAGGAGTGGCGCGACCGGCTACCTACAGCCGGAATCCGGGCAGCAGCAGATGTACTGCTGTTCGGCTGCTACACGGGGCTGGCTTACGTTGATATGCTGGCTTTCCGAGCAAACGACCCAACTGCTCCCTCCCACCTCGCTCCCGGCCCTGATGGAACCCGATGGCTAAAGGGGAAACGTATCAAGACCGGGCGTCCCTTCCGGCTACCGCTACTACCGGGCGCTTCGCGAGTGCTGGAGCGATATGAAGCTGGCAAGCTGCCGGTGCCTCCTAACACCAAGCTGAACCTACGGCTGAAAATGGTGGCCGACTTGGTACCAGGGCTGCCCGCCAAACTTACCAGCCACGTCGGCCGACATACGTTTGTGTACCTAATTGGGCAGGTTGGTATGTCCGATAAGCTTCAGGCACATGTCACAGGCGATACAGAAACTGTGATTCGAAAAAGCTACCAAGCGACTCTTGACAGTGAATTGATGCTTGCTTTTAGACCACTGTTTTAGTCGAACAGCCCCCAATTCCAACCTTAATAGTACAAAAGATTGTAATGAAGATGCCATGAGCTACACTCGTAGCCGTGGCATCTTTCAGTATACAGTCAGAAGAACATTAGTCTGAAAGTAAGTTTTGAGAACTACGTGCACATAAAAATCGCGGTGATCTGCCCTCCTATTGAGTTTCATTGCGAAGATGACCATACCTTTACAAAATCGATGATTTGGGCAAAAAACCGCCTGTATCTTGAAAGTGGGATTGAATGAAATCCCACTTGTTGTGCGTCTTAAATTTTTTTATGAAGATTCTTGAAGATTACATTCAGCATCTTGAACAGCTAGCGTCTAGTCTATCGCATTCCAAGAGCTTTCAAGAGAACAGAAGCTCTGTCGAATCAGCTCTGAACGGCGAGATGTCGAAAACGCTACGCACATTAGTACCATCGATAGAATTGCAGGAAGCCGGTGCCTTCTTCACGAGTGAAAAGATGGCCGATGACCTCGTGTCTGTCCTGTCTAATGTTGAATTGAAAACTACTACGGTATGTGATACTGCTTGTGGAGGGGGCAATCTGCTTCTTGCTCACGCCAGACGATTGCCGGTTGAATCAACATTACGAAGTACAATCACAGAATGGGGTAAGGTATTAAAGGGAGCAGATTTGCACGAAGAGTTCGTGCGAGCCACTAAAGCACGGTTGATGCTACTCGCTGCCTTACGTGGCCTATGGATACACGGCGTAAAGTTTCTACGCTGCGAGGCACCCAGCATATCGGATGCATTTCCTTATGTGAAACCGCAGAACAGTCTAGAAACCGATTGGCCGAAAGCTGATGTTTACTTGCTAAACCCACCATTCAACTTAGTTGCTGTACCTAATTGGTGCAAATGGTCAACAGGTCGGGTGTCGCAAGCAGCGTTGTTCATAGCAAAGTGTTTAGAGCAAGCTCCAGAAGGGAGTAGAATTCGCGCGATTTTGCCGGATGTACTTCGGTCTGGGTCTCGATACAAAAAGTGGCGAAAACTGATCGAAGAACAAGCACACGTACAAAGCATCACAGTACTTGGTCAATTTGATAAAAAGACGCATGTTGATGTGTTTCTTTTGACCTTAAGAAAGAAAAGCAGTCCTGAAGGCCTTCCACAGAGCACTGCACAGTGGGTCATTACCAGCGAATCCTCAAAAGCGCTGAGTAACATCGGTGATTTTTGCACCGTGCAGGTTGGGCGAGTTGTGCCTTACCGAGATAAAGAGATAGGTCCGGAGTATCCTTATCTTGATGTGCAAAATTTACCTAAGTGGGGACGCGTCATACCAGGTGCAGTACTTAGGCGATTCAATGGGGCTACATTCGAAACGCCGTTTGTCATAGTGCGACGAAACTCACGCGCAAAGGATAGTCATCGCGCCATCGGAACGATAGTACATTCTGTTGACTCACCAGCAACTAAGATGGTAGCAGTAGAGAATCATCTACTTGTTCTGAAGCCAAAAAGTGGTAGTATTGCTGATTGCGAAGCTCTACTTACGATCCTTCAAAACTCTAATACCAACGATTGGCTAAATGAGCGTATCCGTTGCCGGCATCTGACTGTAGAATCAGTACAATCCATACCTTGGTGGTCCCATGAACAAACCAACTCACCTTCGTTTCGCTCCTGACATCCTTCGTCGACTAGGTGAAGAGCTTATTCCTAATCCTGAACAAGGAATAATAGAATTAATAAAAAATTCATATGATGCAGATTCAAAAACGTGTATTGTTTCATTCGAAAACATACTTGAACCTGGCGGATCTATTAAGCTTGAAGACGAAGGAGATGGAATGTCAGAAAATGACTTGCTAAATGGCTTCCTCGTCCTTGGCAGATCTCGAAAAGACCCTACTGTAAAAACGAAGAGCTTGGGCCGTCTTCCTGTAGGAGATAAAGGTCTCGGCCGGCTCGCAGCCTTGCGCCTAGGGCGCAAAGTGATTGTAAGAAGCCGTCCAAAGGGTCTCAAGGGTATTGAACTAGTTTTAGAGATTGACTGGAAAACGATTGATGCTGCTTCAGTCGTGGAAGATGTTGAATTGTTTGTCAAAAAAACCAAATCTGCTGACAAACAGGGAGTTACAATTGAGATTTTAGATTTGCGCAAAGGATTGTCCAAAGACGATTTACTGCGCCTCGCTAGAGAAATGGTTTTACTCTCTGATCCCTTCAAGAGTAAGACTGGATTCAATGTTAAGCTGATAGCACCTGAATTCAAAAAGGTAGAGGCTCTGGTTAAAGGCTCTTTCTTCGATGATGCTGAATTCTTCATTACTGCCTATACTGATGAAAGTGGAGCCGGAAAAGCAACCTTTTCCGACATTTCCGGAAACGTATTAAATGAAGTTAATTTACCTATGAAGGGCGGTGATAAATACGCCATCCCTCCTTGCGTATTTCAATTATGGATGTATAATTTCGGACCGAGTTTTGCGGCAAAATCGGCGGGGCTCTCTGTCGTCAAAAACTGGATCAAGACATTTGGAGGTGTCCATGTCTATCATCGTAATTTGAGAGTGCGTCCTTATGGCGATCCTGGCTCAGATTGGCTAGATATGAACCTACAACGGGTTAGCCACCCGGAATTCCGACCTTCTACAAACAATGTCATTGGTCGAATCACTACCGATGATCCTCACTTGTACTTTTCACAACCAACCAATAGAATCGGCTTTGTCGAAAACGAGACATTTTTCGAGGTAAAGCGATTTGCAAATGAGGTACTAAGATGGGTTGCTGATTTTCGTTTGTCTGAAGCGCTCAAGAAACGAAAAGAGGACAAAGAGGAAGCTGAGAAGTCTGGAAAAGACACACTTGACAAGCTTGTTTCGATCATTCGGGAAACCATACCCAAAGAAGCTGCTGGGAAAGTTGAAGCTGCCCTAAAGAAGTTCACCAAAGGACAGGATAAAATCTTCTTTTCCCTTCGAGAAGACCTGCAGCTCTATAGAAGTTTAGCGACTGCTGGAACCACGGCGGCAGTTTTTGCTCATGAAGCCGCAAAGCCCATTACATTCATTAACTCGATTGCCAATACAATTGAGTTTAGAGGAAAAAAGCATCTTGGCGTATCTTACGCGGCTAATTTTGAGGAGTCAGTAGCCCAACTGAAAGACATATCACAGTCGCTGTCTGTATATTCTCAATTTCCTATTCATCACCTAAAGAAGGAAAAGAGACGTATTGGCCACATTAGAATTGCCAAAGTATGGGAAGAGGTTGTAGCCCTTTTCGTACCTCTACTTGACGAAGCGAAAATCAAGGCAGTAGTAGAGTTTGACACTACCGATACTATCATTAACGGAAGTATCGCCTTAATTGAAGCAATCGCAGCCAATTTGATAACGAACTCAATATATGCTCTTACTAAAGAAGATGCAAGGCTGACTGACAGGCTAATTCGAATCAGCAGCCGCACAACTGAAGAACGAATACAAATTTTTCACGCTGATAATGGGGAAGGAATCAAATTAGATCTTCAGAACATTTGGTTACCTGGTCAGACTACCAATCCTCAAGGTACAGGTTTCGGGCTGACTATTGTACGCGATTCGATTACAGACTTACAGGGCACTGTAAAAGCATTAGCTAACGGTGAATTAGGTGGTGCTGAATTCATTTTGGACTTCCCAGTTACAACTAAACAACTATGACATCTCTAGGATTTGATGTTGTCAAGATCGTTGATGACGATCTAAGAAGCGCGAATCAAGCGAAGAGCTTAATTCAAAATCTAGACCTGAGAGCTGACCTAATTACCGACGGTTCATACACTTCTGTAGAGCAGTTACTCGATAAAATTCTTGCTGGGGGGCAGAAGGTAGGCGTACTATGTGATCACAGGTTGATGCATGGAGCATTAGCAAGTTTTTATGGATCTGAGCTAGTTGCTACTCTTTATAAACATCAAGTTCCCTCCATTCTAACCACGGAGTTTAGCCACGCTGACATCAATACTTCTATTAGAAAGTACAGACGCTGGACTCCTGTTATGATGTCGAGAAGAGAGTTGAATATGTCGTCTGTATTGGATGCTTTTGCCTTTTGCGAAGAGGAACTAGCAGGAAACACGCCCTCCCCCCGCATTCCATATCGCACATTAGTTGAAATACACAGTGTTCAAATGGACGCTAGAATGCAAGTTGCTGAGGCTACTCTTGGCGGTTGGCAAGCGGATGATCGTGTTCGTTTCCCTCTCTCTTTAATGTCGAAGGATGATCAAGTAAAAACCTGCGAGACCGTTAAAGAGCAAGGTTTTGCATTTTTATTTGCGGATGTCAACATTGGGGCTTACAAATCAGCAGACTTGTTTTTCGAAAATTTTGAGTGGGTAGAAAACCCCACAACTTCTCCCCTTGACACACTATACAAATGAATGAATTTATCGTACTTGATGTTGCTCACGGAAGCACCTCATTGCTAATCTCAGAGAACGAAACTGCTGTTTTCGATGCAGCGCCTAAAAACGTTCTCTTAGAAGTCTTAGACCAATACAAAATAACTACCATAGATTACTTATTTCTTTCTCACTCAGACCAAGACCATGTTGGGGGGGTCGTGCCGCTTCTAACTAGCAACAAAATAACAGTAAGAAATATTTTTATAAATGCAGATGTTTCTAAAGGCCCTCAATTCAACAAGCTTAGAGTAAGCATTGATCATGCTGTCAACACGAAAGGCCTACTGATACATCAACTTAGTACTGGAACTCCAACACAGAATGTTGGTGAAGTATCAATTAATGTCCTAGCGCCATCTGTCAGCGACATACTTGGTGCAGCTGGAGGACTTGACACTAATGGCAATCCGATTGACTCAAACTCGTGCTCAGCCGTGCTTTCTATCAAGCACGATCAGCATCCCATCGCTCTGTTAGCAGCGGATATCGATCAACGCAGTCTTTCACAAATTCTTGAATCCGGGAGGTCACTACGTGCTGATTTACTCGTATTCCCACATCACGGCGGTAACTGCGCTAATACTAGCTCTCAAAACGTTTCTTTCACAAAGCAACTTATCGCCGAAGTACTTCCGAGGGTTACTATATTTTCGCTTGGTCGCGAAAAGCACCTAAACCCGCGTCAAGAAATTGTATCTGCGATAAAGTCAGCTTTACCTGGTGTATACATTATGTGTACACAGCTTTCAAAAAATTGCTTGTTGAATCTACCATCTGATCGTTCTAATTGGCAGGGTCATCTGAATCAACTCCCTGGATCTGGAAAAGCTGATATAATCTCTTGCTCAGGTTCTCTACGCATTTTTTTAGATGGCAGTAGGACGGCATACCCCACAGTTTCTGGTTCTCATTCTTCTTTCGTGAGCATTAACATTCCAGATGCTATTTGCTTAAAATAACGTCTTTTGTATTATTGGCTTGAGTGCTTAGTACATCTAGTTGTAGTAAGTGCAACCTTAACCTACCTTTGCTACGTTCTCCTACTGATATGCAAATCCCGTCTCTACACTCGACTGTACCCGCCACCCCACTGGCTGGGGTAGACGCGCGCGTTCACGACTTCATGTTGCGCCTGTCTTCGGAGACTAGTGCCTCAGCAGATCTGCTAGGTGACCATCAGGTAGCGGATGCGATTGCCCAGAAGATCAAGAGCTTTGTGCTCAGCC
>JANNMJ010000224.1:0-7101 GCA_031397815.1 Hymenobacteraceae bacterium
GATTTCTGCGAAATCAACCCCGGGCTATGGTAAAGAACCCCGTTGGGGTTCCCTGTACTTCGCCTTGTGGCCCTATTTCACCACCAACCGCCCACCGGCCACCGGCCCTTTCGGCCCAACCAACCGGAACGAGTACACGCCGGCCGTCAGGTGTTCGACGGAAAGCGCTACGGTGTGGCCGTTGAGGTGCGCCAACCGGCGTACCGGCCGACCGAGCGCATCGAGCAGGGTGAGGGTGGCGTTTTCTAGGGCGGGGGCGTCGGGGGAGAGGCGGAACGTGACGGCCCCGGCGGCGGGGTTCGGGAATACGTCGAGGTGGCCGGTGACGAGGTTTTCGGGGAGACCGATCACTAGAATCATTGCGCTGGCGGTGGTGGCGTAACCGTCGTAGCCGCCGCCGTGGTATTTGGTGGCGCTGAGCGTGGTGCCGCCGGTGCCCTGCGGAGGGCTGCTTAGCGTCGCGCCCGACCGCCCGCCGCGGATGCCTCGGTGCGAGGTGCGCCCGGGGATAGCGGTACCGCCGTACTGACGGTCGCTGACGGCGGCCCACTCGGCGGGGCGGCTCCAGTTGCCGCCCCGGTAGTTCGAGCCGAGCACATCCGTCGAGTTCGGCCACGTCGGCACATCGTGGTTGCCGAGGGAATCGAGCGTGCCGTCGCCGTTGCGGTTGCCGTCGAACAGGCCCGCGTTGGTGGGCTGCCCGGCGTCCTGCTCGGCCACTGTGATGCAGCGCTCCCAGACGTTGCCGCTCATCTCCATCACGCCGTAATACGCCGCCCCGGCCTGCGCGCGGGTGCTGGTGGCCGTGGCGAAGATGCCGCAGCGGAGGGGGCCGTTACCGGCATCACCCCCAATGAAATTCTGGAAGCCGAAGACGTAGTTGGCGCCGGCGTCAGTGGTTTCGGTGCCGTTTTCAGGGCCGTTGATGTTGACGGCGGCCACCGGTGCCGCGCCCCCGGCCAGCTCGCCGGGCACTGCCGGCAGCGGACCGCGACAAACTTTCTCGTATTCCAGCTCGCTCAGCGGGCGCAGTCCGGCCCAGTCGAGGTACGCGGCGCCGTCGGCCCAGATCAGGAAGTTGGCGGCGCGGTCGGGGCGGTTGCAGCTGAAAACGACCGGCTCGGTGGTGCCCATTCCATTCCTCGGGCAGACGATGGTGCTGCGGAAAGTGGCGGCGGGGTCGTCGGTTTCCGCCATCACGTACTCCATATTGGCCGCCGGGGAATCGCCGCTGATATCGACCGGCACGCGGCGGATTTGCTGCGTGCGGGGCAAGGCGTTCAGGAAATCGGTGTATTGCCCTTGGCTCAGCTCGTACTTCATGCAGTACATCGCGGCGTAGCCTTTCGGGTAAGTCGCGCCGAGTGCCGCCGAGCCGGGGTAGGTCGTTGCGCCGTTCATCACCTCATTCCCCGTCCCGCCGCCGCCTGTATCGTTCACCCACCGAATGGCGCCCACGGGGAGAGGGTTTTCGGAGGAAATCTGCGTCAAGGAGCCTTGCACGCTCGTGAATTCGTTGGCCAAGGCGGGCAGGTCGGTGGCGTTCAATTGGAAGCCGCCTTGCGGGATATGCACCATCTCGACGGCGTAAAGCCGGATTTCGTACAAAGCGAGGGCGGCGCGAGTGATGCCGTCGGCGGCGTAGTTCCAGCGTAGAGCGCCGCTAGCTCCGAAGCTCCCCTCGCCGGGCGTTTCGCGGTACATGAAGACGCCCCTGCCGTCGGCGGCGGCATTGAAGGCGACCGGCGTCGGGGCCGGACTGACGAGGTGGTCAGCATCAACGGCGCTGAACGTCATCGGCTGCCACGTACCGCCCGGCCCGATAGGGCGGCATTTCCCGAAAACCCAAGCCGCATCCCAGTTCACGGAATCGCGCCAGGAGCCGTCCCACGTCAGGTAAAACGGCACCCCAGCCGTCCCGATCATCGTCCCATCCGGCGAAAACGGGTCAGCCCGCAGCCTCAGGTTATGCGCTTGCGTTGGGGCGGTAAAGAGGAGGCAAAAGGCGGTGAGGAGGAGGTAGAGGTTTTTCACGAGTAGATGTGGGCCGATGTGGAAGATGTGAAAAATAACGAATCGCGCGGGGCTCCAGCCCCGTGCGGGCTATTCGCGGGGCTCCAGCCCCGCACCCAAGACGGGCGCGACCTACGTACCCGGCACCGTCTCGGTGCCGGTTTGAGCAGCCCGACAAGCGCTCGCCGAAGGCCGCAAGACCTCGAAATAAGGAAGCGTCCCCCTAAAAATACCGCCGTTCCGGTCCCGGTAGCAAATACCCTTGCACGTACTCCCGAATCCCGTCTTCGAGGCGGGTGAAGGGGCGGTCGTAGCCGGTGAGGCGACGGAGCTTGTCCATCGGCGCCTCGGTGAAGTATTGATACGTGTCGCGGATGTCGGCGGGGATGTCGATGAATTGGATATCGACGGGCTGATTGGCGGCGGCGAACACGGCTTCGGCCAGCTCGCGGAAGCTGCGGGCCTCGCCGGAGCCGAGGTTGTAGATGCCGGAGCCGCGCCGGGTCATCATCAGGTGAAAACACACTTCCGCGACGTCCATCACGTACACGAAATCGCGCCGTTGGCCGCCGTCGGCATAGTCGGGGCGGTGCGAGCGGAAGAGCTTCACGGCGCCGCCCGCCAAGAGCTGATTCGTGGCGTGGAAGACCACCGACGCCATCCGGCCCTTGTGGTACTCGTTCGGCCCATACACGTTGAAGAACTTCAGCCCCGCCCAGAAAAACGGCTTCACGGGCTGCACGAGCGCCCATTTATCGAAATCGTTCTTCGAGTCGCCGTACGGGTTGAGCGGCCGAAGCTGCTTCGGGAGCGCATCGTCCTCATCAGAATACCCGTGTTCCCCACCGCCATACGTCGCCGCCGACGACGCATAAACCAGCGGAATCTGATACCGGCAGCACGCCTTCCACATCCGCTGCGAGTACGCCAGATTCAGCTCCGTGAGCACGGCGCGGTCCTGCTCGGTGGTATCGGTGCGGGCGCCGAGGTGAAACACGAACTCCACCTCAGCGTGGTGCTCGTCAAGCCAGCCGAAAAACTCGGTCCGCTCCACGAACGCCGTGATGCGCTTGCCCGCCAGATTCGGCGCCTTATCGGGCCGCGCCTCAAAGGCATCGACGGCGACGATATGGTTGAAATTCGCCGCATTCAAGCGGGCAATCAGGCAGGACGGAATGAAGCCAGCGGCTCCGGTAACGACAATCATGGCGCGGCGGTTGGAGGGGCCGCGAAGGTACGGAAGGGGTGGGGGAGGGGCTGAAAAAAAGGGCACTCTACCTTTGCACGAGTACCCTGCACCGTTATGACTCCCGAAGCCA
This sequence comes from Hymenobacteraceae bacterium, assembly GCA_031397815.1. Lineage (GTDB taxonomy): Bacteria > Bacteroidota > Bacteroidia > Cytophagales > Hymenobacteraceae > JANNMJ01. The sequence continues at coordinate 3,333 of JANNMJ010000224.1, forward strand.
CCCCCTTCCGCCTCACCCGCCTGCGCATCAAAAACTTCCGCAGTATCCGCGAGGCTGATATTCCATTAGGCCCGTTGACGGTGCTGGTCGGGACGAATGGGTCAGGGAAGAGTAATGTGCTGGATGCGCTAAGGTTTATGCGGGATTGTTTGACGAGGGGGGTGGATCAGGCGGTGGTGGATAGAAGGGGGGAAGGGAATATTGTGCATTGGTCACCCACTGGTGAGGTTGCCAGCATCAGCTTAGGAGTGACTTGTGTAACGGGTGCTGGGTCGGTAGTAACGTATGATTTTAACTTAGTCGGTGAAGAGCGCAACGGTCTTCGAGTAGCGTACGAAGAGGTTCGGATTCAGAGGCCGGGTCAGGCTGAAGTAGGAGTAATTCAAACGGGCACTGAAAATTGGCTGCTAGTCAACGGCGAGCGTCAATTGGCTAAGCAACCTCCTATTCGCCGGAAGGGAGGGAGGAATTATTTGACTCCTCCGGGCTTACTCGTAGGTGATGCTCTAGATATTTTTTCAGAAGCTGAAGATTTTGTGGCCTCCGTAACTGAAATGTGGGAAGTAGAGCGAAATCTGGCCGGTGCTTTATTCTATGCCACGTCTCCTAAAGCATTGCGTGAGCCACAATCAGTAACACACTCCTTTCCATTTGAGGAGGAAGGGGCGAATCTGGGCGCCGTCTTACAGGAACTGCTGACCGACACCATAGCCGCGTATCAGTTGCGGTTGATGCTGCGTCGGCTGGTGGCGGGCGTTACCGATATCTCGGTCGAGCCAGCGGGCAGTTATTTGGTCACGTACCTGCATTATGAGGCTCCCGGAGGCGTTCTGCGCCGTGCCGATATGGGGCAGGAATCGGATGGCACGTTGCGCGCCCTCGCCATTCTGGTGGCCTTGTTTCAGCCCGAAGCAATTGCGGAGGAAATGCCCGGCTTAAGTTCTGACCCACACGGCCTACTCGCTTTCGAGGAACCCGAGCTGCACATTCACCCCGGTATGCTTGCGGTGCTCGCTGAGCTATTCGTCGTCACTAGCGACCGCAAGCAAATCCTGCTCACTACGCACTCGCCGGAGCTACTCGATTACTTACCGCTTGAGTCCTTCCTTGTCGTGGAGAAGGTTAACGGCGAAACTCGTGTTGGGGCGCTAGCCGATTATCAGCGAGAAACCATCCGTCAAAAACTCTTCTCGCCTGGCGAGATTCTCCGTAGCGAAGGGCTGCACCGCGACGAACCGCTCCCGACTGAATGAAGCAGCTAGTCGTGTGGGTCGAAGGGAAGGGCGATGCTAATGCAGTGCCCTTGCTCCTCAAGAAGCTACTCTACGAGGACAGGGTCTACGATTGGCAAGTGGCGCCCCCGGTAGAAGTCGGCGAGCTACCGAGGCTGCGGAAACGGCTCGATAACTACGCGAAGGCTACGCGTATCCGGATGGGGTTGGGCCAGTGCCACGGTCTTCTGGTTTTGCTCGACCTCGACGATTCAACCGCTTGCCCCGTCTCCGAAGCCCGCGTCCTCGCCGCCGAATTAGCGGGGCATCAACTGCCGTACCCGGTCGCCGTCGTCTTCGCCCGGCGCGAGTACGAAGAATGGGTAGTTGCCAGTCTGCCGAGTATCGCCCCCAACACCTCGCTGTTACCGAACGATGCGCAACGCGATTACCCGCCCGAAGAAAAACGCGACGTAAAAGGCTGGCTCACCGGCCGGATGCCCAGCAAGTACCGCGAAACCATCCACCAAGCCGAATTCACCCGCCACCTCGACCCCGTGCTCGCCGCTGAATGCCGCTCCTTCCGACGGCTCCAAAACGCCCTCAGTGAGCTGCTGCACCACGCCGCCTTGCCCGATACGGATCGGCGCGGCGTGGCTACGCCGATGGTAGGCTAGGCCCAGCGGCTTCATACCGGCGGCCACCACCGCGTGGCTCCCATTCATCAAGTGATGAACCCCATTCACCACCATCTGACTGGCGGCCACCACGGCGTGAATGCCAGTCAAGACGTGGTGAAACCCATTCACGCCCTGATGAATGGCGGCCACAACCGCGTGAAAGGCAGGCTGCACGTTGTGGCCCCCGTTCATCACAAAATGCTAGGCTTCATCTTGTGATGAATGGCCCCATTTTGTGATGAACGGTAGCATTTTGTGATGAAAGGCCCCATCACCTTGTTTTCACACATAAAATACCTATTTGCTTGCCAGTCATGGGGGCGTTCCCGACTTTTGCCATACGACCGACCGGTTCACCTAACTACTCCCCGGTCCTCGTGTCTTATGGCCACTGTTCGTACCCGCATCCCACTACCCAACACAAAGGACCAGATTGGTGCTTTGACATTGGCCGCCACCATTTACGAAAAGCACGTAACTGACGGCGCTAACTCGGTCATCCGAGGTCAATTGAAAACCGATTTCGAGGCGCTTGGCCCTGAGCTGGCTTCCGGAATCGATTACCACAAGCGCGCCGTCGAGCTGGAAAAGCAGCTTGAAGACGCGTACGAGAAGCGTGATAACGTCGCCAATCGCGCGCGGCCAATCGTGCAACGCATCAGCAAGGCGCTGCAAAGCGAATACGGCCACGGCAACCTGCGGCAGATGGGCGCGCACGGCTTCACGGTAAACGATACCCCTCATTCGCCGAAATCCCCGAAAGCGTAAGCCGAATCAGCACCGCTTTCCCCTCCCCACCGTCCCCCGGTCGGCTGCTTGCAGCCCGCCGGGGGACGGTGTTTTTTTGCCCCCGCCCCGCCCGACCTTTGCGCCCGTGATTCGCTCCTTCCTTCTCGCCCTCATCGCCGTCCTCGGCGCATTGCTGCCGGCTTGTCAATCGGCGCCGGATGCGGCGACTGACCCGGCGGCTGGCCGGTTCCACACCGTCCGCGATGATATGGGCCGCACCGTGCGGCTGCCGCTGCACCCGCGCCGCGTCGTGTCCTTGGCGCCGTCGATGACCGAGATGCTCGCCGCCGTCGCCGATTCCGGGCAGCTCGTCGGGCGCACCCAGAACTGCAATTACCCCGCGAGCGTGCTGGGCTTGCCGGTCGTGAATACCTATCCGCTCGATGTAGAAGCTATCGTCAAGCTCCATCCGGATGCCGTTTTCACAGTGGAAGGGATGACTTCCGGCGATAACATCACCCGGCTGGAGAAGCTCGGGATTCCGGTGTATCAGCAGGCGTATGACTCGGTGAGTGACATAGTGCGCGGGCTGCGCGATTTGGGGCGGTTGCTGGCGCGAAACGAGCGCGGCCAAGCCGTAGCCGATTCGTTGCGCGCCCAGATCGAAAGCCTGCGCCCCGCGCCCTCTGAAGCCCCACCGACCGGCCCGCAGACGTCCGGCGGCATCCTCGCCATCACTTGGACCGACCCTATCTACGTCTACGGCCACCCCACGCTCTTCACCGACGTGCTGCGCCTGCTGGCGGTGCGCAACGCCGTGCCCGCCCAGATTCCGCAGCCGTACCCCGTGCTGCCGCGCGAAACGGTCCTCAAGCTCAACCCGGACGTCATCATCGGCGGCGATTTCCGCGCCCTCGACACCACGCTTTTTCGGCGCTATCCGGAGCTGAAACAGGTGGCCGCGTACCGTAACCGCCGCCTTTACGCCATCGACGACGACCTGATTTCGCGCCCCTCGCCGCGCATCGGCTTGCTAATAGCCGAAGTGGCACGCATCGTAGGGGCGGGGGGTGTGGGGCGCCCAACACCCCCGACACGGGGCCCAAAAAACCCCCACTAAACCCCCCCGGGGGGCCCCCCGCCCCGCCC
>JANNMJ010000049.1:0-23353 GCA_031397815.1 Hymenobacteraceae bacterium
GGCCAGATCCCCGCGTCAACCGCATTCCAATAAACTATCCTAAATACCCCAAAGGGGTTTCATCACATAAGTCCGGGGTTGATTTCTTTGAAATCTACCCCGGGCTTGCACACGGCTACCCCGGGTGCGCGCGGGCTGCGCACAACGCCGGATTACTACGCCGTCTGCAACATCAACGCCTGAATCCCCATCTCCAGAAACGTCGGGATAATGGTGGCTTGTGTAAGCGGAATCTTATCCTCGTCGTCCAGCGCGTCGAGCATCGAGAGATACTTGTTCTCGCCGTGCGCCGCGATGACGGCTTGCCGCTTTTCGGGCTGCGAGAAATACGTCATCATCCCCGTGGCATCGGCTTCGGGGTGAAACTGGGTGCCGATGATTTCATCCGAAAACCGCACCGCCATCATCGCCCGTTCGAGGGGTACGTGGTCGCGGATTTTTTCGAGCGCCAGAATATCAGCGCCCAGCTCGGCGAGGCGGGCATCGTCGGGTTGCACCACTTGCCAATCACGCGAATCGACGACGTAGAACGGGTCCGGCAGGCACTCCAGCACCGGATCGTGGCGCCCGTCGAGCGACAGATGCACCGGCATCACGCCGAACGAAGTCGAGCGTCGCTTCGTGACTTCCCCGACCTGAAAATGCCGACACGCCATCTGAAACGAATGGCAAATCAGGAACACGAATTTGCGCGCCGCGCCGGTTTGGCGGGCGGTCTGGTTGTGCTCCCAAAGCGTCTGGAGAAGGTTGAACCAGCCTTTATCCCACACGCCGTCGCCGTCGTGCGGCGAGCCGGGGCCACCGGTACTGATGTAAATATCGAACGCGAGCGGGTCGGCAGGCAGCTCGTTAGCTCCCCGAACGTCGAACACGGTCCAGTCGAGGGGAGTGGGGAAAGCGTCTAATAGCTCCTGAATATTCCGCATCCCCTGATTAGGATGACCGGCATACATATCCAGAATGGCGACTTTAGGCAGCGATTGGGGCACAAGTAACAGGCTGAAAGTGTGTAGGGTAGGGTGAATCCGACTGAAACGGCCGTAAAGGTCGGGAGGTTCAGGCAGAACCTCTAACCGCCACGGCTCTGTAGCCGCCGCCCACCGCCCTTGATTAGCCGAAATACCCTCAGGTAAGCTCCAAGGGCGCATTTTTTTCGGTGAAGGGAAAATGAAGCTACTCTTTACTTTATACCTTCTTCCGGCTATAGTGCAAAAAAAAGGGCACGCAGCCCGGCCTTGCCCCGTAGTGCAAGCCCGAGCTGCGTGCCCAGTGAGGTGCCAAATCCGCGATTTTAATCACAAAAGGCAGAGGCTCTTGCGATTGACGCGCCAAATGTGCCTGGAAGCGTCTGAAGTTTCTAAACGACGCCCATCGCCGTTTCGCGGACGATGAAGTCCATGAGGCCCTTCAAATCGCCGCCGTTGCGCTGGAATTCGGCGCGTTGGCGGTCGGCGCCGGTGCCCATCCGCAGGATTTCGTGGATGTACTCCACTTCCTTGCGCGAGCCAAGCTCGTCGAGCACGTCGTCGATGAATTCGAGCAGTTCGCCGATCAGCACGCGGGTATCGACTTCTTCCTGCTTCCCGAAGTCAATCAGCTTGCCGTCGATGCCGAAGCGCGAGGCGCGCCACTTGTTCTCCGAAATCAGCGCCCGGCGGTAAAGGCGGAAATTGAGGTTGCTCTGCATCAGCTTATACAGCTTCACGACGAGCGCCTGCATCACCGCCGCCAACGCAATCGTCTCATCGACGCGCATCGGCACGTCGCACACCCGAAACTCGACGGTGTTGAAGACGGGGTGGAGCCGAATATCCCACCAGATTTTCTTGCCGTTATCGATGCACCCGGTTTTGACGAGCAGCTTGATATAATCGTCGTATTCCGACGCCGACGCGAAATAATCCGGAATCCCGGTGCGCGGAAACTTGTCGAATACTTTCGTGCGGTACGAGCGGTAACCCGTATCGCGCCCTTCCCAGAACGGCGAGTTAGTGCTCAGCGCGAAAATGTGCGGCAGAAAATACCGCACGGTATTCATGATGTGCAGCCCCTCCTCGCGGCTCGGAATTCCGACGTGGACGTGCAAGCCGAAAATAAGATTTCCGCGCGCAGCATCCTGCAATTCGTCGACAATCTCGCGGTAGCGCGGCATATCCGTGATGCGCGCATCGGCCCAGCGCGCAAACGGGTGCGTACCGGCTGAGGCAATCAGCAGCCCTTCCTTGGCGGCCTGCTCGAAAATAGCGCGGCGCAGCTTCGTGACTTCGCGGCGGGCGTCGGCAATATTCTCACACACGTTCGTGGCGACTTCCACCACCGCCGTGTGCATTTCGTTCTTAACTTGCTCCAGCAGAATCGTCTTGCCGTCGTCGACAATCTGGTGGATATGAGACGTCAAATCGCGGGTTTCCGGGTCAATAACCTGAAATTCCTCTTCAATCCCGAGCGTGAATTTATGCGCACCATTAGCGGTGCGGCTCTCCGGGGCCAGAACGGCCGAATTAAGCGAGTAGGCCATTTGCGAAACGATGATAGCAGTGAGGTCGCCGCGCAAGATACGGGCCGCTGCGATACCCGCAAGCGCCGCCCACGCGCAATACGCGGCACTACTAGCGGCGCGGTGAATTTCACCGAGCGTCAGGGCCGCGCAAAAGCCGTGTAGGGCACCGGCTGCGCGCCAAACCCCGCGTAAAAACGCGCCACCGACGGCACCATCGACCCCTCAAAATCAAGCAGCCGCGCCGTGCCCGCTTCCTGCCGCAAAACCGCATCTATAACGGCGTGCATCGCGCCCTGCGCCCGTCCCGCATCACTGACGCTGCCGAGCAGGTAAATAAGCTGGCGTTCGTCGCGGGCGAAAATCCCACCGGCGAGTAACGGCTGATGGGCCGCATCGATGGGTGAAGGGGCGCGCGCCGTCCAAACGGTTAGTGCGTCGTGGGCGGCCAGCGCGTCGGTGAGGCGTTGCAGGAGCTGATAATGGCGCGGCTTTACTTCGGGCAGCTCCGCGCCCTTGGTGCGTCGGAAAAGCGCGATGACTTCCGCCGCCGCAGTCGGGGCGGAATCGAGGCCGATGCTCAGATTAACCGCTTTCTTGAGATTCCGCCGATGATTTTGGTGGAAGCCCTTCGCCAGCTCAGCATAACTGGGCTTAAGGTCGAGGTGATGCGTAAGGCGTTCGCGGAGCTGAAAACCGACCGGTGGCGCTACTACGCGGTTTGCGTAATGCAGCTGCCCGTAAGCGCGCAGCCCGGCGGGCAAGGCGGCCAGAAAGGGCGCGGCGTCGGGCGTGGCGTCCACTTGGCTCAACACGCCGAGCTGCTGCGTGAAGAAGGGCTGATGCATCTCCATCGGCCCGAAACCGCGCCACCGCCGTTGCAAAGGCACCGGTAGCGCGGCAGCGTAGCCCCCGGCGGCATCGGGCAGCACGACGGCGCCCCACGCCCCCGCCGTCACCGCATCGAGCCACCACGCCGCGCTGTAGACCGTCGCTTGAGGAGCGGCGGCGTGCAGGGCAGCCCAAGCGGCGCGGTCGGGGTGGCGGGTGAAGTGCAACGGGCTATAAGAGAGGAAGCGCGCTCCATCGGCAGCGCCGGGGCAGACGGGGGAGCTGGCCGGTCGGTCGGCGGTTGGTGGCAAAGTTCGCTGCTGATTGGGGTGCGGACGGATTGGGCGCGCTGCTTGTTCCGGAGCGGCTATATATCCCCCAAAACCAGCCACCATTTTGGACTACTTATCCGCTCTGTGCAACCCATGCCGTTTGAGGGCGTACGAAAGCAGCGCACGGACCAAAACGGTCTGCGCTTTTCTCTCACCCCCTTCCAACTTTAAGAAATTATGAGCGGTTTTGGCAACATGCCTCCCTACGGGGAGAACTCGGGCGCAACGCCTACCAGCGGTGGTAACGCACCTTTCAGCGGCTCGACCGGCAGCACTTCTTCCGATGCATCGACCGGCATGACGACGGCTATGTTCCGCGACCGTGAGTCGGCGGAGCGCGCGTATGACTCGCTGCATCGCCGTGGCTACACCAAGGACGACGTGAACCTGCTGATGTCGGACGATACCCGCAAGCGCCACTTCGGCGACGGCACCGCCGACACCGACCTCGGCGATAAGGCCATGGAAGGCGCGGGCGTTGGCTCGGCCATCGGCGGCACCGTGGGTGCGGTCATCGCGGCCATCGCCGCTATCGGTACTTCCGTTGCGCTGCCGGGCCTCGGTCTGGTGATCGCTGGTCCACTGGCTGCCTCGTTGGTAGGCGCCGGCGCCGGTGGCCTGACGGGCGGTTTGGTCGGCGCGCTGGTCGGCTCGGGTATCCCCGAAGAGCACGCGGCTGAGTACGAGCGCGGCATCAAAGAAGGTGGCATCGTGATGGGTGTCAAACATCGTAACGACGACGATCGTCAGTACTTCCAGGACGAGTTCCGTCGCAATTCCGCCGAACGCGTGTACTAGGTCTGCGGAAAAAGTTCGCGCCGGTTTGGTGCGAATTGGTTCCAATGCCTTTACTTTGACGTTTGAACAGATTAATCCGGGAAAGACCTCGCTGCCTCAGCGAGGTTTTTTTATGCCCGGACGGGTCAAAAAGGCCTTTTTAGGCACGAAAACGCGTTTTCGCACTTTCGCCACGCCAGCGTCAGCCGAGGGAATCGGCGCAACCGCCTGCACCCTTCGGCACTCTTTTCGCGTAAGTTTGTTCGGCCTAAGCGTGCCGCTCGCGTTTTTTTTTCTGACCTATGTCGTTCCGTTCTGCCCGTCTTACCTCGCTGTTGTCGGTGTCGGCTGTTGCGCTGGCGTTGGCTGGTTACACCACCCTGCATCGTGGCGAAGAAGCCCGTCGGTTGGTGCCCGCCAGTGCCCGTGAAGAGCTGCTGCTCAAAACCGTGCTGACCGGCCTGACTACTGCCCACTACGAACCCGAAAAGCTCGACGATGCCTTCGCCGGGCGGGTCTATTCGCTTTATCTGAAGAGCCTGTACAAGAGCCGCCGGTTCTTGCTGAAATCGGATGTCGCGCAGCTCGATAAGCTGAAGAACGACATCGACGATGAAGTGAAGCGCGGCTCCGAAGAGTTCTACGACCTCGCGACCCGCCTCTACACGGCGCGGGTGAAGGAAGTCCACGGCTACTGCGATGAGATTCTCAAGCAGCCGTTCGACTTCACGAAGGACGAAACCATCGAGCTCGACGACGAGAAAGTCACTTTCTCCGGCTCCGCCACCGAAAGCCGTGAGCAGTGGCGCAAATACCTGAAATATCAGGTGATGACCCAGCTCGCCGACTTGCTGGCGGCCCAAGAGCGCGCCAAGGAAGCCGCCGCCCAGCCCGCCGCCGCCAAGAAAGACGCGAAGGACAAGGACAAAGCCGTGTCGGCGACCGAAAGCCCCCTCACGACGCTCCCCGACGACGAGGACGCCGCCGAAACCACGCCCGCCCCGGCCGCCAACAAGACGCTGGCCGAGCTGGAAGCCGACGCGCGCCAGAAAGTCGCGAAGCTCTACACCGACCTTTTCCGCCGGATGGGGCAGCAGAGCGCGAACGATATGTTCTCGCTCTACATCAACGCCATCACCAACACCTACGACCCGCACACCGAGTATTTCCCGCCGAAAGACAAGGCGAACTTCGACATCCAGATGACCGGCCGCCTGGAAGGCATCGGCGCGACGCTTCAGGAGCGGGATGGCGAAATCAAGGTCGCCGAAATCGTCCCCGGCTCGCCGTCGTATCGGCAAGGTGAGCTGAAGAGCGGCGATGTGATTCTGCGCGTCGCGCAGGGCAAGAAGGAGCCGGTGAGCATCGAAGGAATGCGGCTCGATGATGCCATTCTGCTCATTCGGGGGAAGAAAGGCACCGAGGTGCGCCTGACGGTGCGCAAGCCGGACGCGTCGCAGAAGGAGATTTCCATCATCCGCGACCTCGTCGTGATTCAGGAGACCTACGCCCAGTCGGCCATCATCGACCAAGCCGACGGTAAGCGGATTGGCTATCTGCGCCTGCCGTCGTTCTACGCCGATTTCAGCCGCTCCGGCGGACGCAATTCGGGTGAAGACGTGAAGAAGGAAGTCGAGAAGCTGACGAATGAGAAGGTCGACGGCATCGTGATGGACTTGCGCAACAACGGCGGCGGCTCGCTGCAAGACGCCGTTGAGATGTCGGGCCTGTTCATTCCGCAAGGCCCGATTGTGCAGGTGAAATCGAGCGGCGGCGGCGCTCAGGTGCTCGCCGACCGCGATTCGCGGGTGCAGTACGAAGGCCCGCTCGTGGTGATGGTGAACTCGTACTCGGCATCGGCGTCGGAGATTCTGGCGGCAGCGATGCAGGATTACAAGCGCGCCGCCATCGTAGGCTCCAGCACGACGTACGGCAAAGGCACCGTCCAGCGCATCTTCGACCTCGACGACGCCCTCGGCTCCGAGTTCAACGCTGTCAAGCCGTTCGGCTCGCTCAAGCTCACCACGCAGAAGTTCTACCGCATCAACGGCGGCGCTACCCAGCTACGCGGCGTAACCCCCGACGTGGTGTTGCCCGATATGTACGCTTATCTGGAGCAGGGCGAAAAAGAAACCGCGTATCCGTTGGCGTGGGATGAGATTCGTCCCGCTGATTATAAGCAGTGGAGCAAGCCCGTTCCGGCGGCTAAAATCAAAGCCGCCAGCCAAGCGCGGGTCACGAAAAACGAGGAATTCCGCACCATCGACGATATCGCGAAGCGCCTCAAAAAACAATCGGATAATACGCTGCGCTCCCTCAAGCTCGCCGATTATCAGAAGGAGCAAGCCGTAGCGAAAGCCGACAACAAGCGCTACGAGCAAATTGAGAAGACGCTACCGGAGCTAAAAATCCGTCAGCTCACCGTGGACCGGTCGGCCATCGAAAAAGACTCGATTCAAGTCGCCCGCGCCGATAATTTCACCAAAAAGCTCAAGAAGGACGTGTACTTGCAGGAAGCCGTCAATATCGTCCGCGATTTGTAAGCTCTGCCGGTAGCTCACCGCCCACTCATTTCTAGCGCCCCGTTGACCGATAAGGTCGGCGGGGCGCTTTTTTTATTCGCTCTGATGGCGGGTTGGGGCTAGGTGGCTGAATTGCTTGTTGGGATGTTTTTGAAAAATTTGATGAAGTTTAGATTTTGCAAGCCAAATCGTAAATATAAAATATTGTGGAACGGCCACGCCGATGAGCGCATAGTCGATGTAATTTCCTATTATTACGTGGTCGGCCGCGTATGGGTGAAGGCGGGCACTTCGTAAAGGCAAGAGCCGCCTTCGTTTAATCTTGACTGGACGGCAGAGAGAAATGACTTCTCACTGCCGCTGAGTTTTTTTCTTCCTCCGATGAAAACTCTATCACGCGGTTTGTGGCTCACTCTTCTGTACTGGCTGACCACACTGGTGGCACACGGGCAGTATTTCAACAACCGCTATTTTAACGTTGGCTCAACTCTGCAGTCTGGGCTAACGAGTATCCTGCCAACCGATTCGGGCTACGTAAGTATTGGGCAATCGAGTAACTATCCGTCCGTTCCAAGTACTGCCTTGGTTTTGCGCTTCCTGAATCCTAACGGGCAACAGCGTAGGGTAAAATATTTTGGAAATGCCGGGGACTATTATTTTTCCAACTTTCGCAATAGTTTAATTTCGTTGGCTCCAGGAGGGTATGCGGCTTCGGTGACAAGTAATTATCCGATGCTCTGGCGCTTCAATGCGGCGGGCGACACGCTCTGGACGAAATCCTACGGCCCCCAACTCAACCGTATTGTTTACAACGGCTGCTACCTGCCCGGCCGGGGCTACGCGCTGGTGGGCACAGCGCAGATGGCCATCAACCCCTACGACGGCGATGTGCTGCTGATCCGCACCGACACGGCCGGCAACAAACTCTGGGAGCACACCTACCACGCCGCTTTCGCCGACGACGCTACCACCGTGGCCGCCACGCCCGACGGGGGCTTTTTGCTGGGCGGGAGCGTGCGCTACACGGGCGGCTTTTCCAACTACGACGGGTTAGTGCTCAAAGTCGATTCGTTGGGGCGGGAGCAGTGGCGGCGCGTGTTCGGCGGTCGCTACTACGACGGCAACGCCCACGTCACGGTGCTCGCCGACGGCACGTATCTGGTGGGGATGGGGCTGACGGTGCGGGTATCGACGGGCTTTACCGAACGCCGTATTGCGCTCTATAAGCTCAACCCGCTGGACGGCAGTACCCGCTCGCAGCGGCTCTACGGTCCGCCCCTCTACGGGACGCAGGTCTTCGCCCTGCACGAGCTGGCCGACGGGTCGCTGGTGGTGGCTGGGGGCACGGCCGACACGACTAATGCCCGACCCATAGGCAACGGCTTTCCGGTGGGCTTTGCCCTCAAGCTGTGCGCCGACGGCGACAGCGTCTGGTACCACGCGTACCGCCAGCTTGCGGGGGGCTTTTCGGAGAATTACCTGCGCGATTTGCGGCCCACGCCGGATGGCGGTTTCGTGGGCTGCGGCTTTCTCATTCCGCACGCACCCGACACGGGCAGCGCCGACGGCTGGGTCTTCAAACTCGATTCAGCGGGGTACTTACAGGCCGGGGGCACCCCACCCACGCGGGTTTGCCCGCGCCCGCAAGTGGGCCTGCCCCACGATGAGGCCGCTGCGCAGCCAGTAGCCGTCTGGCCCAACCCCGCCCCGGATGGCCGCTTCACGCTGCAAGCCCCCGGCGCCACCACGTACACCGTGGCCGATGCGCTGGGCCGGGAAGTGGCCCAAGGCACGATGCGGGCAGGAGAGAACGCGCTGGATTTAAGCCGCCACCCCAGCGGGCTGTACCGGCTGCGCCTGACGTGGCCCGATGGCCGCTTGGTCACACGGCGGCTGATGCGGTAGGCTGCCACGCACGTTAGCCGTTGGCTTCCCCCGATAGGGGTAATAAACCGCCCTCTATTGCGGCAAATAGGGGGCGGTTTTGCTTTGTTCCGACGTGAGAATCAGGGGCTTGTAAGTGGGCGGTTAATGGGTGTGATTTTGAGTCGAAAAATCGTTCGTAAGTGATTGATTTTCAGGAATCAGAATCATTAAGAAACTTGCCTAAAAATCGGCGATTTCGGCACTCAAAACCGGGCTGAAAGGTTATGAGGCCGTATGAAACAGGAACACGAAGCCCGCATTATCCCGCTGTTCGGCACGCCGTCTGAGGCCGAGCCGAATACTGACCCGGAGACTTGGCGGAAGTCGATTCCGGCGCAGGTTTTCCTCAATTATTTCCACGCCATCGCTTACCACATCAACCAAACCGATGATGGCAATGGCGTGCGGCACCTGCCGTTCTTCCGCGATGCCGCCGCCGCTCCGGCCTTGGCCGATGACGAAGCGGCGGAAGTCGTGCGGCTGCTCCAAACCGGTTGGAGCACCGAGTACGCCCTGCGCGCCACCGCCGAGCTGGGCGATGAGAATTACCTCCGCAATGCCCTTCACTGGACGTTCCCGCAGGCGTACTACGCCATTTTCGCGGTGATGGAAGCGTTCCTGCACACGCGCGGTATCAAGAGCCGCAACACGGCCGTCGTGGCGCGTGAAGTGGGGCGCTTGGTGGTGCGCGCGGCCTATCCGCGCGCCGTGGGCTACTACGCCGCCGGGCACTACCCGACGTTCTCGGTGCAGCGGCTGCCGTTGGCGGCGTATAAGCCGGGCTTGCATCTGGCAGGGAAAGACATCGAAGCGCAGGCCCAGATTGGGCAGTTTCTGCGGACTACCCGGCGCCTCAAAGCCACGGCCGTGCGCCAACAGGTGCAGGCGAACCCGAACACGGCCATCCGCAGCGCCCGCACGGGGCAGGTGCTCGATAAATGGAAGCCGCAGCATTGGGAGCAGCTGACGTGGCGCTTGGGCTACACCACCATTTTCGACCTACTCGGCCGGCTCCGCATCTCGGCCACGAGCCGCGAAATCGACCGCTACGTCGAGGCGGATATCGATTTCAAGCACTTCCACGAGGCGCTGCTGAGCATCGTGCGCTACCTCAACGGCATCCACGAAACGTATGTGGCGCAGGCGCTCGGGCTGCAACGCTACCGCGAGGTGGTGGCCGCGCTGCCGCCGCATCTGCTCCACTCGTTCCCCGAAGATCGCCTGAAAACGGTCGTCGAGCCCGCGTTGCGGCCTCAGGCAGCGCCCGCGTATGTGCCAGAAGCGTTGCCGATGGCAGCGTAATAAGCAGCCTAATATCCCTTTTCGTCGTCTGTTCTACCACGAACGGCCCCGCCCTTGAGCCGCTGCTCAGGAGCGGGGCTTTTTGTTGCTGTTCGGGGCTGTTTGCCGTTTTTTCCGGAGTGATTCGGGGCGGTTTTGAGCCGTGGGTGGCGGAACCAGTCGCGGCAGGTTGACCTTTGTTATGGGTGAATTGCCTATCTTTTCCGACGTTATGAGCCGATTTTTTCGCCTTCCGCTGCTGCTGCTCGTCGCTTTTGGCGGGTTGGTGGCTTCTGCGTCGGCCCGCCCCGTGTTGTTCACGGTGGAGGCCAATCGCTTACGCGTCAACGATACGCAGACGTTGATTGAGTATTACGTGACCGTCGACGGCGCTTCCGTGCGGTATGCGCGCACGCCGGGCGGTTTTGAGGCGCGGGTGGCGCTCACGCTCACCGTGGCCGATTCGGTGGGCGGCATCCGGAAGGCGCAGAAATTTCTGCTCCGCTCGCCCACCATCGCCGATACGGGCGCCGCCCGACGGCCGTTCCGCCTGCACGAGCGCATCGGCGTGGCGAACGGGCGCCACACGCTGGGCTTCACCGCCATCGATCAGGTGCGCGGCGCCGGGGCCGATGAGGTGCGCTTAGAGCTGCCGCTCGTGGCGGGATATCAGGCGAGCAAGGGCGTGCAGGTGTCGGATATTCAGCTCCTGGAATCGTTTCAGAAGACCGATAAGCCCGACGAGTTCACCAAAAGCGGCCTTGCGCTGACTGGCCGTGTGACGGATTTTTATCCGCAGGAAGTCGAGATGTTGAAGTTTTATGCCGAAATCTACCACGCGGCCGGGGCGCTCCCGGCTGGGGCGAGCCTGACGCTGCGCTATCGGATTCGGCTCCTCGACGGCGCCGCGCCGGTTGTGGTCGGGGAGAAGAAGGTGCAGCAACCGGCGGCGCCCGTGAACGTGGTGCTGACGCAGCTCAATCTGGGCGCCGTGCCGTCGGGGAACTGCGAGCTGGTGGTCGAGGCGGTCGCGCCCGATGGCCGGGTGCTCGGGAGTGCCGTGCGGAGTTTTCAGCGTTCCAATCCGGGGTTGCCGGTGCCCGGCGAGGCGGAAGATTTGGTGAAGCGCGCGCAAGCCACGTCGGCTGACGAGCTAAAAGGGACGTTCGTGGCCGACCTCGATTCCACGAAGCTGCCGCATTACCTGCTCAGCTTGCGGCCGGTTTGCACCAATGTGGAAGCCGCTTTTTCGGAATCACTGGCGAAAACCGGCACCGCCCGCCAACAGCGCGCCTACCTGTTTCACTTCTGGAAAAAGCAGAGCCAAACCGAAGCCGCCGAGCGCTGGGCCGATTACAAGCACCGCATCGAGTACGTCGACCAAGCCTTCGGCAACCCCACGTTTCGCGCTTACGAGACCGATCAAGGCCGCGTGTATCTGCAATACGGCGCTCCTGACCAGCTTTTCACCGAGCGCACCGACCCGCAGCGCGCTTCCGCCAACTCCGACGGTCGGCCGTACCAAATCTGGAATTACTACAAGCTCAAGAACCTGACATCGATCTCGAATCAGACCAACCGTCAGTTCGTCTTCTTCCAGCGAAACCTCGGCGACCCATCGCCGCGCCTGATTCACTCCAACGCCATCGGCGAGCGCGTCGATACGAACTGGCGGGCGCAGGTGGGCGATAAATTCTCCGGAAACTCGCGGTTCGACCGTAACTCCGGCTCTGGCGGCCAGTAGTGCCTATTAGAGCCGACCGTAGCCGACCTTTGCGCCGATGACGATGCCTCTCGATTCGGTCGCCCTTCCCGTGTCACCTGATCCGCAACCCGTGCCCGTTCCGCCGGTGCTACGGCGGCACCCCGGTTTTTGGGTACTGTGGCTGTTCGCGCAGCTTCCGTTTGGCGTGCTCTACGGCGTGGCGCGCGCGCTGGCGTGGCTGATCGGCGATGTGATCGGCTACCGGCGGCAAGTGGTGCGGGAGAATCTCCAGAAATCATTTCCGGAGAAAACCGAGGCCGAGCGACGGAAAATCGCCCGCCGCTTCTACCGCAATCTCTCCGAAGTCCTCGTCGAGACGCTCAAGCTGCTCTCCATCGGCCCGGCCGATTTTCGGAAACGGGTAGAAATCACTGGCTCCGCCGAGCTGTTCGCCTGCCTCCGCGATGGGAAGACGGTGTTGGCACTCGGCTCGCACTCGGTCAATTGGGAATGGATTCTGCCGTCCGCCGTCGCGCTACTTGATGGTGCGCGCATCGACGGCGTGTACCGCCCCCTCAACAGCGCCTTCGGCGAGGCACTCGTGAAGCACCTGCGGACCCGTTTCGGCGGGCATTTAGTGCGAATGCAGGACGTAGGGCGCGATGTAGTGCGGCTCCGCGCCACGCCTCGTGCCCTCTCGATGGTGGCCGACCAGACGCCGCCCGGCGGCGAAATCCAGTTCTACACCCGCTTCCTGAATCAGGATACCCCGTTCTTCGTCGGCCCCGACAAGCTGGCGGCGTCGTTCCGGATGCCGGTCTTCTTCCTGAGCCAGACCCGCACCAAGCGCGGCCATTACCGCTACGACCTCCAGCTCTTCTACGACGGCTCCACCCAGCTCCCCACTCCCCCCAAGCACATCACCGACGACCCCACGCACCACCCCATTACCGCCGCCTACGCGCAGTTTCTGGAAGCCGAGATCCGCCGCTCTCCGTCGGATTATTTGTGGTCGCATCGGCGGTGGAAGAATAGCCGTCCGGGGCGGTAGAATTGCGGCGGGGGTTTTGGCGGTTTTGTGAGGGGGCGATTTTGGCACCCTAGCCAATTATTCGTTCAGCAATTATTGTAAGTGAATTTGTCATTGCGAGGAGGAGGCTTTGCGACGACGTGGCAATCCTCGCTTGCTCGGCTATGTGGTTATGCCAACGTCCTAATCCTACGAAGATTGCTTCGTCGCAAAGCCTCCTCGCAATGACAAAATCCTAGACGAAAACCTTTGATTAGGCGCTCAATCCCGCCGCCCGACCACCACTTCCTGCATTGTTTCGGGGGTGAGGTATTGGTTGGCTAGCTCGCGTAGCTCGGCGGGGGTGGTGGTGGCGATGGCGGCGAGGAGCTGGTCGTAGTGGTCAGCGGGGAGGCCGCGCAGGACGAGGAATTGGTATTTCGAGAGCTGATCGAAAATGGTGCTCGTATCGCCGACGAACTTGCCGGTGGCGTATTGCCGCACCGTGTCCAGCTCTTGCGTGGGGACTAACTCATCGCGCAGGCGAGCCATCTCGCGGTAAATCTCGGTGAAGGTGGCTTCCGTGGAATCGGCGTTTACGTCGGCGCCTATGACGAGGGAAGAGGCGTGCTCGCGGTGCGTCACGCTCGAATAAATCCCGTAGGTGAAGCCTTTGTCCTCGCGGATATTCTTCATCAATCTCGACCCAAAATAGCCGCCCAGAATCTGATTCAGCACGAACAGCCGGTGCGTATCGGGGTGCTGCGGCTCGGCCCACAAGCGCCCCACGCGCACCGCCGACTGCATACTCGTGGCGATGCGAATCTCGTCGCGCGCCGGGCCGGGCACCACGGCCGTCGCGGTGGCGAGCGGCGCCAAAAGGGCCGTCGCGGGCGGCAGATTTGCGAGGATAGCCGCCACATCATCGTCGCGGACATCCCCGGCCACAAATACTTCCGCGTTCGCCAGATGGTAGCGGGTGGCGTAGAAGGCGCGCAGGTCGGGGGCGGTCAGCTTCGCCACGTCATCCAGCTCGATTTCTGACGAATACGGATGCGCGGCGCCGAAGAGATTGCGCGAGAACCGCTCGGAAGCGCGGTAGGCGTTTTTGTCGCGCTCGACGCGCACCTGCTGCACGTACCGCTGCACGGCGGCGGCGGTTTCGGCTTCCGGGTAAGCCGCCTCGGTCAGCAGCTCGCCGAGGAGGGGGAGTAGCGTCGGGAGGTGCCGGCGGAGGCAATAGAGCGAAACGGTGGCGCGGTCGGCGCCGGCGGAGCTTTCCAGAAACGCGCCGTAGCTCGCCACGTATTCCGCAATCTGGGCGGCGGTGCGGGTGCGCGTGCCTTCCGTGAGGGCACGCGCCGTGAGCGCGGCGATGCCGGCGCCCGGCTGCTGCCACTGCCCGGCGCGCACCACCACCTGTACCTGCACGACCGGCAGCGCCGCGTTCCGCAGCACGTGTAGCCGTCCACCGCCGGGGAGCGGCAGCACATCGGGCTTGGGGAGGGAAACGGCGCGGACGGATTGAAACGCGGGCGCGGTGGTGCGGTCGAGGGTAGCGATCATAATTGGGGTTGGAGAAGGCAAAAGTGCGAAAAAGCCGAAGCTCCCGCCTCCGGGTAGCACCGGGCCAGTGGGCGCCGGTGGTACTTCGGAAGCGGGAGCTTCGCGGATGGTGGGGTTATTCGGCAGCGGGCGCGGCCGGTCCTTGGGTTGGTTCCTCTTGCCCGTCGAAACGGAACTGGAGCGAGATCCGGATGGTGTTAGCGAGTGGGTTGGCCTTCGAGTTCGGCACCAGATACGCCGCATCGACCCCAAAAACCTGATACCGCAGCCCCAGGCCCATGCTCAGGTACTGGCGGTTGCCTTTGTCTTTATTTTCGTAGAAATAGCCGCCGCGCACGGCGAGGAGGTCGTTGTACCAATACTCCAGTCCGGCGGAGAGGATGACTTCCTTCATCTCCTCGCTCAAGCCGCCGGGGGCGTCGTTGAACGAGGTGAACATGGCGTTCACGATGCCTTTATCGCGGATGGCCTGGTTGTTCGCGGCCCGGATGCTGTCGTTAGGGTTATCGTCCGGGGTGGGGACGAGGAGCTTGTTGGCGTCGAGGGCGAACGTGAGCTTGTTGAACGGGTCGAGGTCGTAGGTGATGGCGGTGCCGAGGCGCAGGTTCGTCGGCAAGAAATCCTTCTGATCGGCTTGCGTGTAGGAGATCTTGCCGCCGATGTTCGAGATGTTCGCGCCGAACGAGATGTTGCCCGTGTTCGGCCCGAAATTCACGTCGCGGGTGTAGTACGCGCCCAAATCCACGGCCGCCGAGTTGCCCGGCTTGGTGGCGCTGCCGCTGGTACTCACGCCGCCCGTCAGGTTGGAGTGAATGAAGCGCGCCGCCACGCCCACGCCGAAGTACGGGCTGAGCTTCTGACCATAACCTGCTGACAACGAGTACTCCTTCGGCGTAAAATCACCGATGGCGTTGTTGTTCACGTCGCGGAAGTTGATCTCACCCATGTTGAAGTAGGTGAGCGCCATCGAGAACGCCGAGCTAGGCGTTAGTTGGCGATAGCCCGATACGCTCGCCAGTCCCATATCATCCGTGATGCTGCGAAGCCATGGCGTGTACGACGTCGAGACGCCGTATTTGTGCTGCACGAACCCGAGCTTGGCCGTATTCCAGAACAGCGAGTTGGCATCGGGCGAAATCGCCACGCCAGCGTCGCCGAGGGCCGCCGAACGGGAATCGGGGCTGATCGTCAGGACCGGAACAGCGGTTGTGATAACCCGCTGTTGTGCCGTAGCGGCCAAGGGAAGCAAGGAAACCGAAAGCAGCGCCGCAGCCGCGCGGAAGGGTGAACGCATAGAGGGGATGGAAAGGGGCAAGACGAAAATCTGCCTGCAAACGTACTGTGGATAAGAAGGAGAATGCCGCGCGATAACCGGGCCAAGCGTCTGGGCGTTCCGCCGGTAGCGCGCTTTGACGGTCAGACGCGATGAACGACCCGTTGGTCACGCTGAACGGCCATTAATTCAGGATTACCAGCTTTTCGTACTTCGAGGTATGAGCGCCGTCACGCGTGGATCGCACGTTCACTTTGTAAACGTACACGCCGCGCGCCAGCACATCGCCGAACTCGTCGCGCCCGTCCCACGAGAGGTCGCCGATGTGGGCGGTGCTCGTCGGGATGTTGCCCTGCACCGTACGCACCAACCGCCCCGAGACGGTAAACACCTGCACCTGCACGTCGAGGTCGTCGCCCTGCCGGTTATGGTCGAAATGGAACGTTGTGTGGTTGGCGAACGGGTTCGGGTAGTTAAGAACGTGGTCGAGGGCGAGGGAAGCGGTGTTTTCGACGACGAAATCGAGCGTCCGCTCCGACGAGTTGTTGAACGTGTCCCACGCTTTGAGCGTGAGCGAGTGGGCGCCGGGGGTGAGGCCTTTGAACAGGTATTTCACCGTGCCCGACGTGTAAGAATCGACATCTGCCGTGTAATACGGGTTCATCACGAGCATATTCTGGCGGTTGCCGTCGAGAATGGCCGTGATTTCGTGACCGATGCCCGTACCGGCGGTATTGATGCCGTTGTCGTCGCTGAGCGGGGCGATGAGGGTGGCGTCGGTGCCGGTGGAGCCACCGTTCTGGAACGAGAGGTCGTCCATGAAGAGCTTGACGTCGGGCGGCAGGTTATCCGCCACCACCGTGCTGCTCGACCCGCCGATGACGATGGTATTGTTCGCGCCCGCCGCATCCGTATCCGCTGACCACGCATACAGGCTCACTTTGCCAGCGCCGAAGTTGTAAGAGATATCGCGCGGCACGACGAACGTGGCGTTCCAAAGACCGTTCGTGACGGTCGCCAGCCCGTCGTACACGATGTTCTCGCGCACTTTGACAATCGGGCTCATTCCGAATTTCAGCGCGCCCCAATCCTGTCGCAGCAGCGCATCAGCGGCTTTTTCGTACACCGTCACCTGAATCTGGCCATTGAAGCTGCTCACGAGCTGCCCGGTGGCATCCCGAACCTCACCGGCCAGCTTCACGCGTTGCAGCGCCCGGATGGTATCGGCGGCGGTGACTGGCACGTCGTTGATTTTAGTGAGAACCACGTCGAGCGTCGGCGCCGCTAAGCGCATCGACGGGTCGCCGAGAAGGGCGACGTTCCGGCTGCCGATGACGGCCGATCCGCCACTCGTCTTGGTCCGCCGCAGAACCTCCCCCATTCGCATCTGCTTGCCGTCGGCGCCGCGCAGGAAGGCGTTGCGGTAGAAGCCGACATTCAGAATCTGGTTATCGCCGGCGTACACGGGGCGAGTGGTGGTGAACAGACCCACGGCGCCGCCCTGCGGGCCGGAAAGCGCGTATTCGGCCCCCGACGAGCGCGCCGGGTCGTCGTAACGCCCGAACTCGCAGGTGGCGGTCACGAAGAAGGCGAGCTTGTTGGTGTTGCGCCACCGATTGATTTGCGCGATATCGAGAATCTGCTCCGACGCCCAGCCGGTTTCGCCGCCGTGCCCGATATAGGTCACCAGCAACGAGCCTTTATCAACGGCCTGCTCCATGTTGCTGTAGGTAGTCGGGGAGCGTTGGCCGCTCGGAACCGATACCTGCGGAAACAGGTCGAGGTAGAGCTTCTTGATGTTGAACGTGGGCCGAATCGGCTGCACGATATCGATGAGGTCTTCGCAGTTGTCGGTGTACTCGTTGCCTTCGTCGTCGTCGGAGACGAACGTGAGCTGGTTGCGCCACTTGCCGAAGCTGACCGGCGAATCGTACCGAATGAGCTTATCGACGAACGTATTGGCCATGGCCTCGTTGTTCGCGGGTAAGCGCCCGGTGCCGATGTCCATCAACTCCAGCGAGTTACCTTCCGACCAGAACCCTTCGTTGTCGTCGAGGAGGGCGAAATAGTCTTCTGAGGAAAACGAATAAATCGGGTCCAGCGATTGCCGCGCCTCGTACACCGGAACGAAGTTGGTGTTGTCGGGCGTCGGCGGGCGCGGGGAGCCGGGGCGCTGGCCGTACCACTGATTCGATTTGTAATCGAAGCTCGCATCGCCGAAAAGCAACACGCTCACGGGGTGCGTTACGGGGTCGGTGGTGCGGTCGTAAATCATCCGCATCAGGTCGCGGATGGCGGTAATATCTTGGCGGCCGGAGCCGAACTCGTTCCACACCTGCGGGGTCGTCACGACGGCCACTTGCAACCCGTCGTGCTGGCGGCGGTGGTCGGCGAGGCGGTTGGCTTGCCCCAGAAACGCGGGCGCCGTCACGATGACCAAATCAAGCTGCTCTTGGGTGGGCGTGCCCGGTAAGTTCAGCGCGTGCAGGTTCTGATTGACCACGCCGCCGAACCCGCGCACGTCGGTGCGGCCCTCGCCGGGGTTGACGACCACGAACTCGCGCAGCGAATCCGTCGCGGCCACGAACGTTACCGTCGAGCCGCTCAGCGTCAGGGTTTGGCGCCGGGGGCGCGTCGGGTTCGTCACGTCCCACACCTGCGAGTTGCCGTCGCAGCCTTCCACCCGGAACTCGCGGATGTTGCCCACGCCCACCGTCTGGGCCGACCGGAAGCTCGTCTGACCGCCATAGCGGCGCAGATTCCGGCGGCAATTCACTTGCAGATAGTTCAGATATCCCGTGCCGTTGCCGCTCACGGCGCCGTTGAACGTCAGCCTAACCCGAATCTGGCCGTCGGGGCCGACGCTGCCGGTTTGCGCCGCGAAAGTTTGCTGGGCGTTGACGCCGGCGTCGTGATAATCACCGGGGCTGTAGCCGGGGCACGTAATCGTGCCGAGGGTCTGACCGTTGACGTTGACCCGGAACGAAGTCGGGTTGGCGAGGCCCGGCGAAACGCCCAAAAGCGCCGTCGTGATCAGCACGGGGGTATTGAGGTCGATGCCTTCGGCGCCGAACGTGAACTCGCGGTTCGGGTTGAACGAGTCGAATAGCTCGCCGTACCACTCGCGGCCTTCCTTCAGCAGGTTCACGAGGTTGGCTTCGTGGTAAAAATGCTCGTCGGTGGTGGTGACGGTGGGGCCGTTCGGCTGACCCGCCGCGC
Source organism: Hymenobacteraceae bacterium (assembly GCA_031397815.1). Classification (GTDB taxonomy): domain Bacteria; phylum Bacteroidota; class Bacteroidia; order Cytophagales; family Hymenobacteraceae; genus JANNMJ01. The sequence continues at coordinate 18,939 of JANNMJ010000049.1, forward strand.
CGATGCTCGGGAGGCGGCGCCCCGGCTGCGTCCCGACCGTGAGGAAGTAGTACGAGGAATCGCTGTAGAGATTCACTTCGTGCGTGTAGCGGCCGAGCGTCGGCTGGTAATCCCAGGCGTTGGGGCCTTGCGCGTAGAACGTCAGGGCATTGAACGCGCCGTTGTTTTCTTCGACCAGCACGGCGTTCTCGACCAAATCGTCGGCGCGTGGGGTGCGGTTGAGCTGCGGCAGCATCCGGCCGCCATTCCCCCAAAGCTGGAGGTTGCGGGCGTCGAAGGTGTTCGGGTCGAAGCCGAGATTCTGAATCGCGGCGCGGTCGATGCGGTAAACGCCGGTTTCGCTCACGCCAATCTTCACCCAGCGCCCCTGTGCCAGCACCGAGCTGGTAGCCGCCGGGCGCGGCGACGAAGGCCGCGCGGCGGTGGTAGCGGGAGTTACGGTATAGTCGAACCCAACGAGTCGCTCCACGGCGCCCGTCTGCGGGTTGCGGCGCAGGGGCGTGAACGTCACCATCGAAATCACCCGCCGGGTTTCCGTGCCGATGGCAATCGTGGGTTGCGGGGCGGCGCTCAGCTTGGCGGCGTCCACGAGCTTGGCCTCGGCGGGCGGGAGGGGTTCGTAACGGGTATCGCGCAGCGTAAACGCGCTGATCGCTTGGTTTTCGACCCGAAACTGATACTGCGGAAGGCCGGTAGCGGGGTCAGGGGAGGCGCCCACGCACATCGGCATCCGCCGCCGTACGTGGTTCACCCAGACCAATTGCGGGCCTTGCCACTCGATGCGGTTCGGGCTGCCGGCGGCTACGTCGGGCGGCGCGGGGGCCGCCGCTGCGACCGGCGCGACCGGCGCAACCAGCGACTTGACCGGGCTTGCAACTGCCCCCGCCGCCCGGGAAGGCGGCAAAACAGCGGCGGCTTTACTCGTGGGCGCAGGCGGCGGCGGCGCGACGGCCGGAGCCGCCAAACGCGGCGCCACCACCGGCGTCTTCCCGGTGCTCGCCTTCTGGGCGGCGACGAGCAACGGCGAACCGACGAGCGTCGCCCCAATCGTAAGACGACTTATTACGCGTAACGCAGTAGCAGACACAGACATAGTTCTACGAAAACAAATAACGAACGGCTTTCTCCGCATCCGCCGCCACCCCGACCGAGCCAACAAACTACGGCGCGCCGAGGTTCAGCGGGATTCCGAATGCAGCGCCCCGATAGTGAGACGGCATTCGGCGGACATTCAGTGGCTAAAACGTGCCGGAATGTGCGGTTATTGCCCGGCCGCTACGGTCTCGGGGGCGGGCGCGAGCCGGAAGGTGTAGCCTTCCATAATCGGGTTGGCCAAGAGTTGCCGGCACGCGGTCTCGACTTGCTCTTGGGCGGCGGCTTCGGTGGCAGCTTCCAGCACGAGGCGGATGTGCTTCCCGACGCGGACATCCGCGACGTGAGCGAGGCCCAGATGCTCAAGGCCCAGCCGCACGGCTTTGCCTTGCGGGTCGAGCAGCTCGGGGTGCGGCATTACTTCTACTTCAGCGATGAAACGCATAGGGATTCTCTGGTTGAAGGGAGCGAAACGAGGGATTCGGGTTCGGATTTCGGATTCAGGCAGCTGCTAGCTGCGGCGGAAGCGATCAGGTATCAGCAGGTATCAGCAGGTATCAGCAGGACGAAGCGGCGCTTAATTCCTTACGCCTGCCGCGCCACCGGCAGCAGCGACAGCCCAATATAAAGCAGAATGGCGAGCGGAATCCCCGCCCAGCCCAGCAGCGCCACCAACCCCACCGACGCCGCCACGAACCCGTAGCGGAGCAAGTTGAGCGGCTCGGGCCGCAAGGAGGTGAATTTGAGCGCGAAGAGCGGAATCTCGGCGATCATCAGCCAACACAGCAGCGCCGTGAGCGCCAACAGCGCGGGCGCCGTCCGGAGCCACGGCGCCATCAGGGCGTTACCGAGGGTGGCGTCGGAGTGGGCGAGGACGAGCGGCAGCGCCGCCACGAACAACGTGCAAGCCGGGGTCGGGAGCCCGACGAACGACGTGGATTGCCGCGTGTCGACGTTGAACTTGGCGAGGCGCAGGGCGGCGAAGGCCGTCAGCACGAATCCCATCAGCGGCAGGCCCGGCAAGGAAGCCGCGGCCGACGTGGTGCCGAGCATCTGCGCCATCAGCACGCCCGGCAGCACGCCGAAGCTGATGACGTCGGCCAACGAATCCAGCTCTTTGCCGATGGGCGAGTACTGCTTGAGCATCCGCGCGACAAGGCCGTCGGCGAAGTCAAACGCCGCCGCCAAACCCACCAGATAGCACGCCGAGACAGAATCGCCGTGAAACGCGAGCCAAATGCCAACGCAGCCGGTCAGGAGATTAGCGCACGTCAGCAGGTTCGGCAGCGAAAACAGGCGAAGCGGGGCCATAGGGAAGGGGAGAAGGGGCGGTGATGAAGGGGAAGGAGTCGACAGCGAGCGAAAAAGCAGCGCAACCGCTAGGCGCGCACGAACGGGTTCGTACGTTTCTCGTGGCCGATGGTGGTGGTGGGGCCGTGACCGGGGTACACGCTTACGTCGTCGGGGAGGGTATAGAGCTGCTCGCGGATGGAGCGTTCGAGGGTCGGGAAGTCGCCGCCGGGGAGGTCGGTGCGGCCCACGGAGCCGTTGAACAGCACATCGCCGCCGATGAGGGTTTTCGTCGGTTCGTGGTATAAAACGACGTGGCCCGGCGCGTGGCCCGGCGCAAAGCGCACTTCCAGCGTCACGTTGCCGAACGTCACGGTGCCGGGCGCCGCGAGGGCCGCCGTGGCGCCGTCGGGCAGCCGAAAAGCGGGGAAGCCATACGAGGCGGCGTACACCGGCACGGCGCGCAGCGTCTCCTGATCGAGGAGGTGGTGATGCGCCGTCAGGTTCCACGTACGGGCCACGAAATCGAGGCCGAGGACGTGGTCGATGTGGGCGTGGGTGAGGAGCAGGAGCGTCGGGGTGAGGCCGCTATCGGTGAGGAAGCTGCGGAGCGTGGCCTGCTCGGCGGGGGTGCTGCAACCGGGGTCGAGCACGGCGCACTGCCGGGTGGTGTCGTCGATGAGCACGTACGTGTTCTCGGCGAAGGGATTGAAGGAGAAGGAATGAACGCGCATCGGAGTGCCACAAAGGTAGCCCGACGGCGTTAGGGCGCCCGCCGCAGGTTGCGCGGCCAAAGTCAGAACTTCTGCCTAAGTTTCGTCCTTCAAATCACCCAAATCACTTACCCCTCACCGAAATCATGGGTCTCTTCGATTTTATCAAGAACGAGCTGATTGAGATCATCGACTGGGTCGATGACTCGTCGGATACCGTCATCTGGAAATTCCCCGACCGCGAGAACAACATCAAGTACAACGCGCAGCTTACGGTGCGCGAGTCGCAGGTGGCGGTTTTTATGAACGAGGGGCAGATTGCCGACGTCTACGGCCCGGGCCGCTACCAGCTCACGACGCAGAACATGCCCGTCATGACCACGCTCAAAGGGTGGAAATACGGGTTCGAGTCGCCATTCAAGGCGGATGTGTATTTCGTCTCGACGAAGCAGTTCACGAACCTCAAATGGGGCACGCAGAACCCGATCATCGTCCGCGACCCCGAGTTCAAGCAGGTGCGCGTGCGGGCGTTCGGCGCCTACGCGCTCCGGGTTTCCGAGGCGACTAAATTCCTGAAGGAGTTCGCCGGAACCGCCCCCATCGTGCGCATTACCGACGTGGAAGGCCAATTGCGGACCGCCATCGTCAATAAATTCTCCGACGCCATCGGCGAAGCCGGAATCTCCGTCCTCGATCTGGCGCGCAACTACTCGGAGATGGGCGAAAAGCTCCGTCCGCTCCTCGCCGACGATTTCACGACCTATGGTCTGGAGCTGACGAAGTTTTACATCGAGAACACCAGCCTACCGCCCGAAGTAGAGCAGTTCCTCGACAAGACGACCCAGATGAATATGGCCGGTGATATGGCCCGTTTCCAGCAGTTTCAGGCCGGTATGGCCATCGAAAACATCTCGGAGCAGGAAGGCGGCATCGGCGGCACGGCTCTCCTGATGGGCGGCCTCGGCAATATGATGGGCGGTGCGATGGCGCCCGCGCAACCTGCCGCGCAGCCGCCGTCCTCGGGCATCGGCGCCAAGGAAGACCGCGCCCAAATCCTCGCCACCCTCAAAGAATTGGGCGACCTGAAAGCCGCTGGCATCCTCACGGAAGAAGAGTTTTCTGCGAAAAAAGCCGAGCTACTGGCGCGGCTTTAGGGGGTGATTTGGGGGAGATGTGGGGATGTGAAAACGTAACGACCGGCCTTGACGCGGGCTCTGCCCCGTGTCGCCTATTCGCGGGTCTCTTGACCCGCCAACCCAATCGGCGCATTCCTAAGCGCGCGTGGCCAGCTCTGTCCCAGAGATGGCGTCAATAGTCGAA
>JANNMJ010000055.1:0-19928 GCA_031397815.1 Hymenobacteraceae bacterium
TGACCTACGCCGCAAAAAAGTTATCAAAGGTTCACAACCCCGACGCGCCGCAAAACCACGCCTCAGCCGTTCGTGCGGTACAAATCCGTCAGTGCGCCTTCCAGCGTCGGAAACTCCCACGTGAACCCGGCGGCGGTCAGGGCGGCCGGGGTGGCGCGCTGCGATGCCAGCACAATCCCCGCGCGCTCGGCGCCGAGGGCCAGTTTCATCGCGAACGCGGGCACGTTTGGCAGCAACAAAGGGCGGTGCAGCTCGTCGGCGATGGCGCGGGTGAGGACGGCGTTTGTGGTCGGCGTGGGGGCCGTGACGTTGTAAACCGCCGTGTAACGCTCATCGGTGAGGGCCGCGAAATAGGCGCGCGCCACATCGTGGATATGCACCCAGCTCACCCACTGCTTGCCGCTGCCGAGGGCGGCGCCCGCCCCCAGTTTCACCGGCCGCGCAATTTCGGGAAGCGCGCCGCCCAGCGTGCTCAGCACCACGCCGAGGCGCATAATCGGCACCCGCAGGCCGAGGGAGCGCAGGTCGACGGCGGCGGCTTCCCACTGACGGCAGACGTCGGCCAGGAAGTCCTCGCCCGGCGCCGGGGTGGCGCTGGTTTCGGTCATGAGCTGGTCGTGACGGTCGCCGTAAACGCCGGTCGCCGACGTGGAAACCACCGTCCGGACGTGGTGACTGCCCGCTGCCAACGCCGTGCGCAACAGGCGCAGCCCGTCGACGCGGGAGGAGATGATTTCGCGCTTGCGCGCCTCGGTCCAGCGTTCATCGGCCACCCCGGCGCCCGCCAGATGCACGATGGCATCGGCCCAAAGCACCGCCGCCACGTCGAGCTTCCCGGCACTCGGGTTCCACGAAAAGGTTTGGTATTCGCTGCCCGACTTGCTGCCGCGCGAGAGGTGCGCCACGGTGTGGCCCGCCGCCTTGAGCATCCGCGAAAGGTGCATGCCGACCAAGCCGGTGCCGCCGGTGATGAGAATATTCATGGCGAGAAGACGGAATGAGTGGAGTAGGAGGGAAGCGTAGGGTTCAGGATAGCCATAACCGCCCACCCGCCACTACTTCCCGAGCATCCGCAGGAATTCTTTCCGCAGCTCGGCGCCGGGCGCCGCAAACTCGCCGCCGAAATCGGTGGTGATCGTCGAGGAGGTCGTGTCGTTTACGCCCCGGCTCATCACGCAGAGGTGGTCGGCTTCGATGAGCACGGCCACGCTATCGGTGCCGAGGGTTTGGCGCAGCTCTTCGGCAATCTGCCGCGTCAGGCGCTCCTGCACCTGCGGCCGCCGGGCGTAATACTGCACCACGCGGTTGAGCTTGGAAAGCCCGACTACGCGGTCGCCGGGCATATACGCCACGTGCGCCTTCCCGATAATCGGCACCAGATGATGCTCGCAGCACGAGAAGAGCGTGATATCGCGCTCGACGAGCATCTGATTGTACTCGTAGTGGTTCGAGAAGAGCTTGACGTTGGGGCGGTTCGCCGGGTCAAGCCCCCGAAACCACTCCTGCACGTACATCTTCGCGACCCGCTTCGGGGTTCCGCGCAGCGAATCATCGGCGAGATCGAGGCCGAGGAGCTGCATGATTTCGGTAAAATGATGCTCGATTCCGGCGATTTTTTCATCGTCGGAGAGCGAAAAGGCATCCGGCCGCAGCGGCGTGCGGAGCGGTTCGGGCAGATGACCGTCGGGCAGGGCCGACGGGTCAAGGGTCAAATCGGGCGTGTTAGGCAAAGCGGCAAGGTTAAGCACCGGCGTATTCAACAAAGTTGCGTGGGGTTTCATAAAGCGTCACGTGCAGCCGCAACGATTCGGGCAGCACGGCGCGCAGCCGACGCCAAATCACCCCGACGATATTTTCGGCCGTGGGGTTGAGGTGACGGAAATCGTCGGTATCGAGGTTGAGATTGCGGTGGTCGTACCGGTCCAGAATCTCGGCTTTAATGAGCTGGCTGAGGGCTTTGAGGTCGATGACGTACCCCGTTTCCGGGTCCGGCTCGCCTGTCAGCCTCACTTCCAGCTCATAATTGTGCCCGTGGTAGTTCGGATTCGCACAAACCCCGAATACCTGTTGGTTCTGCTCATCCGACCAATCAGGCCGGAATAAACGATGTGCGGCGTTGAAGTGCTCGCGCCGTCCGACAGTTACTTGCATAGGGCGCTTCAACCCAGTGGCGCGGCTTTTGTTCCGCCGCCACCTCGCTGCACGGAAACGACAGCGATTGGTTAGTTTTGGCCCCACGCAGTCGGCGCACGGTTATCGCATTGTTACAGCACGGCCCTTTTGCGGGCGCTTGCCCTTCGCTTCCCCGCGCGGTTCGGCCTACGGGTCATCAGGATTCCCTTCTTTTTCTTTGCCTACCTCACGTTTTTTCGATGCGAAACACTTTTCTCTCCCTGCTTCTCTTGTGTTTGGCGCTCACGTGGCCCGCAATGGCGCAGAAATCGCCGGTCGATGAATCGGATATGTCAATTGAGGGCATTCCGCGTAAAGGCCAGCGCGTTATCGTGCAGCTCGACTCCAAGGCCGTTGAGCTGGCGTGGCTCAAGCAGCTCAACGAGCGCGTGGGTAAGGTGACGAACAAAAAGGGCGTCTACTACATCAACACCGCGATGATTGATGCGATTTCGAAGACGCCGATGCGCCTCATCTCCCGCGTCGATCCCACCTCGATGGGTACGGCCGTGTGGTGGTCGCTAGATTTGGGGAACGCTTACTTAGGGAAAGACGCGACGCCGGTTCAGTACCGCGAAGCCGAGAAATATCTCAAGGATTTCGCCCGTCAGCTCTACCGCGACGATATCGCTCTGCAAGTGCTGGAAGCCGAAAAGGCCCTGAAAATCTCGCAGGACAACCACGTCGGCGTCATCAAGGAATCCGACGAAACCAAGAAAGCCGTCGAGCGTAACAAGGTGCGGAAGGCTGAAATCGAAGCTCTGATTGCCCAGAACGCCGCCGAGCTGCTCCAGCTCAACAACGCCCTCGAAGACAACCTGAAGAAGCAGGAAGCCGCCCGCGCCGATATCGTCGCGAAGCGCGTAGCCCTCGAAGCCGTCAAGGATAAAGTCAATAAGATCGAGTAGCTCTTACTGCTGTTTTTTCCGGCGATTCATTCGTCGGAAACCTCGCCTCAAACCAAAACCGCCCGCCGATTCCAGTGTGAATCGGCGGGCGGTTTGCGTTGGGGGTAATCGGAAGGAAGCCGGGAACCGCTTATTTCTGCAACACTCCCCGAAGCTGCCGCTCCGGCACCAGCTTTTCGAGGTGAAGCGAGAACCGCAGATTCGACGATAAATCGCTGAACGATTTTGGGGTGTTATCGGCGTAGTTCGAGCCGACCAGCGGCACGTACATCCGCAGCGCATCACCGAGCAGCGGCACAACGAAGCCGGCGCCGTAATACGTCTGCGTGCCGCCGGAGCCGGTGCTGGAAGGCGTGGCACCAATATCGCCGTAGACGGTACCCGAAATCTTCGGAATTTGCACTTCCAGATTGGCCGTGGTGAGCCAGTTGTTGCTCAGCACCGGCACCCACGCGTGGAAGCCGCCGTCGCGGTCGTCGGTTTGGCGCGGCCCGGCTTGCAGCATCCGCGAGATCTGCGAGCGGTCGAGGAAAACGGTTTCGCGCAGGTAATCCGGTGAACCGCTCAGGCCGAGGTAGAAATAATCCTGCGTCTTGCCGAAGATTTTTCCACCGAAAAGCCGCAGAGTAATGGCTTTTTTCTTCGCATAAAACTGCTCGAACCGAATCGCTAGCTTGCCCACATTGGCGCCGTCGAAGCCGGTTTTAGGGCCGAGGCGCTCAGTCAGCGCCGTTGCGTAGTAGTTCTCGAACCGCGCCTGAGCCGTGACGCGGCGCAGCGCATTGCCGTAGCTCACCTGATAGCGCCCCCAGCGGGCACCGCCAAAGCCGCCGTCAGAAGTATTGAGCGGCCCCGGGTCGCGCCGCACGAGCGTGATGCCCAACGACGCTTCCTGCGCCGCCGCGCGTGGCGTGGCTTGGCGGAAGCGCAGCGTCAGCGAAGGCTCCAGCTTCAGGTATTCCTGAAAACGCGCCACCCGCGCCGCCGTCACCGTTTCCGACAGTAAGCCCGTGCCGAGAATCGAATACGCCAGCTCGCCGTACCCATTCACTTCGTTGCGGTTGAACGAGTACATCGGCGCGGCAATAAACCGAACGCGCCGCTGCACCAAGCTGGAGTTCGAGAGATAAACCCCCGCCATAAACTTATCCGACGTGTTGGCGCCCACCAGCGGCGCCCACGTAATGGACGTGCGGTCCCAGCGCTCCAGACTTAGCAGCGGTTGCAGCTTAATCGGGTTCCACGACCGTAGCGGGCCTTTGAGGCGCATCCGGTCGTCGGCGCGGCGGACGGTGGGCACCAGATATTTTGGGTCGACTACGATGCTCGTCGCCGCCGGATCTTTCGGCAGGCTGATGATGCCTTGGTCGCGGAAGAGCGGCGTCCAGCGCTGCGCCAACACGCGGCCCTGCGCGTCCACCGTCGCGACGGGGACGGTAATCAGCGAATCGCTGTTGTTGAGAATCCGGACGCGGATAGAGTCTTCCACCCGCAGCCGCGTCACCGCCACATCAGGCCGAATCAGCGTTGTGAGCTGATCGCGGAAGAACCACGCCTGATCTTGCCCGCTGCGCTCATTGAAAACGCGCAGAATATCGGCTGGCTGCGGATGCCGGAACTGCCACGCCCGGTAATAGGCGTGCATACAGGAATCGAAGCGCGCCTGCCCGAGGTATGCCGCCAGATAGCGCAGCTCGGCGGGAGTGCGGTAATAAACGTCGGCGCCGTAATTGATCGAGTGGAAATCGGTGCTACGGCCACCTACCGGCTGATTGAGGCCCCGGCTGGTCGTCACCGACCACAGCAGGTCGTTGAGCGCATAGGGCGGAATGCCGTCGGCACCGAACGTGCGCAGCGCTTTATCATTCACTCCAAACGAATTGGTTTTGCCCGCTTCCGCCGCCGGACGGCCTTTGGCCACAGCGGCGGTAATAGCCCGAAGCGAGTCAAGTGGCTGTTTTACCCGATTTTCCGTGTAGGAATTTATTCCTTCGTCCATCCACGGATAATCCCGCTCGTTGGAGCCCAAAATTCCCATAAACCAGTTATGCCCGACCTCATGCACGATGGCGCTCGGCTCGGTAATCGTGATCATTGGGTACTCCATTCCGCCGGTTCCGGGGCCGAGCGGCCCGGCTAAGGCCGTAGCGGCACTGTACGGATATTCGCCGACGAGCTTCGAATAGCCGAGAATCGCTGCGTCGATATCGCCCCGGTATTTCAGCCACTCTTCGGCCGCGCCGGCGCTAAAATACAGCCACGTCGTGACGCGGCGCCCCGATTGCGGTAGCGTCACGCCGCTTTTCAGCACCTGATAACGCTTATCGGCGAACCACGCAAAATCGTGAACCCGATCCTGCACGTAACGCAGGGTTTTTAATCGAGCGCTGCTGGCCGGGGTTTTTTCCGGCTCCGGCTTGTTGCGGGCGCGCTTGACTTTCGGTCCAAAACCTTCCGCCCCTTTTTCTGCCTTTTTAGCGCCCAAAACGGCCAACGAATCCAAGTAGGCTACTTCCGAAGGCGTTTGCAGCTCACCGGTAGCGCCCACCACGTAGTTGGCAGGAAGGGTAATGCTGACGTCGAACGACCCGTATTCCGAATAAAACTCGCCCTGATCCAAGTACGGCATCGGGTGCCAACCGGCGCGGTCGTAGACGGCGGGTTTGGGGTACCACTGCGTAATCTGGTAGCTCTGGCCTTCGTGACCGCCGCGGCTCCACGTCTTCGGCAGCTTCACCCGAAACGGCGTGCTGATGACAACTTGTGCGCCCGGCGCCAGCGGCTTCGGCAGCACCAGCTTGGCCATATCGGGGCTGGTAGGCGAGTATTCGAGCCGCGCCGGAGCGCCATCGACGGTAAACGCCAGCCCGTCGATGAAGCCGCGCGTGGAATCGGCGGCAAATTGAAACTCTAACGAGCCGCTTTCGAGCCGCTGACGGGCGAACGCCGTGCGCGTATCGCGGTAGGCGTTCGGCCAGAGGTGAAACCAGATAAAGGTGAGCGTTTCCGGCGAGCGGTTCGCGTATGTCAGCTCTTCGGTAGCCCGTAGCTCGTGCTTACGGTCGTCGAGCTGCACCTGAATCCGGTAGTCGACCTGCTGTTGCCAATACGGCGCCGTAGCCGCCGCCATTGCTTGATCCAGCGTTTGGCTTTGCGCCGGCAGACCGGTGCCGAACAGCACGGCGGTCGAGAGGGAAAACGTGGCGACGCGCCCTAAGCGGATGGCGCCACGCAAAAGAACATGCTTCATTCGGGAGTTTTACAGCCCGAAAGTACGACCCTCTGCGCAGCGAATTCGGGGCAAGGGGCAGAATCAGTAGCTTCCTATACCGTAGCTTATTCGGGGCCCCCGCTCTCGGCGGCGAGTTAAAGCGGAAATATTATTGTCCGAAACGACGGGCATCGCGGCGCTGCTGCCGAATTTCCCAACGGTTGCGGCCCATCGATTCCATACGGCGCGATTTGATGCGTTGGCGCTGCTCGCGCATCTCGGTCAGGTACGCGCGGTGGGCACGTCCGGCACGGGAAACATCGCTCGCGGGAGCCGTAAAAGAGATCAGCATCGTAGCGATAAACAGCGTAGTAGCGGAGAGAAGCGAAAATTTCATCTTGGTCTGTCAGGGTTTTTGTTGTGGTTGACGATGCAAAATTGGTGGGTCCTTTTCAGTGGTAGAATATATTTTCGATGAACTTGGTATTTGTTCCCGTGAACGGCGCTTTTCTGGTAGTGAGCGTTTGCGGGACGTGGTGAAATCTGGGGTTTGAATACGAGTTTTTAGGGACGAGGGCGTCGGGCTTTTATGGATTTGACCAGCTTCTTCAGAATCGCTAAAACGCAAGAAAGCCGGTCTTCCCGTAGGAAAACCGGCTTTCTGGTTCGCACACGCTCGACCCAAGGGGCCGAAGCGATTTGACTTATGCTTTGCGCTCTTTGATACGCGCCTGCTTGCCCGAAAGGCCGCGCAGGTAGAAGAGGCGAGCACGCCGAACGACGCCGCGACGGACGAGCTCGATCTTTTCGATGTTTGGCGACAGCAGTGGGAAGATCCGCTCGGTGCCGATCTGGTTCGACACTTTCCGGACCGTGAAGGTCTCACCGTTGGAGTTTGGGTTGCGGCGCTGAAGCACCACGCCCTGGAATTGCTGGATACGCTCCTTGTTGCCCTCGCGGATTTTCACGTGGACATTGACCGTGTCGCCGGCGGCGAACGGGGGGAACGAGGCGCGACGCTCGCGGCCTTCCTGGTTGATAAAATCGAGATGAACGCTCATCGCAAAATAGTGCGGGTTGGCCGGGCATCCGCGCACTGGGGAGAGGCCCGTTGATGGGAGAAAACGAATCGGATCCCTTTAACAGTCACCGATTCGGGGCGCAAAAGTACGGCAACTTTCTGGAGAAAGCAAGTCTAGTCGTCAAGCAAATCGGGCCGACGGGCGCGAGTCCGGGCGACGGCTTGGTCGAAGCGCCACTTTTCAATCGCTACGTGGTCGCCGCCTTGCAGCACATCAGGTACGCGAAGGCCTTCAAACTCGGCCGGGCGGGTGTAGACGGGCGGCGCCAGAAGGCCGTCCTGGAACGAGTCGGTGAGGGCCGATTCTTCGTTGTTGAGCACGCCGGGCAGCAACCGCACGATGGCGTCGGTCAGGACGGCAGCCGCTAGCTCGCCGCCGCTGAGCACGTAATCGCCGATGCTGACTTCGTGGGTGACGAATTTTTCGCGCACCCGCTCATCGATTCCCTTGTAGTGCCCGCAAATCAGGACGATGTTGGTGAAGAGCGAAAACCGATTGACGAGCGGCTGCCGGAGCTGCTCGCCATCGGGGGTGAGGTAAATCACGGCGTCGTAGGTGCGCTCCTGCGATAACTCGCGGAGGGCTTTCACGATGGGTTCCGCCATCAGCACCATCCCGGCGCCGCCGCCGAACGCGTAATCATCAATCTGCCCGTGCTTGTTGATCGCCCATTGCCGAAGCTGATGGCGGTGAATCTCGACCAAGCCTTTTTCGGCGGCTCGCTTTAGAATCGAGTGGCTGAAGGCGCCGTCGAGAAGCTCGGGCTGGCAGGTGAGGATGTCGATACGCACGGGATCGCAGATTTAGCTGATTTTTTGATTTCGCAGATTGCTGACTGCGTCAGACTTACTGCTTTCGCTGATTTTGCGGGTGGGCTAGTCGGCTTGGGGGCCTTTTGCGCTTTGGTCTGCTTGTGCGCCTTCGGGGGATGTGGCGGCGGGCTTGGCTGGTTTAGCCGGGCCGCGCTTTTTGAAGCGCGGCGCTTTCGGCTTGACTTCTTCGGTGTAGAGGTCGATGAGGCCTTCCGGTAGGGCCACGCGCAGGGTGCGGGCGGCGCGGTCGATGGCGGTAATCATCGTGTCGTTGATGGGCACCAACACTTCGAACCCGCGATGATCGACGGCGAGCACGTCTTGTTGCGGCAGCTCGTAAACAGTGATAACCGGCCCTAGCTCACCCGCTGTGGCATCGATGACGGTGAAGCCGACTACTTCGTGGTAGTAAAACTGCCCGGCGCCGGTGAGCGGCGGCAGGTCGGCGAGGGGAAGTAGGAGGGTGGCGCCGCGCAGGGCTTCGGCGGCTTCCATTGTGGTGGAGCCGGTGAGCGTGAAGAGGGCGCGGTTATCGTCGCCGCTGCCGGTGAGCTGCACTTTCTCGACGGCCATCGGCTCGTGCTTCGTCGCGCCGACGCGGCGCACAAGCACCTGCTTGAGCTTCTTGTAAGCGTCGGGCTGGTCGGTATCCAGCTCGACCACCACTTGGCCCCGCACGCCGTGCGGCCGGATGACGGTACCTAATTCGAAGAAATCGTCAGTTTGGGCTGGGGCTTGGGATTTGGCCACGTTCGTAAGGAGAATAGAGGGGGAAATAAAAATCAGCCAGAGCGCCCAACAACAAAAAAGGTCAGAAAGAAGACGCGCCTCTCTCTGACCTTTCGGGTGCTGGTGACCAGCGAAGCGCTTACTCGGCGGCTTCGGCGGCGGGAGCTTCGGTCGCGGCTTCTGCCTCTGGAGCCGGAGCAGCAGCAACTGGTGCTGGGTTCGCGGCAGCTTCAGCAGCAGCACGCGCAGCATCCACAGCAGCTTGCTTCTGACGGAGCGATTCGGCGCGGGCCTCTTTCACTTTCGTCTCAGCAGCGAGCGCGGTCTTACGAGCGTCGTCCTTCTTCGCCGTGTTGGCATCGCTCTTAGCAGCGATTTTCGCATCTTTCGAATCCAACCAATCGTGGTAACGGTTGTCGGCTACGTCCTGCGTGATGGCGCCTTTGTTGACGCCCATTTGCAGGTGCTTGCGGTAAAGAACCCCACGGTACGACAGCATCGCCCGCACGGAGTCGGTCGGCTGCGCGCCTTTCATCACCCAATCAAACGCTTTGTCGGCGTCGTAGTTGATGGTAGCGGGGACGGAGTTCGGGTTGTACGTACCGAGCTTCTCGATGAAGCGGCCGTCACGAGGTGAGCGGCTATCGGCTACGACGATGTCGTACATCGCCATTTTTTTGCGGCCACGGCGGGCGAGGCGGATTTTAACTGCCATAAACCAAAATGGTTAGCGACGGAACACGTCCGTCTTTGTGAATTGGGCCGCAAAGGTAGGCAATCAAACGTTGGGAACCTAGAGAAGATTACTGTTGATGCCGTGGGTCCTCACCCCCAGCCCCTCTCCCAAGGAGAGGGGAGCCTGACAGGATGGTTACGGACTCGGAAACTACGCTAAACGCGGCTCAACGGGGGCTAAAACGCGGAAAAGCCGCCTCTGAAACAGAGACGGCTTTCCTTGGATTGATTGGTGCAGGGGAAGGAGGGTTGGCGGCTGCCGTGCTTCTTACAGCATTAAGCGGCCATCAGTTCCGGTTCACGAGCTGCTTGTTTATCGGCTTTTGGTTTGCGGAAATGAATCACGCCTACCTTGTTGAGGGTCCAGATGACGGGGTAAGTGGGGTCGACTTCCCACCACTTCACTCCAAAGTTAACCCGCATCGGCAACTTGTGGTGATTGTTCTGGAAAAGCTCCCCGCCGGTCAGGAAGTCGAAGAAGAGCGAGTTGCGGCTCTTGTCGTTGTTGTCGAAGTTCTGGTAGCCGTATTTGTGGCCGCTCCAGTTGACGATGGCGCCGTGAATCGGCCCCATCAGGAAGTGCATCGGCAGGAGCAGGAACTGCCACCACGCCGTAGCAAACTGCCAGTAGAACATCACATAAAGGGCGCCCCACACCACGCGGCCACGCCAATCGTCGCCGATACGCTCGATGAAATTGAACTCGGGGGTATCGCCTTCGAAGCGTTTCGCCTGCTCGTAATTACGGTTGAGGACGTCGCGGTAGATGATTTTCGTCTTCCACATCATCGTGAACGCATTCGAGGAGAAATGCGGCGAGTGCGGGTCCTTCTCGGTGTCAGAGAAAGCGTGGTGCATCCGATGGAGCAAGGCGTAGGCCCGCGGCGAAAGGAAGCTCGAACCTTGGGCGACGTACGTCAGCACAAAGAAGAACTTCTCCCAGAAGGCATTCATCGTGAACATCTTGTGGGCGCTGTAGCGGTGCAGAAAGAACGTCTGCACGAACAGCGACAAATACCAATGACCGATGAAAAAGGCGAGGATAATCATTCAGCGAAACTGCGAATGGATAAATGTGACGAAACAGGCAAGGCCCGACTAACACGCGCGGCCCGGTTTGGTTCGGCAAATGTAGGGAAGTAACCCATTTCCCTAACGATCGTTAGGGAAAAGTTTTTCACTGAATCGCTTTACGCGCGTGCTGCCCCGCCCGGCAGTGCCGCGGTCGGCGGCGAGCGGGCGGAGCAGCAGATGCGAGGGAGCGACGCTAGGGTGTTACGCCGTAGTAGCGAACACGAAAAGGTCCTTGTTGAGGCGGTCTTTTTCGGTCACGAACAGGCCGTGCGGGGCGCCGTCGTACACGAGATACTGGGCATTGGGGAGTATCTGGGCGGTGCGGTCGCCGGAGACTTCCGGGGGGACGGTGGCGTCCTTGGAGCCGTGGATGATGAGCGTCGGGACCGACTTAAGGCTGTTGAGGTCTTGGCGGAAATCGGTTTCCGAGAAGGCGCGGGCGCAGGCTTCGGTGGCGCGGGGCGAGCCTTGGAGGCACAGCGACTGCATCCAGTCGAGGGTGGCGTTGCTGACGGGGTGGCTGATGACGCCGACACCGTAAAACTGCTTGCCGAAGGTGGCGAGGAAGTCGGGGCGGTCTTCCAACATGCCGTCGACCATCTCATCGAACGTCGATTGCGGGGCGCCGTCGGGGTTGTCGTCGGTTTTGAGGAGGTAGGGCGTCACGGCGCTCACGAGGGCGACTTTCTTGACGCGCGCGCCGTTGTAACGGGCCATATAGCGCGCTACTTCGCCGCCACCCATCGAGAAGCCGACGAGCGTAACGTCGTTCAGGTCGAGCTGGTCGAGGACGGCTTTGAGGTCGGCGGCGAAGGTGTCGTAGTCGTAGCCGTCCCACGGCTTGTCGGACATACCGAAGCCGCGCCGCGTGTACGCCACCACGCGCAGGCCGTGCTTGGGAAGCTCGTTGAGCTGGTATTCCCACATTTCGAGGCTAGCGGGCCAGCCGTGAATCAGAACGATGGTGTTGGGGCCGGTGCCGAGGTCGGTGTAATGGAGCTGAACGGGTTTGTCGGACGTGCCGGCTTTGATGAAAGGCATGGAGCTTCAGAGGAAAATGGTGAACAATTGCATTCGCCTACGTAGCGGCGCTACGGACGGGTTGTTCAGTGGAGCCAATTCCTTTATGAACGGCGCGTTTCTTTGTGTGTATGCAAGCATTTCGGAAGGGAACGCGCTCGGTGGTATTGGGCTTAGGCTTGGGCCTGAGCGTAGGCGCGGCGGCACTCGTGGGGTGCGGGTCGGAGGGAAACTCTTCGACGGAAAAGCCGAACACCGACCCTGACTCGGCTACTGCGGCTGACAGCGTAGCGCCGGGCTACCGCACGTGGATGGGGCCGCTTCCGGGCACCACGCAGCGGCTCACGCTGCATCTGGTAGAAGCGCCGGTGATGCGTGGTGGCGCTCATCCGGCCAATCTGGAAACGACGGTAGCAACGTATACCGTGGCCGGTTCCGGCACGACGCACCTGCTCTATCTCCGCCCCACCACGCCCGATAGTCTGGTGCTGGAAGAAGAGTTAGGCATCAACACCGGCTCCGCTGACCACACAGCTATCTGGCGATTCAAACGCACCGAAACTGCGCTTTCCGGCACGCGCGGTGGCCGTCCGCTCACGCTGCGGCTTGGGCGGTCGCCGGGGAGCGTGACCCTGACGCCCCACTTTTTCGTGGATTCAATGGTGGCCGATGCGCGCTTCCCGACCTCGGCGCGGGCGCAGGTGAGCTTGCTTGCGGTGCTGCCAAACCCCACTGCGCCGACGCTGACCACGGCCGTGCTGGGCGCGGTGCGCGGCGATTCGGCCGCGCTTACCCCCGCTGCCCCGCCGCTACCCGCGCAATGGGCGCAGATGCGCACGGAGTTCGAGGCCGAATACCGCGCCGACGTGGATACGATGCGGCAGCAGGAAGGCGATTCGGCCGTGGTGGCCGGCACGCTCAACTATGCGCTGAATTATTCGGCGCGGGTACTGTGGAATGAAGACGGGCTGCTCAGCCTCGGCCGGATGGTGTATGAATACCGAGGCGGCGCCCACGGGATGAATTACACGACGGTCAGCAGTTTCGACAGCGAAACCGGGCGGCGCCTGACGTTCGATGACGTGTTTTCGCTTCCCGATGAAAAAGCCAAAAAGGCCCTCAGCACGGTGCTGGATGCGGTGGCACGTCTCCAATATGGCTTGGCGCCGAACGCCACGCTCGGCGGTGAGGACGGCGAAGGGCCGCTCTTCGTGGCGCACATCCCCATCACGCGCAACGTGTGCCTGACGGGCGGCGGCGTGCTGTTCGTGTATCCACCGTACGATCTGGCGTCGTTCGCCGACGGCGAGATTGAGCTGTTTGTGCCTTTTTCTGAATTGCAAGGGCTGTTAAAACCGGGCTTGCCGGGCGTACGCCCTGAGGCGCTTACCCGGCGTTGACCGTAACCCACGGCGCCCCGGCGGGCACGGGGGCTTCGACGGTGACCGTTTCGCCGACTTTCGTGGGGTGTGGCACGGTGAGGCGCCGGGCGTGCAGCCCAATCTGACGGCGGTTGGCGAGGGCCTTGGGGGCACCGTATTTTACATCGCCCGCGATGGGCGCGCCGAGGCCGGTGGCGAGCTGCACCCGAATCTGATGCGGCCGACCGGTGACGGGTTTTACTTCGATGAGCCAGTAAGGTCCGTTGGTGCCGAGTACCCGAAAATCAAGCTCAGCGCGTTGGCTATCGGGTTTTTCGAGGGTGTGGGCGGTGACTATGTTGCGCCGCTCATCCTTCGTGAGCCAGTGAATGAGCGTGCCGCTCGACTGGCGCGGCCGCTCCGTGACGAGCGCCCAATACACTTTCTCGACGGCGCGGGTGCGAAAGGCGGTGCTCAGGCGCTCCAGCGCTTTGGAAGTGCGGGCGAGCGCCACGACGCCACTCACGGGACGGTCGAGGCGGTGGACGACGCCGCAGAAAACCGCCCCCGGCTTGTCGTATTTTTCCTTTAGATACACCTTCGCCAGCTCCGGCAAGGGGAGGTCGCCGGTATTGTCGCCTTGGGTGAGCATGCCGGGCGGCTTGTTGACGAGCAGAAGGTGGTTGTCTTCGTAAAGAACGAGGTCGGCGAATTCCATATCCTACAAAGCTACCAGTTAACCGGAGGGTTGGGCGGGGAGTTGGGCAGGAATCTACCCAATCAGCGTGCGTAAATGCTGCTCAAACTCGGCGCGCGGAATCAGCTCGGCGCCGAGGCTGAGGAGGTGGCCGGTGGCTTGCTGACAATCGAGGAGGCCGACGCCGTGGGTTTTGAGGTGTTCGACCCAATGAATGAAGGCGAATTTGCTCGCGTTCGATTCGTGACTAAACATGCTCTCACCGAAGAAGACGCGGCCGAGCCACACGCCGTACATCCCGCCGACGAGGTGGCCGTCGTGCCACGTTTCGGCGGAGTGGACGATGCCGCGATGGTGCAGCTCCAGGTACGCGTCGCGGACGGCGGGCGTAATCCAAGTGCCGTCCTGGTCGGGGCGGAAGGTGGTTTGGCACGCGTCGATGACGGCGGCGCAGGCGGTGTTGAAGCGGAACTCGAAGGCGGGTTGACGCAGGACGCGCTGCATCGAGCGGGAAACGTGGAGGCGGTCCGGGAAGAGGACACAGCGCGGGTCCGGCGACCACCACAGAATCGGCTCGTCGTCGGAGAACCACGGGAAGATGCCGCGCCGGTACGCCGCGATGAGGCGCTCGGGGCTTAAATCGCCGCCGTACGCGAGGAGGCCGTGCACGTCGGCGGCTGTAGTGGGCGGGAACCACTGCGGGTCATCGCGGCGGAGGGGAGAGTAGGGGAAGGTCATTCAGAAGAGAAAAACGGGTGGGGTTGGGAGGGGAGTTTACGGCGTTTGAGGTCGGCGCAGGAGGGGCGCTACTTCGCGCTCGATAAAGGCCGCGAGGGTGCCGGGCGGTTGCCCGGTGAGTCGGCGGACGGTGTCGGCGGCGGGCGGCGGGGCGAAAAAGCGCGGCAGCCAGTGCAGCATCACCAGCACCAAACCATACATCAGCGGCTGGTGGGCGCGGTGCTGCTCCCACAAAAAGCGCAGCGGCCCGATAGGCTCGTAGCGCACCGGAACCCCCGTCAGGCGGCTGATAAGCTGGCAAACGGTGCCAAAATCGGTCAGCTCATCGCCGGTCAAATCGTAGGCTTGTCCGGTGTGCGCCGCCGGGTCGCGCAGCACCACCGCCGCCACCCGGCCGATATCGGCCACATCAATCCACCGAAACGGCGTTTGCCCCGCCGGGAGCCGGATGCGGTGGTGCGTTTCCAACCCGACCCGCAACGTGGTCGTGAGGTTCTGCATGAAATACGACGGCCGCAGAAATGTCCAGCCAAGCCCACTCGCCAGCAGCAGCTTCTCGATGCGGCGGTGTGGAATAATCGCGTTGTTTTCGGCCCCCTGAACCGACAGCAGCACCACGTGCCCCACGCCCGCCGCCACCATAGCCGCCACGAGCGGCGCGAACGTGCCCGTCACATCGGCGAGCTGGGGCGGACGGAGCAGGAAAACCGTGTCGATGCCCGACAACGCCGCCGCCCACGTAGCGGGCGCTTCAAAATCGAAGACGCGCTGCTGAATTCTGGGGGCTTCCTTCGCTTCTTTCATCAACTCCCGCACCCCAGCCACGACGGTGAGGTGGGGCGTAGGCCGGACCAGCAGCGCCGCCAGGGTGGCGCGCCCTACGTTGCCAGTGGCGCCGGTCAGAAGCAGTTTCACGGTGGGGAAATGAAGGAGAATTTGAGGGAGAGAAAAGCGTCAGGCCGCAGGTTTGGTCGCGCGGGTCATCTCGCGCTTGCCGGGCGGGCCGGGGAGCTTTTCGGTGAGCCAGCCGGC
This sequence comes from Hymenobacteraceae bacterium, assembly GCA_031397815.1. Taxonomy (GTDB): domain Bacteria; phylum Bacteroidota; class Bacteroidia; order Cytophagales; family Hymenobacteraceae; genus JANNMJ01. The sequence goes on from JANNMJ010000055.1 coordinate 15,572, forward strand.
GGCACGTAAATCGCGCCGGAACTGGCCTTGGGCGCAGTACGTGACCAGTACGCCGCCGGGCGCCGTGGCCGCGTAGAGTTGGCGGAAGATGGCTTCGGTCCAAAGCTCCGGCTGTTTTTGCGGAGCGAAGGCGTCGAAATAAATCAGGTGGAAGCGGTCGGTTTCGAGCGGGGGCGGTCCGGCGGTGAGGGTTTCGAGGGCTTGCTGCCACTTCGTGAGGGTGAAGAGCGGCGAAACGTACACTTCCTCGTTCCACGGGGCGCCGTGGAGGCGTTGGAACGCGTAACGGGCGTCGGGGTCGGGGAGGGCGTCGGCGAGGGCGGCGATGACTTCCGGCGTGAGCGGCACCGTTTCGAGGGCCGAGTACGTAAGGCGCGTTTTTGGTGTCTGCTGCCCGACTTCGAGCGTCAGCAGCGCGTTGAGGGCGGTGCCGAGACCGATTTCGAGGATGTTGAGCTGCTTCGGCTCCAGCGCGAGGAGCGGCAGCAAGCCGTTCTCAATGAAAACGTGCGTCGATTCCTGCCGTGCGCCGTGCGTGGAATGGTAGTGCTCGTCGAGGTCGGGGACGAACAGGGTTAGCGAGCCGTCGTCGGTGCGGCGAATTTCTATGGGCATAATGGGTGTTTTTTTTCGCACAGAGTTTTTAGGGGGAGAGTTTCGCGGAGTTTCACAGAGACTAAGTCAGAAGCTAAAAAACTCCGTGAAACTCTGTGCAACTCTCATTAAAACTCTGTGCGAAAATCTCGGAAATTACTCGGTAGCACTCCCCGCCGCGTACCAATCAATCTTCTGCGAGAGCCACATCACCAGCGCCAGAATCAACAGCAGGCCGATGGAGCCGATCAGGAGCGCGTAATCTTCGAGCTGAAGGATGGTGAACACGAACCCGTAAATCAGCGTCAAAACCCCCGCCGTGACGGCCGTGAGCTGGGCGCGCCGGAAAATGCCCGCCACGTAGGCCGTCACCAGCCCGACCACCACCACGGCGGCCGTCAGGTACGCGGCGTTGAAGCGGATGTATTCGCCGAGGGCGAGAAGCAGGAGGTAGAAGATGACGAGCGCCAAACCCACCAACAGGTATTGCACGGGGTGAATCCGGCGCCGTTGCAGGACTTCGACGAAGAAGAAAATCAGGAACGTGAGCGCGAGCGGCAAGAGCGCATACTTCACCGCGCGCATCGATTTCTGATACTCATCGACCGGCACCAACAGCCGCACCCCGAACGTGGAGCCATCGACGGACGGGCGCTGATTGTCGGCGGTGCGCCAGCGCTGGGGGTAGTTGCGGTTGAGGTTGAGGACAGTCCAGGAGGCACGGAAGCCGTCGGGCCGGACGGTGCGCTCGCGCGGCAGAAACGAGCCGATGAAGCTCGGCGACGCCCACGGCGAGGTGAGCCGCACGTCGGTGGTGCGGCCGAGCGGCGCGATGAGCAGCCCGGTGGAGCCGTTGAGGTCTAAATCGAAGCTGAACGCGTGGCGCGCGGCAAGTGCGGCTTCATCCGGAATCGGCACGCGCACGTTGAGGCCGCCCGTACTTTCCTGGCCACCCTCCACGGCATTCACCGACGGCATCTCTTCCACGTACGATACCGACCCGCGCACCGGCAGGCCCGTGGTGAGCGCCGACGCACCCGGCGCCGTGCCGTACGGGAGAGCTTCGGCGGCGGGCAAGCCGGGTTGAAACCGCTGCACGTTGCCGTCCCAGCGGAGGGCGACGGCGTTGCGGATGCCTTTGAGGTCGGAGATGCCGGTCGCGACGAACGCTTCGTTCCAGAGCACATCAGTGGGGTCAATGCTCCAATTCGTGAGGGCTTCGGTGCGGAACGAGCCGCGTACGTGGAGCTTGGCGCGGTACACGACCAAGTCGTACAGGCTCCGTTGGCGACGTTCGGGGAGAAGCTCGCCGGTGGTGGTGAGCGAATCGGGGAGGAAGCACGCGTAGGCGGTGCGCGTCACGATTTGGTTGTTTTCGCGCTCCTTGTAGCGGTACGGCAGCACGAGCACCGGCCCGGTCAGGAGCTGCGGACCACCCCATTTGCTGCTCACATCGGCTAAGGCATTGTCGCGGAACTGCGCCCGCTCGCCAATCAGATTCTCCACCATCGACGTCGGAATCAGCAGCAACAGCAGCAAAAACCCGATGGCAAGGAGCTTAATCATAATCGAGTGCCGCAACCAGCCGTTCAGGCGGTCGAGGACAGAAGCAGATGGCGGCGGGGGAGTCGAGGAAGGCAAGGGCGGCGGCGGGGTCAGCATAAAAAACGGGCGTTGAAGCGGGATACAAGGTAAGCGGTGCCAACGCCAGCACAGGTTAAGCGCGTATGTCGGGCGCTGCGGGCTGCCCGTAATTTGCCGCTCCTTCCTTCCCATCATCTCCCCATCCTCTCCCTGAAAAACCCCCGAATGCTGAGCCATTTCGAAGCGCCGCGTTGGCTTATGCTGCTGGTGACGGGCCTCTTCCTCAGCCCGTGGGCGGCGCACGCGCAAGCTCCGGCCGAAGCCACGGCGGCGCCGCCCGTCCCGCAAGCGGCTACGTGGCGCTACAACAGCCAGCTAACGGGCATTTACACATCGGGCGCCGTCGAGCGCACCCTGTTCACCACCGCGCAGGCTTTGACGTGGGCGCAGGGACGCCATTTCGGAGTGCCCCTGACGGGAAGCTTCAGCTACGGGCGGCAGGATGCGCGGCTGCGCGAGCGTGAGCTGCTCGCCACATTGGCGCCGTATTACCGCCTCGAACGCTTCCGGGCGTACGCGCTCGGCACGTATGAGCGCTCGAATCTGCGCGGCATCCGGTACCGGACGCAGGTGGGCGCGGGGCCGGGCTGGGCATTTGTGCGCGATGAAGCCAACGGCCGCGAAATCCTCGTCAGCAACCTGATTCTGCGGGAAGCCACCCAGTTCTCCGACGGCACTGCGCGCACGGTCTGGCGATCGTCGACGCGGCTCAAGCTGGCGTACCGCGTGGGGGCGCTGCGCGCTAGCAGCAGCACGTATTACCAGCCGCGCATCGCCCACGCGCAGGATGTGCGCTGGGCGAACACCACCACCCTCGCCGTGAGCATCACCCAGCGCCTCGCCCTAACCGCCGCCTACGTTTACACGTTCGAGCAGCGCGTAGTAGAGCAGAAGAGCCGCGGCAACACCAATATCACGGTGGGCGTGAGCTACAGCAACGCGCCCTGATGACTTGCGTCGAATCCGGACAGTACAAGGACAAGGACAAGGACAACTAACGGCGCTCCCTATCAGCGACGCTCAAGTCCCCGCTAACCCGCACAGCGCCCAATTATTAATTCTTAATTACTAATTATTAATTAAATTCAATAAGCTTCCTTATCCGTCGGGAAATCCAGCGCCTTCACATCCGCCACAAAATGCTCGACGGCTTGATGAATGGCGGTGCCCAGCTCGGCGTAGCGGCGGAGGAAGCGCGGCTTGAACTCGGTGGTGAGGCCGAGCATATCGTGGACGACGAGCACTTGCCCATCAACCCCCGGCCCGGCGCCGATGCCGATAATCGGAATCTTGATCTCCTGCGCCACGCGGGCGGCGAGGGACGCGGGAATCTTCTCCAGCACGAGCGCGAAACAGCCCAGCTCTTCGAGTAGGCGAGCGTCTTCGAGGAGCTTTTGCGCTTCAGCTTCTTCCTTGGCGCGCACCGTGTAGGTGCCGAACTTGTAGATGCTCTGCGGCGTGAGGCCCAAATGGCCCATCACGGGAATGCCCGCCGTGAGGATGCGGGTGATGGATTCACTGACTTCCGCACCGCCTTCGAGCTTCACGGCGTGGCCACCGGATTCCTTCATAATCCGAATCGCCGACCGCAGCGCTTCCCGCGAGGAACCTTGGTAAGAGCCGAACGGCAAATCCACCACCACCAGCGCCCGCTTCACGCCGCGCACCACGGAGGCGGCGTGGTAAATCATCTGGTCGAGGGTGATCGGGAGGGTCGTTTCGTGCCCCGCCATCACATTAGAAGCCGAATCGCCGACGAGCAACACATCGACCCCGGCCATATCGAGGAGGCGGGCCATCGAAAAATCGTACGCGGTGAGCATCGCAATCTTTTCGCCGCGCTCCTTCATCGTCAGGAGCTGATGCGTCGTGACGCGCTTAATTTCCGAATGGACCGACATATGGGGTAGGGGAGAGGGAGCGAAATGAGGGGAATTCGACTACAAACGTCGGGGATTTTTCGGGAGCAGACTACATAATGGCAACTCCTATGCTCGGCCATTAAGGACTGAGCCTTCCCCCACATCTCCCAAAATCTCCCCCGAAGTACCCCGAAGGGGTTTCATCCCAGAAGCCCGGGGTTGCCGAAGGCTACCCCGGGTGCGCGTTGGCCGCGCGT
>JANNMJ010000075.1:0-14216 GCA_031397815.1 Hymenobacteraceae bacterium
ACGTACCCGGCACCGTCTCGGTGCCGGTGGTTGAGCGCTGATTGGCCTAAGCAGCTCCGGCACCGAGACGGTGCCGGGTACGTAGGCTGGCAGGTCAAGAGACCTGCGAATACCCGACACGGGGCTGGAGCCCCGCGTCAAATACGGCGAGGCTCACTCACTCTCTACCGAACTGTCCGCGCTACGGTGCGTATTTTGGGTATGCAACCCACGCTCGTTCTCCTTCACGGCTTCCCCTTCGATTCCAGTATCTGGCGGGAAGTCACCGCATTACTGCCGCCCGACCTCGGTGATATTCTGACGCCTGATCAACCCGGTTTCGGGGGGACGGCGGCGCCGACTGATTTCAGTTTAGACGCGCAGGCCGAGTGGCTCGATGCGTATCTGACGGGGCATCAGGTGAAAAAAGCCGTGTTGGCAGGCCACTCAATGGGCGGCTACCTCGCGCTGGCTTATGCGGCGCGGTATCCGCAGAAAGTGGCGGGTTTGGCGCTGATTCATTCCACCTCGGCGGCCGATTCAGTGGAGAAGCAGCAGAGCCGGAACGAGCAAATCGCGCATTTGGAAGCGAATGGGGCGCGGCGGCTGGTGCCGAAGCTGATTGAGCCGCTGATCGGGCCGAAGCACGCGGCGCGATTGGCTGGACCGATTGCAGAGTACGTGGCCCGCGCCGCCGCGCTGCCAACTGCCACGCTAGCGGGCACCATCGGCGCCCTGCGTGACCGCCCCGACCGTGCCGATGTTTTACGGAACGCCACTTTTCCGGTCCTGATTCTGGCCGGAACGCACGACCCCGTAGTGCCGCCCGACGCCGCCCGCGCACAGCAGGCGCTCGTGGAAAAAGGCGCGCAACTCGTGGAAGCGGCCGATTCGGGGCATATGGCGATGCTCGAAGAACCGGCGGTGGTGGCAGAGGCGCTGGGCGACTGGATGCAGTCGATTACGAAAGGCCGTACTGCTTGACGATAGCGTCGCGTTCGGCGTAGGCGGTGGCGGTGTGGACCACCCCGAACTTTCGGGTGAGCGCCGCGATTTCCTTTTGCTTGGCTTCCGACCCACTCGGGAAGCCTTTTTCGGGGGTAAGCTCGTGGAAGATTCTTTCCAGATACTCCTCGAACGGCTGATTGAAATACATATCAATGAAGTGCAGGGGCTGGTCGGAGGCGTTCCAGAAGGTGTGCTTGAGCAGCCGGGGGCGCAGGTGCCAGCCACCAGCGGGCACTTCCACGACCGCATCGCCGACGAGGACGCTCGCGGTGCCTTCGAGCACCAGCATCAGCTCATCCAGCTCCAGATGATGATGCGGCGACGGCCCCATCTTCTTGGGCGCCACCGCACACTCGACACTCGAAAACAGCCCATTCGTCATCCCCGACCGCACGCGCACCCGGATGTCCATCCCGCCTTTGGGGTCGAGGGGCGCTTCCGCAGGAATCAGCACCGGGGCGAGCGGCGCCTGACCGGCCGGGTGCCCCGCCGGGTTGAGCGCGACTGCGTCGGTTGGCGCAACGAGGCCGTAGGCGGCCAGCAAGCCCGTTTGCCATAAGAAGTCACGACGTTCCATTTTTCGGTTTTATTGAAAGTGATGGGAAGATTGAGGCAGCGCCTTTACCGCATCAAGCGCATCGTCAGGCGGCCTTGCGCCGAGGTCAGATGAATGAAGTAAAGCCCGGCCGGAGCGGCGGCCAGCTCTCTGAGCGGCAGCGTGTACTCGGTGGCGGTGGGCGTTTGGCGGTCGGGCGGTCCGGCGGAAAAAGTGAGTACCCGCCGTCCGGTCGCATCCAAAACTTCCCCCTGAATCGGCCCCGGCTGAGCGAGCGCCACCCGCAACGTGCTGGCTTCGGTCAAAGGCACGGGCGATACTGATACTTGGCACCGTTGAAAGCCGGTTGCGGGCGCGGTTTCGTCAGAAAGCCCCGTTACACTGGCCGACGTCAGGCGCATGAGCGCAAAATCGGTCGGGTTGCCCTGAATATCTTCCGAACCCCCGACGAAAACCGGCTTGCCGTCGGCTTGAAAAGCCATATCCTGAATCTCACTGCGGTAGGCGCCCATCGTCGCGACGAGCTTCCCGGCGGCACCGAACGAGGCATCGAGCGCCCCGGTGGTGGTGTAACGCGCGACGGCAAAATGGACCAGCCCGTTCATCCCGACCGTATAGCCAGAGCCGGCCAGCAGAATCTTGCCGTTGGGCTGCAAGCCCAGGGCGTAGGCGTGGTCCTGAAAATTCCCGAAATCGGTAACGGTATACCCCGCCGTGCCGAACGTGTTATCAATCGCGCCGGAAGCGGTGTAGCGCACGAGCGCGAAATCACCGACGACGTGACCACCCGCCACCAGCTTTCCGTCCGGCTGCCGCGCCACGCAGGTCAGCTTGTTATCGGCGTTCGCGGTGCGCGTGCTCACCGTCTTGCCGCCCGTACCGAAGCTCGTATCGAGGGTGCCGCTGGCGGTCAGGCGGCAGATGCCGAACCGTGTGTTGCCTTGGTTATCGAAGCTTTCGCCGACGATGACCACCTTGCCGTCGGGTTGCAGAAGCGCATCGCGGCCTTGGTCGCGGCCGGGGCCCATCGCAATCAATGCTTTCCCGGCCGTCCCGAAAGCCGCATCTACCGCCCCGGATGGCAGGAAACGAGCGGCGGCAAAATCGAAGCTGGTGCCACTGTACGCGAAACCGGTGGCGACAATCTTCCCATCCGGCTGCACGAGAATGCGGTTAATCGTGGACCCATTGCCAGCGCCGAACGAGAAGCTCACCCGCCCCGTCGAGTTGAACGTGGCATCGGGCTGCCCATTCGGCAGCAAGCGCAAGAGCGCGTAATCGCCGTTCCCTTGCCCGCCGAGCAACAACTTCCCGTCGGGTTGCACCGCTACCGCGAAACACTCCTCGTACGAGAAGCCGAAATTGAAAATCTGGACTCCGCTCACCCCGAACGTGGGGTCGAGCTGACCGCTTGGCAGGTAGCGCGTCACGACCCAGTCGGTGTTCGAGCCATACGTGCCCGCCACTACTATTTTCTGGTCGGCCTGAATCGCGACGGCGGTCCCGTAAGCCCCTAAAAAGCCGAACGAGGTGTAAGCCTTACCGGCCGTCCCGAAGCTACCATCGGGTAGTAGGGCTTGGGCTTGGACTGGCGCGGGGAGCGTCAGCAAAAACGCCTGAACGATGACAATGACGAGAGGTAATACTGGGATACGCATGGGGTCAGACACGCTAAAAGCGAAAGCGAGCGGCGGCTTTGCGTGCTGACAAAACTCTCCTTTTCGGGTGCCTGCCTACTATCCCCAAATCGGGGGAGCGGGCTTGCCCGCGCAACCCCACCCCGGTGCTTGCAGTTGAAGGCCGATTAGATACCCGTTCCCTATGCCCACCACGCTTCTTCTGCCCCCGCCGCGCCCGCGCCGGACGACCGGACCGCAAACCGAGTTCGATGTGGTGATCGTGGGCGCCGGGTCGGCGGGACTGAGCGCCGCGCTCACGCTGGGCCGGGCGTGCCGACGGGTGCTGGTGTGCGACGGCGGGCCGCCGCGCAATGCGCCGTCCCCGGCAGTTCACGCGTTTTTCACCCGCGACGGCACCCCGCCCGCCGAGCTGCTCAAAATCGGGCGCGACCAGCTCAAGCCGTATGAATCGGTGCAGATTCGGGCGGTTCGTATCACCGGCATCACCCGGCAGCGCGGCCATTTCAGTCTGACGGCCGTGGCGGCTTCCGATGAAGGCCCGGCGGTGGCGGTCACGGCGCGGCGCGTGCTGCTGTGTACGGGCGTTCTGGACGAGCTGCCGCCCCTGCTCGGCGCCCGCGAGCTGTGGGGGCGCGGGGTGCTGCACTGCCCGTATTGCCACGGCTGGGAAGTGCGCCAAAAGCCGCTGGCGGTGTACGGGCGCGGCAAAATCGGCTACGGACTGTCGCTGCTGGTGAGCCGTTGGAGCGAAGATGTGGTGCTGCTTACCGACGGGCCGAGCGGCCTCAGCAAGCACGCCGTGAGCAAGCTGCGGGCGCAAGGCGTGCGGATTTGCTCCGACGAAATCGCCGAGTTAGTCGGCACCCCGAGCGGCGACTTACGCCACGTCCTCTTCAAAAGCGGTCAGAAACTCCCCCGAACCGCCCTTTTCCTGCACGCCGAACAGCATCAGCGTTCCGAGCTGGCCGTGCAGCTTGGCTGCCGCATCACCCAAACCGGCGCCGTCTGGACCGACAAAAACGGCCAAACCAGCCAACCCGGCGTATACGCCGCCGGCGACCTCGACCCCGGCCCCCAGCAGGCCATCATTGCGGCGGCGGAAGCGTCGTGGGCGGCCATTAAGCTCAACGAGGCGCTCACCAAAGAAGAATGCCGCTGACCGCCGGGGCCAATGAGCTTACTTTCGCTTTACAGTAATTGATGTTGATGATGACGACGACGATGACGCACGAAGACTTTATGCGCGAAGCCATCCGGCTTTCCGTCGAGAATGTGGCGCGGGGTGGTGGCCCGTTCGGCTGCGTGATTGTGAAAGACGGGCAGATTGTGGCGCGCGGCTTCAACCAAGTCACCTCTTCCCTCGACCCCACCGCCCACGCCGAAGTAGACGCTATCCGCAAAGCCTGCGCCGCGCTCAACACCTTCCAGCTCGACGGTTGCGACCTATACACGTCCTGCGAGCCGTGCCCGATGTGCCTCGGCGCCATCTATTGGGCACGCCCGGCCCGCGTGTTCTACGGCAACACCAAGCAAGACGCCGCCGCCATCGGCTTCGACGACCAGTTCATCTACGAGGAATTGGATAAGCCCCTCCCCGCCCGCGCCATCCCCATGACGCCCCTGCTCCGCGAGGAAGCGTTGGCAGGGTTTGAAGCGTGGTCAGCAGCGGACGGGCGGACGGAGTATTAGGAGGGGCGTGTACCGGAGCGGGCGTGAACCGGGGTAGTCGGCGCGGCGCGTGGCCCGGGGTAGTCGGCGCGGCGCGTGGCCCGGGGTAGTCGGCGCGGCGCGTGGCCCGGGGTAGTCGGCGCAAAGCGCCGCCAACCCCGGGCTGTGGAAAAGAACCCCGTTGGGGTTCGCATTAGGCAATCAATCGGGGAACCCCAACGGGGTTCTTCTCCAAAGCCCGGGGTTGATTTTTGATAAAAAATCTACCCCGGGCTACGCGCTGGCTACGCGCTGGCTACGCGCCGGCCACACGCCGGCCACACGCCGGCCACAATACGTCAAACCACAATCCCCCCCCTACTCCTCCCCATCCTCACCACCTTCATCTTCTTCTGACTCAGGCGGCGCGATGCGCTCCTCGCCGAGCACATCGAGCAGGAGGTTGACTTCGATGACTTTATCCGGCTCGTTGAGTTTCTCGAAGGAAAGGGCGAGGTTGCGGAAGGCGCGACGGACGATATCAATCGGCGCGCACGGCTCGAAATAGAGGTCGGCGGGTGGGAGGCCGAGCTGCTGGACGTAGTTCGCGACGTCCTCGCGGGTGAGGAGGAGGCCGCGGTTATAGGCGTTGATGTAGAACTGCGCTTCACCGGAACCGGCGCCTTGGGCGGGTTTCCAGGTGAGGATGAACAGGTTCGGCAGGTTCACGCCGTGAATCGGCATTCCGAGGCGACGCGCCAATAGCAGATAAATCACGCACAGCGTCAGCGGATTACCCCGACGGCTCTCCAACACCCGGCTCAGCGCGGAGTTGGCGGGCGAGTGGAAATTCTGAGTATTCGCCGAGAAGCGCGCCTGCCGGAAGAGCACGTAATTCAGGGCTTTTACTTGGTCGAAGGGGTGCAGGTCGGGCCGGAGCATCACCCACGCCTCGTAGTAATACTCGTCGAGGGCGCGGTGAAGGGCGGGGAGGTCGGCGTCGGGGTATTGATACTGATTGACGAGCCACATGCCTTCGAGGAGGTCGGTGGCGCCGCCTTCTTTCCACGCCGCAAGCCGCCGTTGCAAGCCCTCGAATTGCAGCCGATGCACCAACTCTTCGAGGCGGTGCTGCTCTTCGGGGTCGAGGGAAGACTCCCAGATTTCCTCCACCACCGGAATCACCGCCTCCCCCAACGACGCAAGCCGCTGATGAACGTGCAGCGCAACTTCCGGGTCGGAGTCGTCGAGGAGAGAGAGCAGGGCTTTGATTTCAGCAGTCGTCATAGTTGAACGCTAACATCGAAAGTACTCCCACGAATTTCAGAGATTTGAACACGAATTCTTGCAAGATAAAATTCGTGTTCAAATTCTTGGAATTCGTGGAAAATAGTTCTCTTACGTCTGAAGGTACTCCCACGAATTTCAGAGATTTGAACACGAATTCTTGTAAGATAAAATTCGTGTTCAAATTCCTGAAATTCGTGGGAAATAACTCTCTTACGTCTGAATTACGCCTACGTTATACGGCCGGGTAATCGGGGCGTGGTTCGCGGCGGAGATGCCTTCGGAGATGACGCGCCGGGTATCGAGCGGGTCAATAATGGCATCGACCCAGATGCGCGCCGCCGCGTAGTACGGGGATAGTTGCTCGTCGTACCGCGCTTTGATGCGGTCTAGAAGCTCTTTTTCGGCTTCCGGGGTAATTACTTCCCCCTTCGCCTTCAACGACGCTACCTGAATCTGAAGGAGCGTATTCGCCGCTGCCGCGCCGCTCATCACCGCGAGCTGCGCCGTCGGCCACGCCACGATGAGGCGCGGGTCGTAGGCTTTGCCGCACATCGCGTAGTTACCGGCGCCGTAGGAGTTGCCGACGAGAATCGTGAATTTCGGCACCACCGAATTCGCCATCGCCGACACCATTTTCGCGCCGTCCTTGATGATGCCGTTGTGCTCGGACTGGGAGCCGACCATAAACCCGCTCACGTCTTGCAGGAACACGAGGGGGATTTTTTTCTGGTTGCAGTTCATAATAAACCGCGCGGCTTTATCAGCAGAATCCGAATAAATCACGCCGCCCATCTGCATCCCCGTCTTCTTGCTCTTGACGATTTTGCGCTGGTTCGCCACGATGCCCACCGCCCAGCCGTCGATGCGCGCCAAGCCGCAGAGGAGCGTTTGGCCGTAGCCTTCCTTGTACTCCTCGAACTCGGAATTATCGACCAAGCGGTAGATGATTTCGCGCATGTCGTACGGCTTCACGCGGTCGGCGGGGAAGAGGCCGTAAATCTCTTTTTCTTCGAGGGCGGGCTTGGTGGGCGCCGTGCGGCTGAACCCCGCTTTCGGCTCTTCGCCGAGCTTGTCGAAGATGTTGCGGATGCGCGTCAGGGCGTCGTTATCGTCCTTGCACTGGTAATCGGTGACGCCCGAAATCTGCGAGTGCGTGGTGGCGCCGCCGAGGGTTTCGTTATCGATAGACTCGCCGATGGCCGATTTCACGAGGTACGAACCCGCCAGAAACACCGACCCCGACCCATCGACAATCAGCGCCTCGTCCGACATAATCGGCAGGTACGCCCCGCCCGCCACGCACGGCCCCATAATGGCGGCAATCTGAATCAGCCCCATCGACGACATCACCGCGTTATTGCGGAAGATGCGCCCGAAATGCTCTTTATCGGGGAAGATTTCGTCCTGCATCGGCAGGTAAACCCCCGCCGAATCGACCAAATACACAATCGGCAGGCGGTTTTCGATGGCGATTTCCTGTGCCCGCAGATTCTTCTTGCCCGTAATCGGGAACCACGCCCCCGCTTTCACCGTGGCATCGTTCGCCACGACCACCGCCTGACGGCCCTGAATCCGGCCAATCACCACCACCACGCCGCCCGACGGGCAGCCGCCGTGCTCGGCATACATCCCCTCCCCGGCGAGGGCGGCGATTTCGAGCGGCTCCGTCCCGGGGTCCACGAGCGCCGCGATGCGCTCACGCGCCGTGAGCTTGCCTTTCGCCTTGTGCGCCTCCATCCGCTTGGCGCCCCCACCGAGGGCGGCCTTTTTCAGGCGTTCGCGGAGCTGATACAGGAGCTGCTTGTTCTGGTCGTCGTTCTGGTGGTAGGCGAGGTCGCGCACGGGGGCGGGCGCAGCGGCGGGCTGGGTCATTGGCCGAAAGTTGGGGAGTGTGGGAAAGCCGCGCCGGGGAGCCGGAGCGGCTTCACGAAGGTACGCGGGCAGGGGTATAGGCATCAAGGGGAGCGCCTGCCGCGTGCGATAGAAATGCGCCGCCCGGGGGTGCGGGCCAAAGCCCGGGCGCTCATACAAGAGCGCCGACTTGCCTAGATTTAGCTGAGATCTACTACGCAACAGCGTCGATACCCCGACATTGTACTGAGGTCTATTATCCAGCAGCGTCGGCACCTTGACATTGTGCTTAGGTCTATTATTCAGCAGCGTCGGTATCCTGACATTTTACTTAGGTCTACTACGCAACAGCGCCGACACCTTTACATTGAGCTTGGATCGACCCGTACGTAGCCGCGACCCGTTACTTTTGTCCCATAACCCGTCTTCTGACCCGCCCGATGACTAATCCCTATGACCCCATCGAAGCCTTCGCGCACCGCCTGTATCAGCGCGACAACCCCGCTCCTACCCCCCTGCGCTTCGACCGCGAGAGCGTGTTGACTCGCCTTGCCGACGGGGTAGCTGCTGCCGGTTTGCAGCATTACCCGCGCGCCCACCGCAGCGCCGCCGAGCTGCTTTACGCCTTTCTGGGCCAATCCGAATGGAGCGCCCTAGCGCTGGCTCGCACCCTCAACCGCGCCGATACGTGGGTGACGCGCAACCTGCGCGGCTTGGCTGCTCGTAGTTACGCCGAATCTTTCCGCCTGCCCACCGACGGCCGCTACTGGCACTACCGCCTCACCCCCGCCGGCGAAGACTGGGTCCAGAGCCTCGTGCAAGCTCCGCTCCCCGAGCCGCCTGCTGCTTAGTGCGTTTCGGGGGCTTTTATGCGGGGTTCTAGTCGCGTGGGGTGTATTCGCAGGTCTCTTGAGTTGCCAACCTACGTACCCGGCACCGTCCCGGTGCCGGAGCTAATGAGACCAATCGGCCCCCAACCACCGGCACCGAGACGGTGCCGGATACGTAGGAATGCGCCGATTGGGATGGCGGGCCAGAGGCCCGCGAATAGCCCGCACGGGGCAGAGCCCCGCGCGAGTACTTGGGAAACACGCGAAACGCCCGCCGGTCACGAGGTGGACCAGCGGGCGTTTGATACGAATGACGGCTTACCGCCTACTTCTTCTTAGGCGGCGGCGTCACGTCCACCGCCCCGGCTTTCTTCACAATCACCTTATCATTCCCCGTCACCGACGTCGCCTCTTGCACGCGGGATTTCGAGAAGACCGAGAAGCTCACGTACCGCTTCGGGTTTTCCTTGAAGTCGACGAGGAGCTTGTCGAGGTCGGCGGAAGACTTGTTGAGGTTGGTGTAGAGCGAGTCGTCGTACATGAGCTTGCCGAGCGAGCCGTTCTTCGAGTTGAGCTGCGCGACGAGCTTGTGCGCGGCCGTGGCCGTAGAGTCCAGCTCGCGGACCACTTTGGCGAAATTGACGTCCTTGAGCGAGTCGCTGAGGAGTGCGAGGTTGTTACTGAGGCGGTCGAGCTTGCGCGCCGTGCCCTTGAAAGAGGTCGTGAGCGACGCCATATTGGCCGTAATCTCGGCGATGTTCGCTTGGTTCTGCACCAGCAATTGCCGCAGCGCCGCCGTAGAAGCCTCCGAGTTGGCGAGGGTGGCCTGAATGCTCTTCTTGGCATCCACGTTGAACACCTCGTTGAACTTGATGAGCGTCGAGTCAATGCGCCCGATGAGCGGCTGCGCTTTCGAGGCGAACAAATCGGTGAGGCTTTGCGGAGCGAATGAGCGGAGGGTTTCGCCGCCTTCGTACTTCACGCGGCTGTGGCCCATGTTGAGGTCAATCATCTTCCCGCCGAGGAGCGACGACGACGCGAGCACCGCGACGGTCGAATCGCCCAGCTCCAGCTTCTTATCCACCTCAATCGTGACGCGCACCGAGTTCGCGCGGTCCTGCTTCAGCTCGATATGCTTCACGATACCCACCTTCACGCCCTGATCCACGACCGGCGACGATACCGCCAAGCCCTCTACGTTCGGGTACTCGGCGTAATAGGTGCGGGTGGACGAAAAGAAGTCGGTACCGCGCAGGAATCGGTACCCAAAATACAGAAACGTGCACGCGACCAAGGCCAGCAGGGCAACGCGTAACTCTTTAGAAAAACGCACGGTAATTGGTTTTTAATTTTCAGTATTCCGCCTTCAGGCCTTGTATCGGGTTAACGGTTCGTGATTTTTGATTCTGTCAGCCGCTTCTTTCTATTCATTCTAGAGGAAGCCGAAAAATCAAAACCTGCGAAACCGTCCGTCCAGAACAGCGCCGTAAACGCGAAAAACGCTAATCGAGGGCTTCAAGCTGTCGCTTATACGCCTTGAACGCCTTGAAGATCGCTGCGGCCGTGTACGCTTGCCCGTCGGAAGTGTTGAGCAGCTTTTCGTCGGCGGGGTTGGTCAGGAAGCCTGCTTCGATGAGAACCGATGGCATCGCGGTCTTCCAGAGGACGATGAAACCGGCTTGTTTTACGCCCCGGCTCGGTCGTCCGGCGGCCCGAAGCTGCCGGTCGGCCTGCTGAGCAAACCGCAGCGAGTTTTCGATGTAGGCGCTTTGGAAGAGCGAAAACAGAATATGACTTTGGGGGGAATGCGGGTCGAAGCCGCCGTAGTTCTGCTTGTAGTCGCGCTCCTGCAACACGACGGCGTTCTCGCGCTTCGCGACATTGAGGTTCGCGTCGGACTTTGCCGGTCCCATCGTCCAGATTTCCGTCCCCCGCGCCGCCGACGGCCCCGAGTTGAGGTGAATCGAGATGAAAACGTCGGCGCCGGCGCGGTTCGCGATTTCCGCGCGCTCAATCAGCTCCACGAACACATCCGTCTTGCGGGTGTAGATGACTTTCGTATCGGGCATCGAATCCTGAATCCGCCGCCCCACGCCGAGCGCCAGCTTCAGGGCGATATCAGCCTCGAACGCGCTTTTGCCGTTGCAGCCTTTGTCTTTCCCGCCGTGCCCCGCATCAATCACCACGGTGCGGACTTTGTAGGGGCGCGCTGCCACGCTGCCCTTCCAGCTACTCATACTCAAGCCGATAGCCACCAAACACACGACTACCCACGCGAAACCGGCCCGGCCGTGCGTTAGGAGGCGCGTGAATCGCCGACGGCGGCGGGGTAAAGTGGAGGGGCGGGCGTCGGGCATCGGCTAATTTTGCACAAAACTAGGTTGTTCCTTCTGGCTTCGTCGTCTGTGCTACGTTTTATGCCTTCCTTACGGCTACTCGGCCTGCTGATTTTGCTGGCCCTGAGCGGCCGAGCGCGGGGGCAAACGCCGGGCCAGCCGCCGCGTAGCCTTCCGCTGACAACTCCTGCCACGGTTCCCGTGCAGGCCGATTCGGCGCGCACGACCACTCGCAGCCCTTCGAAGGCCGATTCGCTGCGGCGCACCGGCATTACTAACGTCAAAGCCACCCCGACCGACACCCTAAAAGTGCCGCTCGGCCGCCGCGCCGGGAAGCGCGATATCGAAACGACCATCACGTATACGGCCCGCGACTCGATTCGGCTCGATGCGCCCGGCAAAGTGGCGTATCTGTACGGCGACGCGCACATCGTGTACGGCACGACCAATCTGGAAGCGGAATTGGTGAAGATCGAGTACGGCCAAAACCTCGTGACCGCCGAAGGCGCGCCGGACTCGACGGGCAAGCTCATCGGGACGCCGATTTTCAGCGACAAAGGCGAGCAGTACGAAGCGAAAAAAATCGCCTACAATTTCAAGTCGAAAAAGGGAAAGATTACCGAGGCAATTACGAAGCAAGGCGAAGGCTTCGTGCACGCCGAAGCCGTAAAGCGCAACTCCGAAAACGAGTTGTACGGCCTCCACGGCCAGTACACCACCTGCGATTTGGTGCACCCGCACTACTACATCGCCGCGAGTAAGATGAAGGTGGTGCCGGGCGAGAAAATCGTCAGCGGCCCGTTCAATCTCGTCATCGGGGATATTCCGACGCCGCTCGGCTTTTTGTTCGGATATTTTCCGACGCCGAAATCACGCTCGTCGGGGATTCTGATTCCTACTTATGGTGAGTCGGTCAGTCGCGGGTTTTTCCTGACCAACGGCGGGTACTACTGGGCGGCGTCGCGGCACATCGGCGTGAAGCTGACGGGGGATTTTTACACCCTCGGCGGATGGGCGGCGCGCACCGACGTGCAATACCGCAAGCTCTATAAGTTCGACGGCGGCATCCAGCTCTCGTACCTGCGCGCCGAGCCGGGGCAGCAATTGGGGTTCGGCACCGACCTCAACCCGAACGCCATCGTCCGCTCCGCCGATCAGGTTCGGATTACGTGGCAGCACCGGCCGGTTACGCGTCCCGGCGCGGGCAACTTCTCGGCGTCGGTCGATGCCGGTTCGTCGGGGTTTTACCGGGGGCAGGTGAATACGTCGGTGCAGAACATCCTGACCCCGACGTTCAACTCGACGATCAGCTATCAGAAAGTGGTACCGAACTCGCCGTTCAGCTACACGATCTCGCTGCGGCAGTCGCAGTCGGGCGGCACCGGCACGGCCCTCCCGCGCATGGACTTCACCCTTCCCGATTTCAGCTTCGGGATGCAGCAGCAGACGCCGCTGCGGTGGCTCGCGCTCAAAACCGGTCGGCGGGTGTTCAATAACCTGACGGTGAGCTACCAGCTCGCGGCCTCGAACCAGTTCAGCACCTTGCGCACGCGCAGCAGCATTGCGGGGCTGAGCAACGTCGTCGGCCTCCCGCGCACCGACCGCGCCCTCACACTCAAAACCGACGGCCTCGGCGCGATTCTGCGGAACGGCAACTCCACTGTCAACCACAACATCAACGTTGGGCTGGGCACGTACACCGTCAAGCACATCAACTTCTCGCCGGGCGTGAGCTACGGCGAGCGCTGGACGTTCCGCAAGTTCAACTACACCTACGTACCAGATTCGGCGGGCGTGCGCGTCGATACCTCGCGCGGGCTGTACCGGATTTACACGTACACGTATTCGCTCAACGCCACCACGCGGCTCTACGGGATGCTCAATCTGCCGAAGACGTGGAGAGTGCAGGCGGTCCGGACGGTCATCAACCCCTCGGTTTCCTACGGGTATTCGCCGGATTACGGCGGCGCGCAGTTCGGGTATTATCAAGAGGGAATTCGGACTGATTCTACCGGCACCATCCGCTCGCTGCCGCGCTATGCGGGCGTGCCGGGCGGCGGCAAGAGTAGTGTCATCAGCTTCGGGCTGAACAGTCAGATTGAGGCCAAGCTCCGCGCCGCCGCCAACGACACCACCGGCAAGCCGCGCAAAGTCATGCTCATCAACCAGATGAGCATCAGCAGCTCCTACAACCTCCTCGCCGACTCGATGCGCCTCTCGCCGTTCTCGGCGAACCTCTCGACGCGCCTGTTCGGCCTCATCGATATCGGCCTCAACGGCATCCAGCTCAACCCGTATCAGCGCGATACGGCCGGGCGCACCATCAACCGTTACCTCGTGGAAGGGCCGGGCTTCAAGCTGCTGCGCCTGCAAAGCGCGAACCTCAACATCAGCTTCTCCTTCAACTCCGAGCAGCGCGCGATGACCGCCAACCAGCGCACGATTCCGCCGAACGCGCCGCAGCTCGGGGCGCTGCAAGGGTCGTCGGATTTGGTCGGCCAGACGATGGTGCCGGGGATGGACGTGCTGCCCGATTACGTCATCTTCAGCCTCCCCTGGACGCTCTCGATGCAATTCGGCATCAACTACATCGCGCCACCACCACGCGGCCCGGCTCAGGGGCAGCAGGTGCTGCAAACCGGCACCCTCACTACCAACGGCACCGTGAAGCTCACGCCAAAATGGGTCATCACCTACGCCGCGCCGTTCGACTTCCGCACCCTGAAACTCGTCACGCCGTCCCTCGGCATCGTGCGCGATTTGCACTGCTGGGAAATGTCGGCCTACTGGATTCCGACTGGCTCGTACCAGAGTTACCGCGTGAGTATCGGCGTGCGCTCGTCGATGCTGCGCGACCTTAAGCTTGACCGGAATCGGAGCTGGTATAATCGGTAGGGGGAATTTGGAGTGGCTCTTTGGACCCGGGGTAGCCGCATTTGCAGAGGGTAGCCGCGTAAGCCCGGGGTAGCCGCATTAGCCCGGGGTTGTCGGCGCGGAGCGCCGCCAACCCCGGGCTGTGGAAAAGAACCCCGTTGGGGTTCGCATTATGCAATCAATCGGGGAACCCCAACGGGGTTCT
>JANNMJ010000090.1:0-9618 GCA_031397815.1 Hymenobacteraceae bacterium
CGTGGCCACGGCGGCGGCGCGAACCGGAGCCGTGGCCACGAGGGAGGAAGGAACTAGCGGGGGACGCTGAAGAGCACGGCCACGATCAGTACCAGCAAAGCAGCCAGATACCCAAAGTAGATGCGCAAGGAGTAAGAGAAAACGAGCCACGTGCGGGGGGTGTCTTTTTCGGTGACGATATCTTCTTCAAGGCACTCGGCGAACTCCTTAGCCAGCAGCGGGAAGTTCAGCCGGAAAGCCGTCCAAGCCACGAAGGCCGTGACGTAGAAAAACAGGCAGGCCAGCACGGCGACGTGCAGGTAGCCCGGATCGAAGCTGCCGGCGCGCGGGTCGAACCGGTGCAGCCACGCGGGGGTGGACAGGAACACGACCAGCAGGGCGAGCGCCAGCGGGCCTTCGTTCCATTTCTTGACCCAGCGCGCGGCGGCGCTGAGGCGGGGGCGGTCAGGGGGGTTAGCCATAAAATGTTTGGGGGTTAATCGTCTAAATCGGCATCATTGCCTTGGTCATCCGCTTCGAGGTTCGGCATCTGCACGCTCAGGCCCACCAGCTCGGGGAAGCGGCGCGCCATCAGCACATCCCAGCTATGGAGGGCTCTGAACAGGCCGTTGACCAGCCGCGAAAGGCGGCGGTTTTCTTTCGCTAGGTGGGCGATGCGCGCTCGGGAGTTGTCGAGGCTGTTTTGCAGTCCGTTGACCGTTGTCGTCAGGCTGTCTACCTTGCCTTCGAGGCGCTCGGTGGCACTGGTAATCTGGCGGTATACCTGCGTAAAGCCCCAACTCGTCATCCCCAGCAGGGCCACGAGAAAAATGGACAGGACCGCGACCGCTTCGGCGTTGAGGGTGAGGGCGGAGAAAATCATCAGGAAGGCCGGAAAGGCGGTTAAGAATTGTAGGTAACCGCCCAGCCGTAGCGGTTATTGAGTGCCCAGAGCTTCTGACGGGCCGTCCAGCCCGCGCTCGCTGTCGTCAGCGCGGCCTCGCTCATTCCCGGCACGTAATCGACGGGCGCGGTGAACGTGCCGGTCGGCGCGCCGTTGGTACCGCCCGCGAGTATCAACTGCTTGTCGGTGGTAGTGGCAAAGGCCGCGCGGGTCGAAAAAACCTGCTCGATCAGGGCATTGATGGTGGCGACGGGCAAGGCATTGCCGCCGAACACGAGCTGCTTACTCCGGATAGACGTGCCGATGGCAGCCAGCAGCCCGGCCGGAAGTGATGCCAGATTATTCACTTCGAGCGAGAAGCGCAAAGCCGTATTCGGCATCGAGAAGCCGGTCGGCACCACGAACGCGGACGCCGAGAACGTGGAGGCGTTGCTCCCGAAGGTCACGCGGCCCGTCACCGGCCGCGACGGCAGCGTGACAGCCGCCACGCGGGCATTGTCGGCCATGAGGTTGTCGAGGGTCGCGGCGGTGCAGGCCGAGAAATCAAACTTGTTGACCAGCCCGGCAGCGGGCGTCTGGTCGCTGCACACGAACTCCCGCAGGTCAGCGGGCATCGCGGTGGCCGCAGCCCCGGCAGCGGCTCCGAACTTGTTGGTCTGGCCGTAGAAGTAGCGCAGGCGCGCGTTCCCGGCAAACGAGAGCTGACCGGTCAGCGCCTGCGTATGGACGCACTTGACGAGCAGGTTGCTCATGTGCGCGGTCGGGATGGCCGTGAGCTTCGGGTAGCCCGCCGTGCGATGCCCCCCGAGGTCGAGGCTCAGCAGGTTCGGGTAGTCGGCCGGGCCGATGGGGCAGGCCGCGAAGTTGTTACCCGCCAGCTCCAGTTGAAGCACCGGGTTGTTCGGGTGCTGCGCCAAAGTGCCTGCCCCGGCTGCCTGCCCCGCCCCACCGGGCAGTACGAGGCTCGCGTTGGTCGCCCGACAGTGATTGGCGATGACGTTCGTTGCCCAGTCGTAGCCGGTCAGGTTGAGCGCTCCCACGGCCGTGAACGCATTGTTGTTGGCCTCCGTGGTCACGTTGTAGCCCGAGCTGAGGGAGTAGGACGTGATGGGCGAGAAAATCAGCAGGCGGGTCGCGGCCTTGTTGGCCTGTGGGACCAACTGATCGAGGTTGCTGTGCCGGGCGTCGATTTCAACCAGCCCCGTGCCGCCCGTCAGGTACAGCGTCCGCTTACCGACCGTCGTGGTTTGGCCATACGAGGTGTTAAAGGCGGAACCGGAGCGAAGTAGCGGGCTCCAGCCGGGCGCGTTCAGCGCCCCGCCCCCGAGCCGGAAGATCTGCATCGAGGCGGGCAGCGCGTTCGTGTTGTCGTGGCCTTCCCTTGTGATGCTGGTGATGGCGTTCGCGTACCCCTGCCATTCGAGCAGGCCGTTGACAGCCGGGAAGATGACGGCCGTGCTCCTGGAATCGTTGATGCGCGCTACCCGCAGGCCCACAGCCCCGCTGAAGTCCTGCACCGCAATCCCCGCCCCCTGACTCTGCCCGGTACCGACAATGCCCGCCCCGTTGTAGCCGCTCAGAATCAGCAGCCGGAGCGTAGGCGATACCATCGGCCCGTTCACGCCCCAGTGCAGCGCCGTAAAGCGGTTGCGGGCCGCGACGATCTCCGTCAACGGCGCCGTGGCCGAGTAGGTCAGCGCCCCGCTCAGCCCCGCCCCGTTGGCGTACAGGTATTGCAGCACGTGATGCGCCGAGAGGTCGAGGTCGGCGGGCGGCAGCGAGCCACCGGCCGCGAGCACCTGCCCGTTGATGTTGCCGTTCCCGGCAGCGGCGACCCCGACCGAGCCGAGCATCAGCAGTTTCAGGCTGAGCGGCAGGTAATTCCACGGCGGCAGGCCGTCGTAGGTACCGAGCGAGTTATAAGCCAGTACCAGTTCTTCGAGGCGGTCTACGTCGGTATCAGCCCCCGGCACGGGCAACTGCACGCGCCGCAGCCCGCAATTGGCTGCCCACAGGCGCGTCATCCACCGCTGAGCGCGCAGGTCGATGACGCCCGCCTCCTCCCCCACCGTGCGCAGGTTCACCTGACCGGACACGTTGCCTTGTCCGGACTGACCGCCGAAACTCACGTAAACCGGATCGCCGACGCCGGGCAGCGTAGCCGGGAGCACAACGGCCGACACCGGTAAGGACAGCAGCACCGAACGTGCGGCTACCGGCAGGCTGACGTGCGTAATCTGCCCCCCGTAAAGCTCGACAGCGCGCGCGCAGACAAAGCCTGCCAGCGGCACCACGCCCGCCAGCCGGATACCGGCCGAAGTCGAGTTGGCCCGTCCCCAGTTGAGCTCGCGCACGAGCTCCGGATTGAGGAAGTACACCGCCAGCGTACGCCCGCCCGTGCCGGGCTGGTACACGACATCCGTCGTCACGCCGTTGGCGATCACGTTGACCGTAGGCCACGTGGGGACCGCGTAGCGCACCACCTGCGTGTCGCCCACTCCCTTGTAAGGAAGTTCGCCCCGCCCGTCGTCGAGGTTCACCGTGCGGTGGGTACCGAAGCCGGTGCCCAGATCGAGGCGCGCGTTAGCGCGTTCGCCATCCACCGAGGCGGTGGTGAGCGTGAGCGCCAGCGGACAGTAGCCGTGGTGGCGCAGCTCGGTGGCCGTGAAGATGCCGAGCGCCATTACGCAATCAGGGAAACGGCGGGTACGAACACGAGCGCCATCGGGCCGGGGGCACCGGCCGCGCCGTCGTCGTCGAACGCCCCGGTGAGCTTATCGACCGCATTGGCGGTCTGTTGCAACGGCACGGCGCCGTTGACGGCCCCGAACGCGGTGGCGAATTTGCCCGTCGTGTAGGCCAGTTGCCGGAAGGGCGCCGTGGCGCGCTGTTTCACGCGAATCCGCACCGAAAGCCCCACGCGCGGGGCCGTGTAGTCGAGGGTGATCGTGGTGGCCGCGCCGAGCGCGCCGTTGGTCAGGTCGACGAGGAACGCGCTGCCCGTTTCGAGGCGTAATGTCGCCTTCCCGGCCACGTAATCCACCTGCCCCGGCCGGTACAGGGGCGGCTCCCCAGCCACGTTGAGATTCCACGCCGCGATGGGCACCGCCGAGATGCCCGACACGAAATCGACCGCGACTTTG
The DNA here is from genome assembly GCA_031397815.1 of Hymenobacteraceae bacterium. Taxonomy (GTDB): domain Bacteria; phylum Bacteroidota; class Bacteroidia; order Cytophagales; family Hymenobacteraceae; genus JANNMJ01. The sequence continues at coordinate 4,027 of JANNMJ010000090.1, forward strand.
ACCGTGAGCACATTGCCCACCGGCGTTGCCTCCGTCACCACGCCTTCCACGAAGACAGTCGCGGGCGCGGCCACGGAGCTGGCGCGAACGCGGCAGCCGGGCGTGTAGGCCAACAGGTCGGCGGGGGTATCGCAGACGAACGTGCGCAGGCCCGCCGCCAGCACGTTTGCGCTGGAGCTGGTCGTCTGGTAGCCCTTACCCGAGATGCCCTGCTCCCCTTGCCCGTTGAAGTTGATAACGGTCGAGTTGGTCACCGGGTCATTGGTGACGGTTACGTCGCCCTGAAGCACCAGATTCGGCTGTTGCGGCAGCGGGGCACCCTCGTAAACGATGATGTGCCCGCCGTTCTCGGTCGGCTCGTCCTCGTAGGGGCGGTGACGTTCGTAGTCCACCACCCGCGCCCGCTGTTCGCCGCCGCTATCGGGCATAACCCGCTCAATCGTGACGCTCTCCGCGTAGTTGCCCTGCACCTCCGTATCGGCGCCGTTAAAGCCCAGCAGCAACGGGTTGTGCTGAAGGATGATGCGCGCAAAACCCTGCTCGCTGACCGGCAGCGTGGAGATTTTGAGCGGTCGGCCGGGGAAAAGGCCGATAACGGAAGAGATCGTCAGCTCGCTGTCGTTCGGCGCAACCAGAATCAGTTCCCCCGCCCAGTTGAGATCGGTATCCAGAATCAGGGGAGAACTATTGTCCCGACCATACAGCAAGCTGAACGTCGAAGAGTCGGGACGCAGCTCGCAGCCGCTGTAAGTGAATTGTTCACCCACCCGACCTAGAACAAAATCGGGCGGCAGGTAGAAAACGGCCTCGAAGCGGCAGTTGGTTACCTCTACTCCGACCCCCACTTCACTCCAGCGGTTGAGGGCGCTGAAGTAGCAGGAGCGCAGGATAAAGTCCTTTCCTCGATTGCACAGAATGCCCTGCGTGACAGCCCCGGTGGCGAAGACGTTACCCGACACATCCACGACAAAGCCCCCTGCACTATTCACGTCGCCCAGCCAGACCTGCGCCTCCGGGGCCAAGTGGTTGTTGGCGATAGTGCCTTCAAATTCCAGTAGGTCCAGCAGCGACGGCAAGGAGGCACCGCTATTGCCGAGACTTAAAAAAGCCAGTGACGCGCCTTCCTCTACCACGTTGCCGTAGACGTGATCGACCTGGAAGGGAAACAGCGAAATACCCAGTCCGCCGGACACATCATTCCCCCGCGAATCAACGACGCGCAGCAGCTCATCCGACAGCAGCCGGTAATGAATCAATTCGGGCTCCAGCGCGCCCGTAACGGTGCTCTGCCGGACCCGGCGCCCCACGAAGTCGAGCGCCTTGGGGTTGAGCACGAACAGGTACAGGTCACCCCCAAATACCCCGTCATTGACTTTATTGCCGTAGGTGCCCTCCTGCAAACTAGGTCGCTCAATCACCTTGATCCACTGCCCCTCCGGCAACGGAGGTTGCTGATTGAGCTCCTGCACCGCGTCACACGCATCGACCCACGGAATCTCCAAGAACGGCCCGGCGCCGGGGTCTACGGGCGGCAGCTCTTCGCCGGGGGCTTCTTCGTCCCAGTGGTCGTTGAGCGTGCCCCACGTGGTGATGGTGAACCCGACCCCCACGTTTTTGAGGGTGCAGATGGTCCCCCGGTCTACGACGCCGTTGAGCACCACGACCATGCGGTCGAATTTCTGCTCAATTGCGTTGCGGACGGCCCGTGAGGTCGCGGCCGTGCGGCCGTCGAGCGGCGCGTACTGTTGCAGCACGAAGCCGCTTTGAATCTGAATGCCTTCGGTGGCCATCGTTAGCGCAGCAGGAGATAGGTGAAAGGGGTGCCGTTACCGGCCGGGGTTTTCTTGACGAACAGCCAGTAAGGCTCCTGACGGCCATCGGGCAGCGTGTAGCTCACGGCCACGCGCGAGAAGGAATTGGACCCTTCGGCCGCTGCTACGTCGTAGTAGATGAAGCCCGAGGTGTCCTTGATCTGGCGCACGCCGCCGAGATCCTGCGGTTCGGCGAACGCGGCGCGCTGGGCGAGCGCGGCATTCGCCCCGAACGCCATCGACCGGCCCGCTGGCCCCCACAGGTGCCCGCCGAACGCCTTCAGCTGCGACTCCGAGGGCGTTAGTGAGTTGACCACGCCGAAGAAGGTCAGGGCGTAGGGCGTCAGGGTGCGGGCGGCTGAGGTGCGGGTACCGGACGCGTTGAGGTTCGTCAGGTAGTGCATCGTGGCCGTGTAGCTTGTCACGGCCGTGCGGGGCGTTGGGTCGAGAGCCGCGAAGGCGTTGGCGACGGGGCTGTTGTAGAGCACCCCGTTGACGAGCACGGCCCGCGAGGTGATACTACCCGCCCCCACATTCATTGCGCCGATGGCCGTTACGGTAACGGACGTACCCTTCTCGAAAATGAACTGCCCGCCGAACTCCTCGATGCCCGCCCCGGCTAGGTCGGTGATCTGGATACCGGCGTTGAACACGGCCCGAAACTGTGCGTCGAACACTTCGTTGTGGGTCGCGTTCTCGAACACGCTCCCGGCCGGTGCCCCGCCGACCGTCACGCCGGTACCGGGGTTGGAGTAGCGGGATTCCCCGCCCCCACCGCCGAAGTACACCCAATTGTCGTTAGAACGGCCGTTTTGCAGCCGGAAGTACGCGCCCGGTGCGAACGGCATTTCGGGCCGCTCGTCGGGGTCAGGTAGCGGCGCCTCATCGGGCAACGGGTCGCCGCGCCAGCCGCCCTCCGGGGGCGTTGGCGGGCCTTCCGCGCCCCAGTCGCGGTCTACGTAGACAATCGTCGCGCCCTCCCGACGCCACTCCATCGGCAGCGCGTCACGCTCGTCGAGGGTGTAGCAGAAGATGGCGGCCCCCAAGGCGCGCTCGGGGTTGGTGAAGGTGCGCTGAACCGGCTGCGGGAGCGGTTGCGAAGGGTCGAGTGGGTCAAACGGCATTACCGGCGTTTCTTCTTTTTGGTGGCTGGTTCGTCCGAATCCAGTTCCGCCTGCACGTCGCCCCAATCGAAGAGGCGGATGCTGGAAATGCGGCCGTAGCGGTTTTTGACCGTCGTGGCCACGCCCTCCTTCACCTCGATCTGCACGTCCACGTCGTGCGCCCAGCCGGTTGTACCGCGATAGGCACCGGTTTTGGTGACCTGCTGAATCAGGATGATGCACAACGACGGGTGACGCTCCCGCAGGGTCGTGAACTGCGCCAGCGTCAGGCCCAGATGCGCCACCGAGTCAATCGCCAGAAAGTCGTAGTTAGCCAGCTCGCGGTCGGTAGGCAGCTTTTTGGAGAAATCGAGCCCCCGCACGGCGCCCCCGGCGCGGTGCAGGTTGTCCTGCAACGATTTGGAATCGTATTGCTCGGACGAGCAGTAGAGCACCGGCCCGTGGTAGGCAGCGAAGTAATGGCTCAGGTCGATGGCCAGCGAACTCTTACCGTGGCCGGGCTGCCCGTGCAGCAGCAGCGCGCACCCCACCTCCGGATCGCCGAGCAGGGTTTTGTACTTGCCGAAGATGCCGTAGCTCTCGTATTGCCGCGCGGCGAGGTCGGCGCTCGTCATCACCCCGCTCGCGGCGGGGCGGGTTTTTGGTTTTACCCGTGGCATTTGCAGGGGGCTTTAGGGGTTCGATTAGATTTGCCCCGGCCCGTGAGCCGCATCGAATGGCGGTCAATCGCGCCCAGCAGACCCGCCAGATCGCGGCTGTGACCTACCCCGCTCAGGCCGGTGGGTTTGGCCGCCAGCCGGGTGTCACCGCTGTCAATGGCGTCCTGCACATCGTTTAGGGCATTGTCTACCTCCACGCGCAGCGGGTCATCGGCCTTGATGGCCTTCGATGCGAGCTTGTTGCGCAGCAGCTGAAGGTTGGCGAGCGTAATAGGCCGACCAACGGTATTGATGCCGCCCTGCGCGTTAACGAACGATTTCAACGCCTTGACGCTCTGGTAAACCGCCTCACCGCCGGCGGCAGCCAGCAGCCGCGCCAGATCGTCGGCCGGACCGATTTCCACCGTGACCATCTCCGTCTCCGCGTACTGGTTGCAGAGCCGGAGCAGGTCCGTCTGAATGCCGACCACCTCTTTCGCCAGTGGGTCCGCTTTGCGGATACGCTGCTCCAGCACGAGTTTTTGCAGCTTTTTGAGCTGGTTGACGGCGCGCTTGACGGGCACCTCCTTACCGTGCAGCGCCACATACGACCGGACGACCTGCACGGCCGGGGAATCAAACCGCACCCGCCTGGGCTCGGGACGCACCGGCTTGACGGTCTTCTCCTTGGCTGGTTTTTTCGCCTTACGGGCCTTCGCGGGCTTCTCGGTTTTGTCGGGGCCGTCCACGAGCATGTCCTCGAACACGTGAATCGACTCGCCCGTCATGTGGTCGAACTTGACAACGGCTACGAAGTTGCCGTTGCCGTCCATGCTCACTTTCTGCACGGTCCCGGCTTTCTTGGTTTCGACGTGGCGCACCCGACTGCCCCGTTTGTAACGGGGTAAATCCTCGTCATCCTCTTCCTGCCTAGTTACCACCTTGGTCGATTTCGGACGAACTGCCCGTGCGCCCTTACGCGTAGCCTTCAGCTTGCGGGCCTTGGCAGCCTTGGGGGCCGCGGCGGGCGTCGTTGCCGCCTTCGAGCGATTGAGAGCTGACAGGTACAGGTCGATGGCCTCCCGCGTGTCGGGGTCGTCCATGAGCAGTTCGGCCAAGTCGGGGTCGTCGAGCTGGGTCCACATCGCACGCTGCCCATCCGTGAGGGTCGCGGGGTTAATGTGCGAATGATACTGAGCGAGGTAATTGGTTACGGTAATCATGAGGATCAGGCGCGATGAGCTTCCGCTTCGAGCAGCAGCTTGGCTTTGGCGATTTGAATTTTGGCTTTGGCGATTTTGAGCTTGCGGGCCTTGTCGGCGTCCGCCGATTCTCCCCCGCTGCGGCCGGAGGCGAAATGGCGCAGGTTGAGCTCGTCGATGATGACCCGGCACTCGCGGCCGGTGTCGGCATCTTCTGCCATACACTCGGCCAGCGCATTGTAGCGGGTACCGGCTTCGAGCATCAGCGCGTGCAGCTGTTGCTGGGCGGGCAGCAGCACACTCACATCGAGGTCAGCGGCGAGGGTGTGATAGTTATCGGCGGTGAGCATGGGTCAGGCAGTGAATCGGGCGTGTCTTGGGTGGTGAAAAATGGTGTGGGGGCAGCAGCAGCGGCCCGGACGGGTCGCGGACGCCGGATAAGGGAGACGGGGGCACCCAGTCGCGGTCAATGCCCGGCTGGTTGTTCTCAAGGGCCGTCCGGTGGCCATGGCACCAACCTGCTGCCTGCTTCATCCGGACTTTGAGACGCGTCAGGCCGTCGTGGTCCTCATCCGGAAGCACGACGCCCTCATCCGTCTCTTCCGTCTCGCTTTTAGCGTTGAGAGTGATGTATTCGTCAACCCGCCGGGCGGTGGGATTCCACTCGGCCACGAACGGCCCGAGCCCGAGCGGGCCGCTGAGATGCTGAAACAGTTCGCGCCAAGCACCACTGATAAGGTCCGCCTCTGCGCCCTGTGGGTAAATCTGAGCGGCTGATGAGTCGGATTTCCAGTCCCCGACGAGGTAGTTATTGGCC
>JANNMJ010000103.1:0-31850 GCA_031397815.1 Hymenobacteraceae bacterium
GGCTTGCTGGAAGGGGAGAGGGTGGCCTTCGGCGATGCGGATTTGCTCTTTTACTAGGTCGAGGCCCGTCACCAGCTCCGTCACCGGATGCTCGACTTGGAGCCGCGTGTTCATCTCCAGAAAGTAAAAATTCAGGCTCTCATCGAGCAAAAACTCCACAGTGCCCGCGTTGGTGTAGTTACACGCCTTCGCCACACGCACAGCCGCATCGCCGATGGCGGCGCGCAATTCCGGCGTCAGGACGGCCGACGGCGCCTCTTCCACCACTTTCTGATGGCGCCGCTGAATCGAGCATTCGCGCTCGAACAGATGCACCACGTTGCCGTGCTCGTCGCCGAGGATTTGCACCTCGATGTGGCGCGGCTTCCCGACGTACTTCTCGATGAAAACCGCCCCATCGCCGAACGACGACACGGCCTCGTTAATCGCCAGATTCATCTGCTCTTCCAGCTCCTCCAGATTCTCGACCACGCGCATCCCCTTACCGCCGCCGCCGCCCGCGCTGGCCTTGATGAGAATCGGGAACCCGACCTTCTGCGCCACTTCCTTCGCCTCCGCCACATCGCGCAGGGCCGATTCGGTCCCCGGTACCATCGGCACATCAAACTTGCTGACGGCCGCTTTCGCGCCGAGCTTCGACCCCATCACCTCCATCGCCTCCGGCGACGGCCCCACCAGAATCAGCCCCGCCGCTTTCACATCGCGCGCAAACCCCGCATTCTCCGACAAAAACCCATAACCGGGGTGAATCGCATCAACCCCAAGCCGCAGACATTCGGCAATGATGAAATCGCCGCGCAGATAACTCTGATTCGAAGGCGGCGGTCCGACACAAATCGCCTCATCGGCGTACCGAACGTGCGGAGCGGTACGGTCGGCTTCGGAATAAATGGCCACCGTGCGGATACCCATTTCACGCGCCGAGCGCATCACGCGCAACGCAATTTCACCACGATTGGCGACGAGGAGCTTGGAGATTTTTTTCAAGGGGAGTGACTGGGAAGGTAGAAACCTGATTAGCAGTAAGGGTTAGCGCCCCGCTTTCTGAGCTAGGCGAACCGCGTAAGCGGGGGTAGGGATAATCTCAAAGCCAAGCCCTGTGAGGTAGGAATTAGTTGGTTGGCCTCCATAGAACTCAAACCACTCCAATGGCTCCATCTCTGCGAAGGTGGACGCAATGCTCAAGACGTACTTAGGTGGATAGGTACGTTCCTCGTGTTGAAGAAGCCAGTTCGTGCGGCGTCGTGCGGGCGGAATGCCCTCTTGGTCACGATCAATTTGTTTGAGCGCTTCCAAAATATGCTCACGCTTGATTGGAGAGAAAACTTCGTGGGCAGTCGACATAACAGTCAGGGTTAAGGGACAAAACGAAATCGGGTCAGGACCTATCTGATGGAAAAAGGGAACTCCACTCGACGCTGACGCCCGGCAAAGATTGGCTAGGAATCGCGCTTGCCGCCCACCACTCACCCGTCAGCTGGTAGGCGCCATCGTGCAGGGCGTAGGTAGTTACGGTTTGAGCTTCCGGGGAAATGACCCAATATTCCGCCACTCCGAAGCGCTCGTATAAGCGGTACTTGACGACCCAATCCAAGTGTTCGCTGCCCGGCTTGGTGATTTCGATGAGCCACAACGGCACGCCGATAAAGTAGTCAGACGACGGCGCCGGCATCGGTTTTCGCCAGATGACAAAGTCGGGCACCACCACTGTCGTACTCATCGGCCCGCCCAGCGCCACCGCAATCATAGGCAAGCCATCTGCGCCGACGGCTTCCAATTGCGCAGAATCCTCGGCGGCGAATACCCACGTTAAGTGCTTGGCAACGCGGCTGTGCGCCGTACCCCAGCTTCCGCGCCGAGGCGTCAGAGTTCCGTCGATAATTTCTTCCCAGCCTTCAAACTGCCACGACGCGTAATCGGCGTACGTATACATCTGATTCGGGTCGAGTTCCGAAATCGAGCGAATCGGCGGCATAGGGCAAAACTACACACCCGAAGCGCGCAAACCGTGCGCGGCGGTACTTTTGCCACCGCGCGCGCATCCGCCCCTGAGTGGTTCGAGGCTGGAACGACGCGTTACTCGATTTCCCGAATGGATCTTTTCGATAAAATCGCTCGCAATCGCGGCCCGCTCGGCTCGCACTCGCACTACGCGCACGGCTATTTCACCTTCCCGAAGCTCGAAGGTGAGATTCAGCCCCGGATGATGTTCCGCGGCAAGGAAGTGCTGACGTGGAGCCTTAATAACTACATCGGCCTCGCCAACCACCCGGAAGTGCGCCAAGCCGATGCCGAAGCCGCCGCCCAGTGGGGGATGGGCTACCCGATGGGTGCCCGGATTATGAGCGGCAACACTACTATTCATGAGAAGCTCGAAAGCGAGCTGTCGGATTTCATCAAGAAGCCCGATACGCTGCTGCTCAACTTCGGCTATCAAGGCGTGATTTCGATCATTGACGCCATCGTGAACCGGCACGACGTCATCGTGTACGATTCCGAAGCCCACGCCTGCATCATCGACGGCGTGCGGTTGCACCAAGGCAAGCGCTTTGTGTATCCGCACAACGACATGGAGAAGCTCGAAAAATCGCTGGAGCGCGCCAAGCGCCTCGTCGATGAGACCGGCGGCGGCATTCTGGTGATTACCGAAGGCGTTTTCGGCATGTCCGGTGACCTCGGTAAGCTCGACGAAATCGTCAAGCTGAAGGAGAAGCACGAGTTCCGCCTCTTCGTCGACGACGCGCACGGCTTCGGCACGATGGGCGCTACCGGCGCGGGCACCGGCGAGCACCTCGGCGCTCAAGACGGTATCGACCTCTACTTCTCGACGTTCGCTAAGTCGATGGCTTCCATCGGCGCGTTCGTGAGCGGCGAGGAAAGCATCGTCGAGTACCTGCGCTACAACATGCGGTCGCAAATCTTCGCCAAGAGCCTGCCGATGCCGCTCGTGGTCGGCGCCCTCAAGCGCTTGGAGCTGCTGCGCTCGAAACCGGAGCTGAAAGACCAGCTTTGGCAGATCGTTGGGGCGTTGCAAACCGGCCTGCGCGAGAAAGGCTTCAACCTCGGCAACACTGAATCGCCGGTGACGCCCGTCTTCCTCAACGGCGAGATTCCCGACGCCACCCAGCTCACGCTCGACCTGCGCGAAAACCACGGCATTTTCTGCTCCATCGTGGTGTATCCGGTGGTGCCGAAAGGCGTGATTATGCTCCGCCTCATCCCCACGGCCGTTCACACCATGGACGATGTCGAGCGCACGATTGTAGCGTTCGAGAAGGTCGCCGCGAAGCTCGATAAAGGCCTCTACTCGAAGCAGCCGACGATGGTCTAGCCAGCCGCGCTGGAGCGGCGCCGGAACCGCCGTTTTCACCCGTTTTTACCTGCGCCCGGCCCCTCGCCGGGCGCAGTCGTTTGGATACGATTGCAAGGCCGAATGCAGCGTTTTAGGGCACTATTTCAGTCGAAAAGAGCCAAAAGAAGAGAAAAAACGCTTTTTTTTGCAAAAAAGTAGCTCAAAACCCTTGCACAGTGCCGCTAATGAGTATATTTCGCCCGGTTAACAACCCTTTTTCATTTAAAACCCCATTCGTTCGATGAGCCACTTTCCGAAACTGAAAGAACTTGTGATGGCGCTGGAAGGCGATTTCGAGAAGTTCTACGACAAGCAGAACGCCGCCGCTGGCACCCGCGTCCGTAAAGGCATGCAGGAGCTGAAGACGATGGCGCAAGCTATCCGTGCTGAAGTGCAAGGCATGAAAAACGGCGGCAGCGAGCCTGCGCCGGCTGCTAAAGCTGCACCTGCAAAGAAGGCTCCGGCTGCGAAAGCAGCACCAGCCAAAAAAGCAGCTCCGAAGAAGTAATTCTACGGCACCGCTTACTGAAACGCCCCGTCGGTACTCAACAGAGTGCCGGCGGGGCGTTTCAGTTTTTAATTGGTTTCAACTGGTTTCGGGCGCGCCCGAAAGGCCGCTCTACACCGACCTCACCAACTGCCGGAGGCGGTCGGCTTCCCGGTCGTCGACCTGCGTAACCGCCGTCGCGTAATACCGGAACTGATGGTTAGGGAAAGCCGCAGAAAGCGCTTGTTCAATGTCGCGGTAGAGCATCGCTTTCGTCAGAAAGATGACTCGGTAAAGCGGTTGGTTGATGACTTCCCCCGAAGCGGAATCAAGGTGGTAGTTGGCAATGGCTTCGTCGACGAAGACATCTGTCGTGAATTTCTCACGCAGAATCAGCTTCATCACGCCTTGGGCCTCTTCAGAGCTGAGGGTGAGCAGGTTGAATAAGATCATTGCTAACGGGAAGTGTAAAGTGAAAAACCTAACGGAGACAGCTTATTGGCCTTGGCCAAATTACGCCACAGCCATCAAAAGAAAGTACTGCTTCTTCCCCTTCTGCACCACCAGATACTTATCGTGGAGCAGAGTCGCCTCAATGGGCTGATCAGCGGAGACCACTTTCTGGCGGTTCACGCTCAGGCCGCCATTCTGAATCGTTTTCCGAACCTCGCCGCGCGACGGGAAGATTTGGCCGCCCGTTTCTTCGGATAGAAGCTGCGCGATGGGCAGCTCCAGCGCCGTCCGCGCCACTTTCAGGTGCGGGCTACCGGCGAACACATCGAGCAGGAGCGATTCGGAGAGCGTGAGCAAGTCGCCGCCGCCGAAAATGACTTGGCTGGCTGCTACGGCTGCCGCGCACGCCTCGGCGGAGTGGACGCGGGTAGTCACGTCTTCGGCGAGCTTGCGCTGGAGCAGGCGCTGGTGCGGCGCTTCGGCGTGCTGCGCCTCAATGGCCTCGATTTCTTCCTTCGGAAGCAGCGTGAAAACCCGCATCAGGCGCGGTGCATCGGCATCGGCGGTGTTGAGGAAGAACTGGTAGAACTGGTACGGCGACGTCAGCGACGGGTCGAGCCAGACGGTACCGGTTTCCGATTTGCCGTACTTCGTGCCGTCCGATTTCGTGATAAGCTGCCCGGTCAGCGCATACGCTTTGCCCTCGCCGCCAGAGAGGCGCCGAATCAGCTCGGTGCCGGTGGTGATGTTGCCCCACTGGTCGGAAGCGCCCATTTGCAGCGTCACGCCCATCTCTTTGTAGAGGTGGTAGAAGTCGTAGCCCTGCAACAGCTGGTAGCTGAACTCGGTGAACGAGATGCCTTCGGCGCGGCCACCGTCTTCGGTTTCCGGCGCCAAGCGGCGCTTCACCGAGTCCTTCGCCATCATGTAGTTCACCGTGAGGTGCTTACCGATTTCGCGCAGGAACCCGAGGAATGAAAAATCCTTAAACCAGTCGTAGTTATTGACGACGAGCGCGCCCGTCGGGGAGTCGTTGAACTCCAGAAACTTCTCCAGCTGCGCCCGAATTCCGGCTTGGTTCGCCCGCAAAGCATGCTCATCGAGCAAGTTGCGCTCGCTCGACTTGCCGCTTGGGTCGCCAATCATCCCCGTCGCGCCGCCGACCAACGCAATCGGCCGGTGGCCGTGGCGTTGCAGGTGAACGAGGAGCATAATCGTCGCCAAATTGCCGATATGGAGGGAAGCGGCCGTCGGGTCGAAGCCGATATAGCCGCTCACGGGCGAGCTGGTGGCCAAATGCTCGGCCGTGCCGGGCATCGAATCGTGGTACATCCCGCGCCAGCGGAGCTCGTCGAGTAAGGAAGTCAAGGCCGTAGAAATTGCTAAAAAGCGGTTGGAGACGAATCTGCCTCACTCGCAAAGGTAGGAGGAGGAGCGAAAGTTGGTCTTTCAAATAAACATAACGAAGGCAACTGCGGATTGTAAGTGCGTTTGCCAATGCAATTCCAGAGAATCCTGTCGTTGCGAGCGGAGCGAAGCAATCTTCGTTTGCTCGGCTCGGTGGCTGAGCAACGCGGCTGATCCGACGCACGCATCCTACGAGGATTGCTTCGTCGCAAAGCCTTCTCGCAATGACAAAGCGGTTGCTGTTGATTACCTGTAACCGGGTAGGGGCGCCGTCAATACCTACCGTCGAAACGCAAACCGCCGCAACGTCTTACCCGTCGTCGTCCACGCGACTAGCTCGCCGGTTTGGGGGTTGAAGGTGAGGGCGATGGCACGGTCGGAGTCGAGGACTCGGATGCCGAGCGGTTGGCCGCGCTCATCGTAGAGGTAAGTGCGGGCGGGGCCGCGCTCGGTGAGGGCGAACAGCGTGCCGCCGCCGCCCGTCAGGCGGAAGGCTTGCACGACTTTCGGCGCGGCCGTGAGGAACCCGCGCGAGAGGCGGACAGCGGCGGTTTCGGGGTCGAAAAGCGTGACCCGGCCTTGTTCTTGACGGCTGACGATGAACTCGCCGTTCGGCGGAACGCCGGCCGTGCCGTTATCGAACGGAATCAATTCAAAGCGCACCGGCTCGCTGCTTGCGCGGGGAATGGCGCGCTGTAACACCGTTTCGCCGCGCAGCGAGAACGTGCTGAGGCGCCCGCCGGTAGTAATCACGCTCACCCGACTGGCGCGCACGGTCGGGGCGGGTTCTACCACCATCGTGCTGGCGCCGAGGTTGCCGCCCGCACTCACCGGGAAGCCCGGCAAAACGCCCCCGGCGCGGTCCAAAACGAAGATATCGCCGTTCGTGAGCGCCGCTACGAGCAAGTCGCGCCCTTCAATCCGGACGGCCTGCGGCTCGTCGGCGAGGGGGGCGGGGAGGACGCGCGGCTGCCAGCCCGGCAAGGCCCGGCCCTGCGCATCGAAGGCGTAGAGGTTGCCGGTGGGGTCATCGACGATGAGCGTAAAATCCGGCGCATCAGCCGTAAAGGCGGTCAGATGCTGGATGCGGAGCGAATCGCTGAGGTAGAAGGGGAAATTCTCGACATCACGACCCGACGGCGTTTCCAGCGCGTGCAATTGCGCCGCCGTGGCGAGCAGCAAGCGGGAGCGCCCGGCGCCGGTGGGTGTCCGGAGCACCGATCCGGCTAACGGGCCGGAAAGCGTATCGGCCCAGATCTCGTGGCCCCCGGCATCGATGGCGTGGACGACGTGGGCGGCGTCCTGCACCACCACATCCGGCCCGCCCACGCCGCCGCGCACCAGCACGGGCGCCGTGGTCAGCTCTTGCTGGAACGGTACGGTGGTGGCCGTGGCCCCCGGCGACGTGTTGGCGCCCGCCGGGCCGGTTTCGCCAGTAGGAGCGTGCTGCACGACGAGCGTCGTGTACCACGCATCGGTGGAAGCATCGGGGCGCGAAACCTGAAACGCCATCGTCGGAAAACGCCGAATCAGCGCTTCGTTCCGCAGCGCTTCCACCCGACGGGCGGGACGGAGCGCGCGTTGCAGCAGCGCCCACGCGTTGGCGGTCTGGACGTAAAGCGTGAGCGTGGCGGCGGGCTGCCCCTGCGCCAGAATGGCCGGTGCCTGCGTTAGCCGGTGTCCGCCCGCCAAGTCGAGGAGCAGCGCCCGCAGACTTTGCGGCGTGGGGCCGAACACCGCGTAATGCCCAATCACCACGACCGCGCCGTCGGTCCCGGCCGCATCGAAACCGGCGAAGAGGGCGCCGAACAGCCGCCGAGGTAGCTCCGGCACGCGCACCGGCCGAATCACGTAGCCGCCGAACGATTCGACGGTACCGCGTCCGCCGGGCAGCCGGTTCAGGGCGCGGACGGTGCGTAGCGGGTCGGGGCAGTAGGCATACGCCAGACGGTCAGGGATTTGCGCGGCCCGCGTGTCGGCGAGGGTGGGGAGGCAGAGCGCGGCTTCGTTTTGAAACGTGAGCGCGAGGGAATCGATGAGCGGCCCGACCGTCGTTTCAATGGAATCGGTGGGAGGGAGGGCGTCGTGCGCGGCGGTGCGAAGCGCCCGCGAATCGCGCAGCCCGAAATGCAGCAGCACGGCAGTGCGGTCGGTGAGGACATTCCAGAGCCGAATTGGGCGCGCATCTTGATGCCCCAGCGCTACCGCCAGCGCCCCCCGCGCCGTTTCAGGCGACGAGAATCCGCGCAGCCGGAGCAGCTCATTTCGCGTCTCCAACCCGGCTAGTCCTTCGCTTCCCAAGGAAGAAATCTCCTCAATCGCCTTCCGCGATTCCGGGCTCAGCAGCGGCGAGAGCGCCGCCGGAAGCTGCCGGTAATTCAGCCACACATTCGCGAACGTGGTGGGAAGGCGCAGGTAATCGGCGCGGTCGGCGGTGGTGCCGGGCGAGCGCAGTACCCCGCGCTCAATGCGCCTGACGGCAGCTTCTACCAGTGCCCGGCTAGGGCTGATAAGCAGCGTGTTTCGGTAAGAAACCAGCGTCAGGACTGGCCCGGCGCCAGCGGTGCCAGCGGGGCGGTCGAGCTGCGTGACGAGGATGCCGTTGATTTCCTGCCGCGTCAGGTTGAAGCGCGTGGAGCGGGCAATATCTTCGAGCATCGTCCGGACGTACCGGTGCTGGCGCACACTCTGGACCGGCACAAGCAGCAGCAGCCCGCAACCGCCGTCGGGGTCGGCGGCGGGGTGGACGGAGAGGAGCAGGCGCTTGCCCATCAGGAAGCGCTCAAGCGTCTGGCGCGACGAGTTATGGAGCGAGTCGAGCTGCGCCATCAGCTCGCGGGAGCGCTGAAAGTCGGGCGAGGTGAGGAACGTCGGCCACAAATCCGACTTCTCCAGCTTCCGGAACGCCTGCGCCGAGCTGGTCGTCTCGATGACCATCACGGCATCGTCGGGGACGAGCGTCCACGGGTCAATCCGCTGATGTAGCGTCGCGTAGCGGCTGTACGCGAACAATCCCACGGCCACCACCAGCAGCAACGCCACCAGCAAATGCAGCGGATTGCGGGTAGAGGGTAAGTATCGGCGGGGGGTGTGAGGAGAGGCCACAGAAAAGGAAGGGCCACAAAAATAGCCGTAACTTAGTCCAGTATTCGCCCAACCCGTTCCGACGGTCAGATGTTAGGGCTGAGTAGAGGGCTGAAATCAATCCGATTTCTTTTTCGATTTCCTTTTCGGCTACATTCCTTGGCGGTGCTTCCCATCCTTCGGCGCTTCTTGCTCATCAGTACAGCTTCTGCGGTGCTGCTGAGCGCGACCGGGTGCTTCCAAGTGCGCCAACCGGAGCCTTCCACGGCAGCGGCGGAATGGGAGCCAGCGACGCAGGCCGATATCCTGCTGACCAATTTTCAGCGGGCGATTCAGCAGGTGAACCCTGCCACGTATGAGCGGTGCTTTGTGGGGCCGTCGTTTCGGTTTTTGCCTGACCCGGCCATCGCGGCCGTCAACCCCGGCATCTTCGATCAGTGGCGCTTGGACCAAGAGCGGGCGTACTTCCAGCGGCTGGTTTTGCGCACGCTGCCCAACGCCGGGAACCAGCTCACGCTCACGTATCCACCGCAGAACGTATCGTTTATTACCGCTGATTCACAACTGATTCAGGCCACGTATCGTTTGCGACTGTTTCAGCAGGATACGGCGTTCAAATTCTCCTCTTTCGTCGGGACGGCGCGCCTGACGGTAGTCCGAAGAGCGGGGCAGAACGAGTGGAAGATTGCGGCGTGGCAAGACACCCGCAACACGCCCGACGACCACGTTTGGAGCGAAATCAAAGCCTATTTCTTCACGCATTGACTGGCGGAGCTGCTGACTTGAGAATGAATCGCGCTAAACGACTTTCCGCTTTGCTCCCCACCAAGCGCGTGCTTCCGCAAGGCCGCGCGGGCAAGCTGGCGCGGGTCGCTGGGCTGACTTTGCTCCTGACGGCGTGCAACCCGTTCGCCCCGGCGCTCGATGAAGATTCGGCCGGTCCGGCTACCCTCGGCGACCGTCGAACGGTGAAAGGCTTTTTCGAGTACTTCCGAAATGCGTATCAGCTTCGCGATTCCACGATTTACGGGCAGCTGCTGACCCGCGATTTCACGTTCACGTACACCAATTTCGACGATAACACCCAGCAAACTTGGACGCGCGACGTTGACGTACTGTCCACGTACCGCCTGTTCCGGAGCATCCGGTCGGCGTCGCTACAATGGAATCAGTACATCGACGCCGACACTGCCCGGACCGACACCACGGCCGTCGTGGAGCGCGCTTTCAACCTGATTATCAATCAGGACGACGAAACCGTCTATCGCGGAGTGGGCAGCGCCCGGCTGGAGCTGGTGCGGAAAAACCGCGCCGAGCCGTGGCGGATGCGGTCTTGGTTCGACAAAAGTGACTTTTAATGCCCTTGACTTCTTTTGATTTCTTGCGGTCGTGGCGCGCCTCGCGTACTTCCGCTACGGTGCTTACCGCCCTCGCTATCTGGGCGTTATCCGGTTGCGTGCCGCTCGAATCGGGCGGCGGTAGCGCGTCTTCCGGCTCCGGCTCCGGCACCACGGAATACTACCGCCCGGCGCTCCAGACGGCCGATGTGGTCTACGACGAAAACATCCGCTCCGTGCAGTGCTACGTGGCTACCGGCGATATCAGTGAGCGGCTCAATCCGCCCGTGATTCCGCTGTCGCAAGACCAGCCGATACGCTTGGAATTCGACCGAATCCGCACCGACCCGGCGCGGCTCATCGTCAAGCTCCAGCTCTGCAACGCCGACTGGACGGTGGCGCAGCTCGTCGATCAGCAGTTCCTCTTCGACTTCAACGAGTTCTATATCAGCGAGTACTACTCGTCGGTGAACACGAAAGTGCCGTTTTACCATTACCGCTTCACGCTCCCGAAGGTGAAGCTGACGGGGAATTACGTGGTGCACGTGAGCGCGCCCGACGGGCAGCCGCTGCTCTCGCGGCGGGTGGTGGTGTATGAGAGCGTGGTGGGCGTGAATTTCCGGCAAGGCGTGCCGCCGGGCGGTAACTCGAAACAGCTCCAACAGCTTGATTTCGACATTACTTACGGTCAGTTACAGCTCGTGAACCCCGTGCAGGAAGTGCGCGTGCGGCTGCGCCAGAATTACCGTTGGGATAACGCCCGCTACCCCTTGCAGCCCACGTTCGCCCGCGAAGCCGAGCGGCGGCTGGAATACCAGTTCTTCAATTTCGAGAACGCCTTCCCAGCGCTCACCGAGTTCCGGTATTTCGATTCGCGCTCGCTCCGCAGCGGCGGATTCAACATTGCCGCCCTCGACCCCACCACTGACCCGCGCTCGGTGCTGCTGGGGGCCGAAAAACGCCGTCAGAGCGTTTCCTACGAGCAATACAACGACATCAACGGCTATTTCCTGACCGATAACCGCGAGTACGGAAACGGCGATACCGACGCCGATTACGCCACCACCACCTTCCAGCTACGCGCCGAAGAGGCCGCGCCGGGAGAAGTGTACGCCGTCGGGCAGTTCAACGATTGGCAGCTTCGGCCCGAATTTCATCTGACCTACGACGCTACTGCGCAACTCTACCGCGGCACCGCGCTACTGAAGCAGGGCTACTACAACTACTACTTTGCGATGAAGCCGCTGGGCGCTCAACCCGCTGACTATCAGTATTTCGAAGGCTCTCGCTTCGAGACTGAAAACGCCTACGACCTGCTGATTTATTACCGTGCGCCGGGCACGCGGTATGACCAAGTGATCGGGTATCAGCAGCTGGTTGTCAACTCGCGGATTCCGCTGCGGCGGTAGGCGCGGGGCCGTCCGGGAAAGTAGCGGGTTGCAGCTTCGGGTTTTCGAGATGCCGCGTGGCGTCGCGTTGCGTTTTTTTGGCGAGATTCCGGTTGAGCGCGTCGGTGAGATCGACGCCGGTTTGGTTGGCGAGGCAGATGACGACGAACAGCACATCTGCCAGCTCATCGGCGAGGACTTTCGTTTTATCCGATTCCTTCTCCGACTGCTCGCCGTAACGCCGCGCAATAATGCGCGCCACCTCGCCGACTTCCTCGGTGAGCATCGCCATATTGGTCAGCTCGTTGAAATAGCGCACCCCGGTGGTTTTGATCCAGTTATCGACGGTGGCTTGGGCTTGCTCGATGGTCATTATTCGAGGATGATCGTGACGGGGCCGTCGTTGAGGAGACTGACTTGCATATCGGCGCCGAACTCGCCAGTAGCGACCGGGCGCCCCAGAGCTTTCTCAACGGCCTTAATCAACTCTTCGTAGAGCGGAATGGCAATCTCGGGCGGCGCCGCGCCGGTGTAAGACGGCCGGTTGCCCTTCCGCGTATCCGCAAAAAGCGTAAACTGGCTGATGAGCAGAATATCGCCGCCGGTATCGAGCACCGAACAATTCATCTTCCCAGCATCATCCGCCATAATTCGCAGATTGACAAGCTTCTGCGCCAATCGATTTACTTCCGCCGACGTATCCTCTGGGGCAATCCCGACCAGCACGAGCAGCCCGGCTTCGATTCGGCCGCGAACTGTTCCGGCAATCGTGACGTGGGCTTCGCGCACCCGTTGAACGACAAAACGCATGGATATTTCAGATCGATAAAAGCACTAAAACCGGGGCGTCGGGGTCGGAAGCCGAAATCTCGTGCAGCTTTGCGTTGATGATGCCACCCGCCGCGCCGCCTGCGCCCCTTGTGCCGCCAAAACTAGCCGATACGTCGCACCCGGCCGCGCCGCTTTCGGGCTGGGGGTGGGTCGCGCTCGTGCTTTCGGGTCTTGTGGTGATACTGGCGCGGCTCTGGCGCATCAGCACCATCTCGTTCCCCGACCACGATTCCGGACGTAACTGGCTGATTGCGAACGACGTTTCGCAAGGCGATTTTCACGACCTTTTCGTGCATCTCAGCCCCACGTTTTACCTGCTGATGGCGCCGCTCGCTCACTGGTTCGGACCGGAGCATTTCCGCTGGCTGATTGTCCTGAATGCACTCATTAACGCGACGGGGCTTATTTGGCTGGCGCGAAGCGTGGCCCGTTGGGCGGCGCTGGCGTGGCCCGAACAGGCGCTCCTGACGCTGCTGGTCGGCCTGAGCACGCACTACACGTTCGCCGCTCGTGAGCTGGCGATTACCTCGCCCGCGCTGCTGCTATTGGCGTGGGTCGTGCACCTGTACTGGCGCCGGAGCGTGGCCGCTACGATCAAAAAGCGCCGCCGTCGGCTGCTGCTGACCGTGGTGGTGGTGGCTATTGGCCTGACGGTCAATTACAAGCTCGTGCTGCTGTTGCCGGTCGGGGTGGTGCTGGAGTGGGTGCGGCGGCGCGAGGGCGTGGTCAATGGCCGGGTTTTGCTGATTAGTGGGGGGCTGCTGCTGGCGCCTTTTCTGGTTTATGCGGGAGTGGCGTGGGCCGTGGGACTGCCGTGGTACCGGCTGCCCGCCGCGTGGGGCAGTCTGCTCATTAAACGACAGTCGCTGGTGGCTGGGGGCACCGATTGGTTGTTTTACGGCCGTTATCTGCTGCGTTTTGAGTCGCCGTTGGCCTTGGTGGGCTTAGTGGCAGGGCCGTGGCTGTTACTGACGCGGGCGGCAACGTGGCCACCGCGCGCCCTGACCACCGTCATGACCGCCCTCGGCGTTGGAAGCTTGCTGTTGATGACGCTCCTGACCGATAAGGCGCCGCGAGGGCTGATGCTGTCCGTTGGTCCGCTGCTCATTCTGGGTGCGTTGGGCACTTGGGCGGCTTTCGGTCCGGCCCGGCGCGGTCTGGCCCGGCTCGTACTTGGCACCGCGATACTAGCGCAGATCAGCTTGCTTTGGCGCGAAGTCTGGGCGTGGTGCCCGCCCGCGTTGGGGCAGCCCGCACCGCACGCGCAGGTGGCCGTTTGGTTGCGGCAGCACGGCGCCCGGCGGGTTGCTACCACGTCGGCGCTCAGCTTGGCGCCTTATGCCGCGCTCGAAGGGCTGGATATGTTCGCTGCGCCAACCGCCGATAGCCTTCGGGCGTTGGTTGAGCGCCACAACACCCGCTACGTGCTGCTCGATAATTACCGGCTCGTCATCGGTCAGGATTCGCTCGGCGCCGACGTCCTCGGCACTCCCGTCTTGCAGCTCACCGACCCGCCGCAGCTTTCCCCCATGCTCTTCCTCGAACACGCCGAGTTCGTCCACGAGACCTATGAGCAAGCCCTCAACCGTCAGCAAAAAGCCTTTTCTCAGCCCTGGCAGTTAACGCTCATCGATACGCAGCCCAACCGCCGATAAGCGCGAATCCCGCCACATCGAATCACATCGAATCACATCGAATCACTTCCCCACATCTCCCACATCTCCCACATCCCCACATCTCCCTCTCATCTCCCCCAAATGACCTCGCTCCGCACGCCCGTCGTCGCCATTCGCAGCTCCCAGATAACCGGCGACGAAGGCGGCTACTTCTACTCTCAACCGCTCCCCGCGAACGGTCTCTCGCGCCACGACCCCTTCCTCTTGCTCCACCACCACGGGCCGATGAATCTGGAGCCTGATAACCGTGGAATGCCATTCGGGCCGCATCCACATCGCGGCTTCTGCACGCTGACCGTTATTCTGGCGGGTAGCGTCGTGCATCAGGATTCCCACGGCTTCAAAAGCCGCATCGACGGTAGTTCGGCCGCCGCTGGGGCGCAATGGATGACGGCCGGACGAGGTCTGATTCACAACGAATCCACCCCCCGCGATTTCAACGAGCAAGGCGGTTCGCTAGAGCTGTTGCAACTCTGGATTAACCTGCCCGCCCGCCTGAAAATGACCGCCGCGCATTACGAAGGCCTCTCGCCTGAGCAAGTGCCGCCGCGCCCCCTCAATCCCGATACGCCCGACGGCGCTACCATTCAGCTCTTTACCGGCACGTGGCCGGATCAACCGGCCGCCTTCGCACCGCCCACGCCCATCACATCAGCCCTGCTGCGCTTACCCGCCGGGTCAAGTGCCACGCTACCGGCGCCCGCTGGGCAGGCGGTTTTGGTGTATGTGTTACGCGGCAAGCCAACCGTGGCCGGAGATACCAGCAAGCCCCGCGTCCTCTACGCCTTCGCTGCCGACGCGGCAAAAGCGGGCACCATTGCTATTAAAGCTAATTCTGAGGCCGAAACGCTGCTTTTCTACGTCGCCGGTGAGCCGTTGAACGAGCCGGTCGTGCAGCACGGCCCGTTCGTAATGAGCTCCGAGCGCGAGATTATGGAAGCGATGCGCGATTATCAGATGGGGAAAATGGGCGTATTTATTGACGAGTAGTCCACCCGGATCTCCCCATAAATCACCCATAAATCACCCGTTGCCGCGCCGCGTCCAGAAGGGCTCGCGCTCGCGGGTGTGCTCCAGTAGCTGACCGCGTAGCGTGAGTCTCAGTAAAAGCTGCCGCGCCCGGTGCTCCGACAGGTTCAACAGTTTCCGGACATTCGCGACCGTGATGCGCGGTAGCTGCGTGAACATCGCCAATACGGCGGTTTCGTGGCGGGTCAGGGCTTCAACGGCGGTCAGGCGGTTGCTCGATGCGCCGGGAAGGGGTTCGTGGCGCAACACTTTTTCCATCAGCGGCGACGTCTGTACCGATTCCGCGCCGGAGCGCACGTACACTTGCCATTCCGGCTTCGGCGCGCGCGGCTGCACATTCACGCGGTGCGGCTTGCGGCCGCTTTCCAGCACCCGAGCGCGTACGATAACCGCTTCTGCGTGAGTTGATTCGGTGTCAGGAAGCTCAATCTCATCAATCAGCAGTGGCACTTCCGGGTCGGTCAGCAGCTGCGCTTGGCGCAAGGCGTAGCGCTCTTCCTGCGCGTCGCGCACGCCCACTGCGCGCCCATTATCAAGCACGCCAATCAGCACCGTGCCACCGCTCGTATTGGCGAAAGCCACCAACGTGCGGGCGATTTTATGCGGATGCGTCAGCGTTTTCTTGAATTCGAGCTGTTCGCCCTCACCGCTAACCAAAAGGGCGAGTAAATCAGGGTAAGTCATCAGGCTGGTTTTCTAAGCGAAAAGAAAGCTGTCTTTTTTCAAGCGCCGAATCCAGTCCTAAATATCTGGCAGCTAGCAAATACGAATCCCTGAAAACGACGGCCTTACCAATCGCGCTACCGTACTTTGACTCACACAAGCCGCACTATTTCGGTGCGGCGCTAACATTCTTTTTCCTTCGATACCCTATGAGGTACCTCTTTACCGCATTTCGCTGCATTCGGTGGCGTTTTTTTATCTTGATGACCAGCCTGAGTCTGCTGGCCCGCCTGCCCGCCACTGCGCAGACGTGGCAAGAAGCTACCTCGTTTGGTGAAGGAATTACTTGGGGAACGACCGTCGATGCAGCGGGTAATGTGTACGTAACCGGGTTTTTATTCGGTACCGGCACGTTCGGTACCATCACTATACAGTCTTCCGTCCGAGGCTCCGCATTCGTGGCCAAGCGGTCGAGCGCTGGCGTTTGGCTGTGGGCAGTGCGTACCACGGGAAATAGGGATGATACCGGGCGGGGCATCGCCGTCGATGCATTGGGTAACGTTTTCGTCGTCGGTACTTTCAAAAGCTCATCAATTAACTTTGGTAATATAACCCTCACGAACAGGTCGTCAAGTGGTATCTACACCGATATGTTCGTCGCGAAGCTCAACTCGTCGGGCGTTTGGCGATGGGCGGTGCGCGGTGGTGGCGGCAACAACGATGACGGCACCGAAATTCGGCTCGACTCGACCGGTAACGTCTACATCAGCGGTAGTTACAATGGCCCCGCTACGTTCGGAACCACTACCCTGACAAACTTGATTATGGACCACTATGTGGCGAAGTTGAGTCCGGCCGGCGCTTGGCAATGGGTCGTGGCGGGCGGCGGTGGCACCGGCGAACCGAACCACGGAATGACCGCCGATCCGGCTGGCAACGTGTATGTGGCCGGGAGCTTTACGCAAGGCTCGACCGTTTTCGGAAATATCACGCTCGTGAATACCAATCGCGGAGCCGACGTATACGTCGCCAAGCTCGACCCAACCGGCAATTGGGTATGGGCCGTCAGCACGCAGGGCGATGGGGAAGAATACAGCTACGCCGTGGCCGTCGATGCGGCGGGTTATCTGACCATAGCGGGCCAGACGCGCAGCCCGGTCCTCACCCTCGGTACGATTACCCTCGCCACCCTCACCACGCCCAATTTTTCCGATATGTTCATCGCGCGCCTGACGCCCACAGGCGCTTGGCAATGGGCGGTGCAGGTCGGCGGGACGCGCACCGACGCCGGCGTTTCTCTGGCAATCGACGCGGCTAGTAACAGCTACGTTTCCTGTCGTTTCACCAGTCCCTCGGTCACTTGGGGCACCACGACAGTGACCAATAACTGGGCAGGGAATACCTTCGATTCGTTCATCGGCAAAATCGACGCGGGCGGCAATATGCAGTGGGCAGTCGGTGCGGGCGGCAGCAGCGACGATGATGCCCGGCAGATCGCCCTTTCGCCGCAAGGGGATATTTACGTCGCGGGGTACTACGACGCCCGCGCGAGTTTCGGACCGTTCACCTTGACCAATAATTTCACATATTACGGCAGCTTTCTGGCCCGCCTCTCCAACCCGCCCGTCGGCTTGGCCGAGGACGACGCGCAGCCTGGCGGTGGTCTGCGCATCGCGCCGAACCCCGCTACGGATGTGGTGCGTATCAGCGGCGCCCCAATTGGCACGGCCGTAACGCTGCTCGATGCCGTGGGCCGTACGGTCCGGACGTGGCGCTCATCTGCCAATGAGCCTGATTTCGACCTGCGCGGCTTGCCAGCGGGCGTTTATGTCGTGCGCGCCGGTCAACTGGCGCGGCGGCTAGTGGTGGAGTAGGAGAGATGTCGCCAACCCAGCACGGCGCCATCATCAAAAAATAAGAACGCAAAAAGCCGGTTTCCGTCAACGGAAACCGGCTTTCTTATTTGAGGTATCTGCTTCAGCTGAAGCAGATGTCAAATCTTTTCTGACGACTAGAACGGTAGATCGTTGTCGGCGTCGGAGTTAATCGGCGCGCTGGTTGGCTGGCGCTGAATGTTCGGATTGTTGTTGGCGCGCGGGGCTTGTTGGGCCTGTGGCTGCTGGTAGCCGCCTTGCTGTGGCGCCTGCTGGCCACCACCGCCGTTCGCGTTCTGCACTTTCCACGCCGAGAGGGTGGTGAAGTACAGCGTCTCGCCATTCTTATCGTACGCCCGACCACGGAGATCGAACGAAACGGTCACGGGAGTCTGGAGCTGGAAGCCGTTGAGAAGGTCGCACTTATCCTGCGCCAACTCGAACTTCACTACCTGCGGATACTGCCCGTCCTGGATTTCAACCACAAACTCGCGCTTGCGGAATTTCTCGCTGACCTGCTGGGTGCCTTTGTCAACGATGAGGATACCGGTTGCCTCGTAAGCCATAACACAATTAAACGAAAGTGAAAAACAACTCGTCAAATGTACGGAGGCTGACGGAGACTTTGCAAGTCTTTTTGCTAAAAATTTACAATCAAGCTACTAACTTATTGAGAGGTAACTAAAGAAAGTTAACATACGGCTGAGAAATGAGGGCTTGGGCGTTACTTCGCTCCCCGTTTCGGCGGGGGCGCTGGAAGGCGCTAATCAGTATCATCGACTCTTTTTCGGCTGCCTCAGCGGCTCACTGCTTATGTTTTCACTCGCTCTTCACGGTGGTGCCGGTACGATTCCGCGCCACTCCCTCGATGCCACGCAGGAAGCCGCTTACCGCGCGGCGCTGGAAGAAGCGCGGGAGCTTGGCTTTCAGATGCTAGCGGGCGGCGCGGCGGCGCTTGATGTGGTAGAGGCCACGGTCAAGTCGCTCGAAAACTGTCCGCTTTTCAATGCGGGGCGCGGGGCCGTCTTCACGCACGAAGGCATTCACGAGCTGGATGCGGCGCTGATGAATGGGCAGGATAGGGCGTCCGGCGCCGTCGCGGGGGTGCGGGGCGTGGTGAACCCAATCAGTTTGGCGCGCCTAGTAATGGACCAATCTGAGCACGTATTGCTAGCGAGCGCCGGGGCGGAAGAATTCGGCCGGCTCCACGGCGCCGCCTTCGCCGATCCCACGTACTTCTTTGTCGACCACCGGCATAAGCAATGGATTGAAGCGCGCACCGCTGGCCGAATTCAGCTCGATCACGCCGTGCCGCTCGAAGAACCCAACCCGACCGACGTACCGCTCCCCATCGGCGGGCCGAACCTGAAAATGGGCACCGTCGGCGCCGTAGCGCGGGATAAACAGGGCCATCTCGCCGCCGCGACTTCTACCGGCGGGATGACCAACAAACGCTGGGGCCGCATCGGCGATACGCCGCTCATCGGCGCCGGAACGTGGGCCGACGACCGCACCTGCGCCATCAGCTGCACGGGTCACGGCGAGTTTTTCATCCGCGGCGTAGTGGCGTATGATATCGCGTGCTTAGTCGAGTACCGAGGCTTGACGCTGGCCGAAGCTTGCCGTATCGTGCTATTCGACAAGCTGTTGCCTATTGGTGGAGAAGGCGGCTTGGTGGCCGTGGATGCGGCGGGTAACGTCGAGCTGCCGTTCAATTCCGACGGGATGTATCGGGCTTGGAAAACGAGTGCTGGGGCTGAAGGCGTCGCTATCTATAAGTAAGGAGCGCCGTCGGAAGCGCTGCTGCTTCTCTGTCGAATCTTCCTTCAAAGTCGAATTAAAAACCCCGAAGCGCGGGCGGCCACTCTTGCGGCAGCTCCCACGCTTCGGGGTTTTTAGTTCGAAGTAAAATCTTCGCTCTTTTGATGAGCGTTTCGGTGTTGAATCTAACTGAATCAGGCTGGCAGCGGCGCCGGTGCGGGCATATCGGCGTAGAACTGGCGGCGGCGCAGGTCATAGACGTTGCCCTTGGCCAGCACGTGGACCTTCATCCCTTCCACCGAAAGCATCTCGCCTTTTCGGGCGTCGAAGGCGTTGTTATGGCCGATTTCGCGGCCATCGACGATGATGACGAGGTTTGAGCCGATGGTTTCGATTTGCGAGCCGCCCGTGATGAGCACGCCCGTGTCTTCGCCCAAACCGATGCCCAAATGATGCGGATGCGCCGCGACGGCTTCCATCAGCCGTGCGAACCTGCCGCGCATCACGAAGTGAGAGTCAATAATCAACGGCTCAATCAGCCCCAGCCCGACGTTGATTTTGACGGCGCCTTTCTTGAGCGCATCGAACGGATTGCCGCCCGCAATCATCACCTTCGACATCGCCATCGCCCCGGCGCTCGTGCCCGCAATCACGAAATGCTCTTCGGCGTAGTAGCGCCCGACCATCACTTCTAGAAACTCCGAGCCATTGAAGGCTTGGGTGATTTTAGATTGATCGCCGCCGGAAAACATCACGCAGTCGCACGCCCGCAGGCGTTCGAGGTAGTCGGGCCGCCGGGCGTCTTCGGCGGTGCGGATGTGCATGACGGGCAAATCGGTGATGCCGAGGCGGGCGAAGGCGGCGCGGTACATATCGCCGACTTCGAGCGGAATCGCCGAGGCGGTCGTCACGATTTCTACGTGCGGGTGCTGCTTGGCGGTCTCGACGAGCAAACGCTTCAGAATGCCAAGCTCGAAGAAGTCGAGGGTGTAGCGCTTGCGCGATTTAGGGGTCGCGTAAGAGCCCTTGTCCTCGTTGCCGCCGACGGCGATGAGCTTGCCTTTGGGTACTTGAATCACAGAATGGGGGCGGATAAAGCTCCGCTGCTGACTAGAAAAAAGGAAAGAAGTGAATTAGGGAAGAACCCGGCGGGCCGTTTCTAACGCCCAAACAACAATCCGAACCGCTTACCGGCCCACCATCTCATCGAAGGTGGCGGTCGCGACGGCGTGGTAATTCGGCCGGGCCAGCGCGTAAATGCGCTTGGCTTCGGCGCGCCCGGCTTCGGTCTGAATCAGGCCTTTGTAGAGGGGCACCAGAAACTTCCGCCGTCCGACCGTCGTCAGGAACCGGGCCAGAGCGGTGGCGGCGGGCTGGTAATTCGCCCGAATCGTGTGCTGGAACCACTGCGCCAGAATCTCGGCGTTGCCCGATTCGGTGAAATGGAACGCCGCATCCAGCTCGCCGAGCTGGTCGGGGGTGAGGGTTTCGGAGAGATTTCGCACGAAATGCACCCACTCGTGGGAGCTCCAATCGGCGGTTTGCAGGGCGTTAGCTGCCGTGCCGCCGGTTTGCCACGCCGCCAATTGCGCATCCACCGCGCGGAACCGCACCGACGAAACCGTCGGGGCAGAAGCGGGGACGCCGGGCCGGTAAATCCACTCGTCGAAGGGGACGCGGGTTTCGAGATCGGGGAATTCGTCGAGTAGCTCGCGGCGGACGTATTTCAACCAGCCTTCGGTGTCCATCGACTGGAACGCGTGACGGTCGAAATACTCACGGATGAAGCGGTCCATCCGGGGGCGCCCGATGACGGCTTCGATAGCCAACAAGAGCAGCTCGCCCTTCTCGTAGGCAACTTCCGTGACACCGTCATCAGGGTCGCGGCCCGCTAAATCGAGCTTGAGGCGCGTGTCTTCCGCCGGGAGCGCGGCCACGGTGTGGTGCAGGCCGTCGGTGCCGAGCTGTTGGAGCATTTCGGCGTAATCGGCGCCGTAAAGCCGCTCCATGATGCGCCGCTCGAAGTAAACGGTGTAGCCTTCGTTGAGCCAGAAGTCGTTCCAAGTAGCGTTCGTGACGAGGTTCCCCGACCACGAGTGCGCCAATTCGTGCGCTACGAGACTCGTGAGCGAGCGGTCGCCGGTGACGATGGTGGGCGTTACGAAAGTCAGGCGCGGGTTTTCCATCCCGCCGAACGGGAACGACGGCGGCAGGAGCAGCAAATCGTACTGCTCCCAGCGGTAAGGGCCGTACAGCTCTTCGGCGGCGCCGACCATCTTCTCCAAATCGACGAACTCCCACGCGGCGGCTTCCAGTGACGCCGGTTCGGCGTAAACGCCCGTGCGCGGCCCCGTCGCGCGGAACGCCAAATCGCCGACCGCGAGCGCCAGCAGGTACGCCGGAATCGGTTGGGGCATCTTGAACGTGTACACGCCGTCGGCGCGGCGCTCGGTGGGGTTGGTGGCGCTCATCAGCGCCAGCAGGTGCGTGGGGACTTGGATGCGGGCGTCGTAGGTGAACCGGATGCCGGGGGAATCCTGAATCGGCACCCACGTACGGGCCAGAATCGCTTGAGATTGCGTGAATAACAGCGGTTGCCGTCGGCCAGCCGTTTGCTCCGGATTGAGCCACTGGAGGGCGTCGGCACCCTCGGCGGCGGTGCGGTAGCGCACGACGACGCGGCGCGTATCGGGCCGAATGCTGACGGTCAGCGGCTGACCCAGAAACGGCACGGCGGCGCCGAGGTGGAACTCGGTCGGCGGACCGGCGGGCGAGTCGAGGGTGACGGCTTCGACGGTCAGGCCACGGGTATCGAGCACGACTTCCGTGGCGCCGGGCGCGGTGATCAGGTCGAGGGTGGCGGTGCCGGAAAGCTGCTTCTGCTCAAAATCCACCACCAAGTGCAGACTCAAGTGGCGGACAACGGCTTCGTGCGGACGAGCGAAGGAATGCGAATCGACGACGGACATAGGCTGGAGCGACATTCGGACAAAAGTAGGGCGCTTGTCGCGTCAAATAGAGAACTTCGGAATCGAGCCATCGAATCACTAATTCCGTTCAGCCCCGAAAAGGGAATGTTCACGGGTAAAAACCCGGGGTTGGTCGAAAACTTACTCGGTTATTGTAATAATAGTCCGAATCTTGAAGCCTGAAAACCTGCCGACTCACTCTAACCCCGCACTCTGTGGTATATTTCTACGTGTTTCGAACTCCTCTGCGCACGATTCGTCTAGGGGCATTCGCTGCCCTTCTGACCGGTGGTCTGTTGACGGGCCTGCTGACTTCGTGCAACTCTGATTCCTCGAAAACGCCCGCCACGAACAAGCCGACCGCCGCCGCCGTCGACCCCACCGCCCCCGACGCCCCGGCTGCTCCGCCCCGCCCGACCCTAAACCTCGATTCCGCCGCCGTCGGCACTTTTTTCCGCGAGCGGCGGCTGTTCAAGGCGCAGACCACGGATGCGCAAACCTTCTATGCCGCCCGGCGTGGGCGGCTGGCGTGGTTCACGCCTTCGGGTAAGCTCGTCGATCAAGCGCATCAGCTGATGCTTCAGCTCCAAACCGCCGGACAAGACGACGGCCTCGACCCTCGTCGGTACCGCGCCGACCGCCTGCGGCGTCAAATCAGCGCCCTCGATACGGTGCGCCTGACGGCTGCGGCCGGTGATTCGCTCCCCCTCATCAACCTACTCCGCACCCTCGACCTGAACCTCACGGGCACCTATCTGGCCGTCATCGGCGATCAATATAAAGGGGCTGTCGACCCCGGTGTGAATGCCGCCGAGGCGTGGAGTCAGCGGCGAAAGCGGGTGCAATTGTGGCGCTCGTTGCAGCGGCTGCTGTCGCGGAGCGATACGACGGGGTTGCGAGCGTCGTACGCCGTCAGCAACCGCCACCCGGAATATGCGCGGCTGCGGCAGGTTTATCAGGCTTTTCGGACGCTCGAAAAGGCGGGCGGCTGGGGCACCGTAACCGCCCGCAAGCAGCGCCTCGACCCCGGCGCGCGCGATTCGGTTTGGGTGCCGAAGCTGCGGCGACGGCTGCGGCGCGAGGCTGCGGCACTAGCTGGGTCGCTCGATAGCACCTCGGCAGCGGCGTTGGCGGTGGAAGAGCGGCGCCGCGCCTTACTCGCGGTGCCCGCCGATTCGGCGCTTTACGATTCGGTTTTGGTCGAAGCGGTGACGCAGTTTCAAGAACGCCACGGGCTGCCCGGCGACGGCGTTATCGGGGCGGGCACGGTGGCGGCGCTCAATGTGCCCGTTGGGCGGCGGTTGCAGCAGTTGCGCATCAATATGGAGCGGTGGCGGTGGGTGCCGCAACGCACGGGGCCGCGCCATATTTTCGTCAATATCGCTGATTATAAGCTGCATCTGATTGAGGACAACCACGAAACGCTCGAAATGCGCGTCATCGTGGGGCAGAAGGCGAAGGCCACGCCCATCTTCGCCGACCGCCTCGATTTCATCGTCCTCGCGCCGTACTGGAACTTGCCGCCGAGCATCGTAGTCGAAGAAATTCGGCCTAATATGCTGCGGAATCCGAAGTATCTGGAGAAAGAAGAAATGGAAGTGGTGAACCGCCGCGACCAAGTCGTGCCGAGTAATAAAGTGGTTTGGAAGGACGTATCCGCCCAGAACTGGTCGAACTGGAGTCAATACCGGATTCGGCAGCGCCCCGGCAGCCTGAATCCGCTCGGCCCGATCAAGTTCCTGCTCCCCAACGACCACGACGTCTATCTCCACGGCACCCCGCGCCAAGAGTTATTCGACCAGCAAAAGCGACAATTCAGCCACGGCTGCGTGCGCGTGGAAAACCCGTGGGCGCTCGCCGATGCGCTGCTAAGCGAGCAGCCGGAATGGACGTCCGAAAAAATGCACGAAACCGTAGAAGCCGGCAAGCAGACGTGGATTGTGCTCAAGCGCCCGATTCCGGTTTTCATGCTCTACCTCACGGCGTGGGTCGAGCCAGACGGCACCATCTGCTACCGCGACGATATCTACGGTCACGACCGCACGCTAGCGCGGGCGCTTGGGAATTAAAGTAATCATTCATCAGTAATACCAATAAGCTTTGTCATTGCGAGGAACGAAGCAATCCTCGTAGGATGAGCGCATTTGCTGAGCCGCATGCCCAAGCCAACGGGGATTGCTTCGTCGTCGCAAAGCCTCCTCCTCGCAATGACAAACTCCTTTATGAGTGCTTAAGAAGAGGGGTCCCTGAAACTGAGGTTATTTACTACTCCGTTACCGAGCGCAAACCCGCCGGAAATCGCACCTCGTGCAATGGTCGGCGTTTTCGGTGCGGCGGATGGGTTCGGTGGGGTCGAGGAGGCGTTGGATGAGCTGGGCGAAGGCGGCTTCTGAGGCCTCAAGGACGTTGGTGTTTTCGGGGGCGGCGGCGGCGAGGAAATCTAGCGGAGCGGCGAGGCAGCCGTCTTCGAGGTTTTTTAGGGAGATGATGACGGCTTGAACGTCGCGTTTTTTTCCGTCGAGGTGGTCGCGTTCGCGGTGCATCAGCTCATAGAGCCAGAGTTGGCGGACTTTGTCGGCGTCGGCGGAATCTTCTTCCAAGAGGCGTTTTAGGGCTTCTTCTGACGTGCGCGGGCGCAGTTTGCCGCGCAGGTTCAGGCCGCTGGCTTCCACTTTGCCGGTTTTGTAATCGACGATGCGGATCGTGCCACCCGGCAGCTCGTCTACCCGGTCGACGCGGCCGGTGATGCGGACGGCGAGGGGCTTTTCCAGCCCTTCGAGCGGCACGGAAACCGTTCCGTGGTGCCATTCTTCAAGCGATAGCACCCGCAACGGCTCCTCGCTAACTTCGGCTAAGAGGCGGGCGAGATAGCGGTCGAGCTGCTGCCGGGCGACGTGCCGTAGCAGGTGATTCATCCCTTGGTCGGGCGGCGGGAGGCGCTCGGTGGGGCGGCCGTCGCCGTTCGCGTCGATGAAAACTTCCGTCAGCAAATCATCGAGCAGCGCCGACCACGAGCTTACTTCTTCCGGGGTGAGCAGGCGCTGGGCGGCCACAGCGGGGCGCATCAGGCGGTCGAGGACGCCGTGAATGGCGTTGCCCAAGTGGTTCGCGCCCAGCTCTTCTTCCACTTCCTCATTCGGATTCAGGCCCGCCACCCGCTTGTAATAAAACTGCATCGGGCACCGCAGAAACGCGTTCAGCGCCGACGGCGACAGGCCGCGCTCCAGGGCGCCGCGCAACGCGGCCAACACTTCGGGGGTTTTCGGTAGCACCGGCTCGGGGGCGCGCGGCGGGGTCGGGACGCGCACAATCTCCGTCTGCCAAGTGGTGCGGTGATGACTGGCGGGCACTAAATCGTGCTCGATCTGTAATAAAAACCGGCTCGGCTCGCCGACGCGCACGCCCTCGGCGCCGGGGAGGGCGTAGAGCAAATCGACGCGGGCGGCGCGTTGGAGGAGGCGCCAGAATTGGTGCGCGGTGTCGGCTTCGCGGTCGGCGTAGGTGGGGAGGGCGAACTCGGTGAGGAGGTCGTGGGGGAGGAGCGACTCGTGCTTTTTGGCGACCGGTAGCTGGCCTTCGTTGCAGGAAAGAATGATGAGGTGGTCGAAATCGAGCGCCCGGGTTTCGAGCCAACCCATCACCTGCACCTGCGCAATCGGGTGCCCCTCGAACGGCAGGCGGAGCTGCCGCAGCCGCGCATACAGAAACAGCCGGAACGCCCGCACCGACGGCTGCTCGGCGCGTTCGCCGAAGGCGCGCCCCAATTGCCGCACCAGTCGGTGAAACGCCAGTAGGTACTCGCCTTCCATCGCTTCCGGCTCGGGCGCCAGCGCTTGCTGCAACCCCGAATGAAGCGCATTCAGGGCTTCTACGGCGCCACTGGCATCGGCCCACGGCGCAAAAAGCGCCTCGATGAGCGGGTGCCGTCGGCCCCAGATCCGCAGCTTTTCCAGCGGCACCAGCACCGAGTTGGTGGCCTTGATACGGTCACTGATATGCGAAAACAGAAGCTCGCCCGGTTCCTCGTCGGGCGCCGCGCCGGGGGCGGTTTGCTGATGCAGCCAACGCTCGTAGCGGCGCAGCAACGGGTGCCCGAGGAGCTTCGTGACGGCCTCGTGGTGGTACGTGAGCGTGGTGTCGGCAGCGGACGGGGAGGCGCCATGCGCCGTGCCTTGCGCCGCGCCCTGCGAGGCCGCAAGCTGCACCTCGAACAGCAGATCAATCAGCGAATACAGCGGCGTGGCCTGAAAGCTCAAGCCCATCGTGACGTTGAACACGCGCACCTCTTCCGGCAGGCCGTAGAGGACGGGCAGCAGGAGCGTTTCGTCGGGCAATACGACCGCAATAGTGTCCTCTGGATGCTGCGCCAAAGCTTCGGCGACGAGCTGACCCGCTACCCGGCCCTGCACCGACGGGTTCGCGACCGCCAACGCCCGCACGGCGCGCGGCCGGTTGAGGAGGTCGGCAGAAGGGCCGTCGGGGAAGCCGAACGAGCTGAGGGGCAGGTCGAGGGTTTTTTGCGCCATTCGGAACGGCTTGCCCGCCCGGCTCGGCGAGCCGCCTTCGAGGTAAAACGAATCGGTATCGAAGCGGACGTCGGCTTTGCCGGCTTTGCGTAGGACTCGAATCAGCTCTTTCTCAGCGGCTGAGAGGTTCCCTAAACCCAGAAACCAGTGGTGCGGCACGGCGGTGGGGTCGTCCAGAAGCTGCTGCCGGACGGCTTCCCCGGCGTGGCGGTAGGCCATTCCTTCGTACGCGAACTGGTCGGCGAGGAGGGCGCGGCGGAAGTCGTGGTACACGGGTTCCAGCTCCTTCCAGAACCGCAGGTAGCGCGCGGCGGCGGAGGCGGCTTCATCGGTAGGAAGCTCCACTTGCCAGCGCTCGATGGCGTGGGCGTCGGAGAGGTAGGCGAAAATCTGTTTGGGGTCGCCCAGCTCTTTGTCGATGGTGGAGAAATCGCGCAGCAAAAGCGGCCCCCAACCAGCGAAATCATCGAATTCGAGGTTCGGGAGGTGCTTCTTGAGAGTGTCGTAGAGCCGCAGGTGCAGGGCCAGATCTTCTTCCAGCCCGCCGACGGTATCGGCTAGCTCGGCCACGAAATCTTCCATCGTGAGGATGCGCGGCGCCCGCATCACCACCCCCGCCGGAACCGCCGCCCGTAGGCTCGCTTGCAAATACAGCACGGCCCGCTTGGTGGGCACGATGAGGACTTCCGCCCCCAGCGCATCAGGCGTGTAAGTGGATAAAAGGTGTTGGGCGGCGAGGTCGAAATAAGAAATCACAGGGATGTTAGGGGAGGACAGCGGGTGAAATACAGTAGGGACGCCTATTGGCGTTCTGTTCAGGCGTAGGGACGCCTATTGGCGTCCTTTTCGTGCAGATTGTCGTTTTTGATTATGCAGATTAACGTCCTGTTCAGGCGAGGACGCCAATAGGCGTCCCTACGCATCCAACAACACCTCACCCGACAAATTCACCAGCTCACTCGTCTCTAAATCAAACCACCATGCGCGGATGGTCTGGTAGCCGAGGGCGGCGTAACGGGCGGCGTAGGCCGTGAAGACGGCGCGGGCGGTGGCATCGGCGGCATCGGGGGGGAAATCGAGCAACGTGACGCGACGGGCTTCCGGTTCTTCGATGACGCGGGCGGGGAGCGGGTCGGGGGCGGCTTGAGACTCGCTCCCCGCATAAATCTCCACCACCGGCACGGCGTCGCGCTGGAAGAGGGGGCCGATTTGCGGGTGCAGCAGCACGCGGCTCAGGTCGAGGTGGAGGGTGGTGGCTTCTAGGGGCGTCGCCATTCCTTCGGCGCCCATCCGGCGGAGCTGCGCCCCGACGTCGGCGGCCGAGCGGAGGCGCCGGAGGGCGGCGCGGAGCCGATTGACCCGCTCGCGGGCTGCGACGATAGCGGCGTCCGGGTCGAAGGCGAGGGTTTCGAGCGCCCGGCGCCGCAGGTTCAAGCGCGGCGCCCACGGAATGCCCGCGTGGTTGTGCAGCTCGAAAAACGGCGCGGCGGCGCGGGCCGCTTGCACGGGAGCTGCCGCGCCTTGGCTCAGTAAAATCCGGTTCTCCTCGACGAGCACCGTCAGGCCGGGCGCCGTGTCGAGGGTCGGGAGGAGGCCGCGCAGGAGCGCCCCCACGCGGTCGGGGACGGCCGTGGGGTCGTCGGGCTTGTCGGACTTATCGGGCTTGTCGTTGGCGGGGGTCAGGATGTAGAGGCGGTTGCGCGGCCGGGTGAACGCCACGTACAGCATGTTGAGGTTTTCGAGGAAGGTACGCTCGCGCTCGGTGTCGTATTGCGCGCCGAGGGCGGTGCCTCTGAGGGCTTTCGTGAGCGACACGACCGCCACGGGCGGCATATTGGGCACGGGGAGCGCGGTGGGGTCGTCGGGGTTCAGCTCGCCCCACAGTAGCGCGTTTTTCTTCGGACTCAGCTCCCAATCCGCGAACGGCACAATCACGACGCCGTACGCCAGCCCTTTCGATTTGTGAATCGTGGTAATCGTAATCGCATCGCGGCCTTCGGCGGGCGTGTTCACGCTGAGGGCGTGGGCGCGGTCGTCCCAGTATTGCAGGAAGGCGCCGAGGTTGTTGCCGTGCTTGAGGCTGAAATCGAGGCTGATATCGAGGAACCGGAGCAGGTAATCGGCTTCGGCGGGCGCGCGGGTGAGCAGCTCGAAAGCCGTCAGAAGCTGTTCGGCTACTTCATAGAGGCTCAGGCTGCCGAGGCGTTCGGGAGTGGCGGCGGGGAAGCCCAAACCGGCTACTTCGGCCCAAAACACGCTCGCCTCGGTGCGCTCGGCTTTCGCGAAGACGCCGATTTCGCGGGCACGGTCAGGCTCCGGTAACCGGCTGATAACCACGCGGTCGAGCAGCAACAGGGTGGCGGCGCGCGCCAGCCCATCGGTGGGGTTGTGGAGCACCCGCAGCACCGCGACGATGAGGTTCACGGAATCGGCGAAATCGAGCTGCAACGAATCGCGCGAGATGATATCGAACCCCTGCTGCTTCAGGAACCGCGCAACCGCCCGGCTATGGTAATTCGAGCGGCACAAAACCGCCACATCGGCCAGCGTGAACCCGTCGAGGAGCGCCTGCGCCACTAGGGCGCGGATGCGCCAGAGCATCGGCGAGTCGCCGGTATGGTCGAGGGCGGGGTCGTGGTCGGGGAGGGGCTCGTCGGTGAGCAGGCCCGCTACGGGGTCGTAGCGCCGGGCGGGTTCGCGCTTCGGAACAAGTAGCAGCTCGACGTGCGCGGCCGGGTCAGATTGGCGCGGAGTCGGTACCTGCTGCTTGAACGAATCGGCGTATAAATCGCTCAGCAGGGCGTAGGTGCCGTGCCAATGGTCGCGGGCGGCGGCGAACAGGGCGTTATTAAACGCCACAATCCCCGGCGCCGACCGGTAATTCTCTTCCAACGATTTCGCATCCACCCGGCCCGCCAGCGCGGTGTACCGGTCCACGAGGAGCGCCTGCGTATCGGGGTTCCGAATCGCGGCGATCAGCTTGCTCGGCCGCTTTCCGTAGAGATGCACAATCTGCTCCAGCTCGCCGCCGCGCCACCGGTAAATGGCCTGTTTCGCATCGCCCACGAGCAACGAGCGCTTGCCGCTGCTCACGGCTTCGGCCATCAGCGGCAGCAGGTTGTGCCATTGCAGCGCCGACGTGTCCTGAAACTCATCGATGAGCAAGTGGCCGTACCGGTCGCCGAGGCGCTCATAAATGAACGGCAGCGGCTCGCGCAGCACCACTTCCGAGATTTTCCTTCCGAACTCGCCAATCAGCACCAGCCCGCGCTCGCGGCAGATGGTGGTCACCTCGCGCTGCACTTCGCCGAGGAGCGTGAGGTGGAGGTGATGCCGCAGCAATCCATCGAGCAGAATCGACTTGCTCCGCAGCTCTTCCATCAGATGATACGCGGAACGAAGCTCGGGCACCAGCGCATCCACGCGGGCACGGTCGTCGGGCTTTTTGGCCGCGCCGCCGTACCAGTCGTCGTCCTTAATCGTATCCTGAACGGTTTTCGAATCAGTGGCGCGGGTGAGCTGAGCGGCACCCTTCGCGAAGTACGACACGATGCCGTGCGCGCCGCCCTTGAAATGCTGCGGCGTCAGGCCGGCACTTTCTACCGCGCTCACGCAGGCGGCGCCCAGCTCAGCAGCACCCAGCTCCACCTCGGCGCGCTTGGCTTTCAGCGCCAGCCCGAGCGTCTGGTAATACGCCAGGCCGCGCCCGTCGGCGGTCAGGTGCCGAATGGCGTCGAGGTAGGTATCATTAAAGAGGTGGTCGGCGAAGCGCACGAGGTTTTCGCTGAGCGCGTACACCGAGCGGTCTTCGGCGGTCTGCTCCTCGGCGAAGGCGCGGAGCAACCCCGTGAGCAGCACGTCATCGGGGGTAGGCGCGGGGCGGTTCACGCGGTCGAGGAGGCGCGCCACGGCTTCGCGCAGAATCGCGGGCGTATCCATCTCCACCTCGAACCCGGCGGGCAGGTTCAGGTCGCGGGCGAACGTGCTCACCACGCGCTGCCCGAACGAGTCAATCGTACTCACCGCGAAATCGGCGTAATCGTAGAGCAGCCGCCGGAACGTGGCCGTCGCGCGCCGCCCCACTTCCGCCCGCCGCCCGGCGCGGGTCTCGTGCCCGGTCAGGCTGTCATCCGTTCCCATCAGGGCCGCGAGTTTGTCCAGATAATCATCCTCCTCGCCGCCCGGCTCTTCTGCCAGCACCGCCAACGCCCGCAGCTGCCCGACAATGCGGTGCTTCATCTCACCGGCGGCATCGTTGGTGAACGTCAGCGCCAGCACCCCCCGGAATCCATCCGGCTCGGCCGTGGCAAGGGCAAAGCGCAGGTATTCGCGGGTGAGGGTATACGTCTTGCCGGAACCGGCAGAAGCGGAGTAAATCGTCAGGACAGGCATCGGCGGGGGAGTAAGAGGGTTGGTTTGGTGAAGGTACGGGGGAAGGGGTTTTGGGGGGAAGGGTGGGGGGGGGCGGGGTAGCCCGGCGCGTGGCCCGCCGCGTGGCCCGGCGGGTGGCCCGATGCGGGGCCCGGCGCGGGGCCCGGCGCGTGGCCCGGCTCGTGGCCCGGCACGTGGCCCGTCGTGTGGCCCGTCGTGTGGCCCGCCGTGTTGCCCGATGCGTGGCCCGATGACAAGGAAGCCGGCTAGGATCAGCACCAGCCACAGCACGGCCAGTCCGAGGTAGAAGCTGCCGATATATTTGGCGAAGGTGACAAGCACGATCAGGCCGCTCTTGGCGATCACATTGGCCATCGCTGCGAACACCGCAAGCGGCGAGACGAGCATGACATAATTAGTGACGACGAGCATCACATCGACCAGCGCGTCGATGCCCTTGACGATCGGCGCGCCCTTTTCGCCGACGGCAGTCAGCGCGACCCCGAAGAAGACCGAGAAGATCACAATTTGAAGCATCGTCGTGTTTGCCATCGCTTCGAAGATCGAGCGCGGGAACATCTCGGTGATCGTTTCCCAGATGCTCTTCTTGACGATTTCAACGCCCGAGGGTCCGGTCGCGCT
>JANNMJ010000119.1:0-12956 GCA_031397815.1 Hymenobacteraceae bacterium
CTGCTACGTTGCGCGTTACCGGTAAAATGTATTAGCGTCTCTCCGAGACGCGTGTCAGGCTACCCGAGCGACACGCGTCTCGGAGAGACGCTAATACACGCTGCCCTAGTGCCCGTTCGGGTAGTGCAGGAAGGCGTGCGAGTCGGTTTTAATCTGCTCGCGGGTCAGACCGTCTTTCACGCCCATCGAAATCTTCCGGACCAGCAGCCCGACCACCGCTTTGCGGAAGCCGAGGCGCTGCGCCATCGAGGTACAGAAATCCATTTCCGCGTCGTCGATGATACCGTCGGCGAGCATCATATCGACGAGGTCGAAGAGCTGATCGAAGCGCTCGTCGTCGTTGTCGGGGATGACCAGATGCTCTTTCGAGGCATTGCCGACGAGCGTACGCACTTCTTCGGGCTTGATGCCGTGCTTACGCCCTACGGCGATGATAAAATTCATCTCCGACTCGTCCACATGGCCGTCGGCTTTGGCGAGCGCCCCCAGATTGAGGAGGTGGCTTTTCAGACGCTTGGTATCGTCGCTTTCGAAGAAAGAGAACATACGGGTAGGGGTGCTTGGGGGCAGAAAATGACAACCGACCACCGGTAGTCGGGCGTTGCTTACGCAAGAAGCAAAAGAAATGCTGTCGGGGCGAAAAATATTTTTCGAAGGGAGCCGTTTTCGGCCTCTACGGCGCCTACTTCCCCACGAAAGATGCCGTGTTAAGACGCTCATGGCGCGCCGGTGCCGCTCGAAGTTGTAGTTTGCGGCCTTGAACAACGCCCTAGGGGGCCGCTGCTGTCGAATGAAACGAATCGCTGTATTCACGTCCGGAGGAGATTCACCCGGGATGAATGCCTGCATCCGGGCCGTGGTCCGGACCGCCGTCTATCACGGTATTGAGGTGTATGGAGTGTTGCGCGGCTACACCGGGCTCATCAACGGCGAGCTGCTGCGGATGGACTCGATGTCGGTCTCGAACATCATTCAGAAGGGGGGGACGATTCTTAAGTCGGCTCGCTCCCAAGCGTTTATGACCCGCGAAGGGCGTGAGCGCGCCTACAATAACCTGCTCAACTATCACATCGACGGCCTCATCGCCATCGGTGGCAACGGGACGTTCACGGGCGCCATGACCTTCTTCGAGGAGTTCGGCATTCCGACAATCGGCGCCCCCGGCACGATTGACAACGACCTCTACGGCACCGATTTCACGATTGGGTACGACACCGCCGTCAACACCGCCCTCGAAGCCATCGACAAGATTCGCGACACCGCCGACTCGCACGAGCGCGTGTTTTTTATCGAAGTGATGGGGCGCGACTCCGGCTACATCGCCATTCCGTGCGCCATCGGCGGCGGCGCGGAGCTGGTGCTGGTGCCGGAGCAGAAAATCACGACGGAAGACGTGATTGAAACGCTCCGCAGCGGGTTCAGCCGGTCGAAAACGTCGTTCATCGTGGTCGTTGCCGAGGGCGAAACCGCCGGTCACGCCGTCGCCGAGATTGCCGCCCGCGCCAAGGAAGCCATTCCGCAGATGGACGCCCGCGTCTCCATCATCGGCCACATCCAGCGCGGCGGCTCCCCCACCGCCGCCGACCGGCTCTTGGCTTCGCAGATGGGCATCGCGGCCGTAGAAGCCCTCATCAGCGGGCGCCAAAACGAGATGGTGGGCGTGGTGAACCGCGAAATCTGCCTCACCCCGTTCCAGCAGACGATTTACCGGAAGAAGCAGATTAACCAGAATTTCATGAAGATGGTGGAGATTCTGTCGGTGTAGCTAAGCACTGACGGAATCTTGCTCCTTTCGGCGTGACCCGAATGTTTACGGGAGCTGCAATAAGCTCATCATAGGCTCCACTCTTACCCGAGGGTCAAACCACTGAAACCGGCTATCCCGCCGGAACCACGTAAGCTGTCGCTTGGCGTACCGGCGCGTGTTGCGCTTGAGCAGGCGCACGGCTTCTTCGTAGTCATACTGACCTTCGAAATACGGCCACCACTCCTGATACCCGACCGTCTGCAAGGCGTTGAGGTGGCTGAGCGGGTGCAGAGCGCGCGCTTCCGCTTCCAAACCCGCCGCCAGCATCTCGTCCACGCGGGCGTCGCAGCGGGCGTAGAGAGTTTCGCGGGGGCGGTCGAGGCCGATGAATAGGGTGCGCCACGGGCGGGCAGACTCCGTGGGCGCGGTACGGTAGCTGGAGAAGGGCTGACCGGTGCCGAGCGTGACTTCCAAAGCCCGCAACACCCGCTGCGGATTCTGCCGGTCGATGACGGCCCACGCGGTGGGGTCGAGGGTGCGTAGCTCTTCTACTAGGGCCGGTAAGCCCTCGGCTTCGAGCCGGACGAGGAGTGCCGGACGGAGCGCCGGGTCGGTGACGGGGATGTTGGGCAAGCCGTCGGTCAGGGCCTGCTGATACAGGCCGGACCCGCCGACCGCCACCACCACCGGCAGGCGCGGGAACAGGTCGTCGGTGAGGAGACGGACGGCGTCGGCGGCGAACCGCCCGGCGCTGTACTCGTGCTCCACGGAGTGAGAATCGATGAAATGGTGCCGAATCCCGCCTTGCTCAGCGGGCGTAGGCTTCGCGGTGCCGACGGTCAGCTCACGGTAAAACTGCCGGGAATCAAACGAGAGAATCTCAGTGCCGAGCCGCTGGGCGAGCTGCACGCTGAGCGCCGTTTTGCCCACCGCGGTAGGTCCGGCGATGAGGAGAAGCGTCTTGCTGTATGTACCGATTTGCTTCATAATGACATTCGTATGAGAATGGTTAGTTACTTTTGGAACAAGTCCAAGATTTATATCACTTCGTTTCTAAAATGAAACTCTGGAAATTGATTTTGCATCACACTGATGCTGAAAACGCGTGGAACATCGTCAAAACTACCAACACTCTTGCGATTGGTTGGGAATGCGTCGGTGATATGCGAACTACCCCTTACGCTTCTTCAGAAGCCATCAAAGAACTCATTCGGCAGGAATATCCTGACTTAGGGTCGCAAAACCACTCAAATGGCGGCCACAGCTTATGGGACTTTTTTCATACCATGAAGCCGGGCGATATTGTGTTGGTGGTGGCTGCAGGGAAACGTCGAGGAGCAATTATCGTTACTGGAGACTATGCGTTTGTGCCAGATGGAACATCGTATGACGAAGGCTACCCACACCAACGATCGGGGCGAATTATTGGCACAGAACAAGATGCAGACCTTTTATGGAAACTGCACGAAGTGAGCGAAGGAGCATCTCCTTATCGAACCTTATTACCGTTGGCGAACTAAGCTACGAAGTAGAACTACCCAATAAACTGTCATTGCGAGGAATGAAGTAATCCTCGCTGGCTCAATGTAGATTACGTAACCGTAATCCAAAGCGAACGAAGATTGCTTCGTCGCAAAACCTCCTCGCAATGACAGTTCGGGATGAGTTTATTGACTCTCCCCCACCGCTTCCCCAAAAATCCGCGCCACTTCCACACTCTCACGCTCCCAATTCCAGACTGCGGCGGCTTGTGCGCACGCGGCCGTCAGGCGGGCGTGGTAGGCATCGTCGGTGAGGAGACGGTTTAGGGCGGCGGCGAGGACGGGCGGCGA
This sequence comes from Hymenobacteraceae bacterium, assembly GCA_031397815.1. GTDB lineage: Bacteria > Bacteroidota > Bacteroidia > Cytophagales > Hymenobacteraceae > JANNMJ01. Next base: position 3,580 of record JANNMJ010000119.1, read on the forward strand.
TAAATCGGGGATGAGCGCGGCTACTTCGTGCTCGGTGTTGAGGGCGCGGTATTCGGGGAAATCGATGCAGACTTGCGGGACGCTGGCTTGCACGTAATCAAAGAATTTATTCGCCAGCGAATAATAATAGCTCAGTCCGCGGTTTTCGAGGAGCATCGTGCCGACTCGGGCCGTGCGCGTCAACTCGCGGAGGGCGGCGGGGACTACGTAGCCTTTGAATTCGACGCGCGCCGCGAGGGCAGGGTCGGCCGCGACGCGTGCGCGCAGGCTTTCCGATAGGTCGCCTTCGCCGCAAATCACCAATCGCGCCGTCGGCTCTACTAATGGCAGTGCATCAAGCAGCTCAATCAGCCCGCGCCCGACATTGAGCGCGCCTTGGTAGAGAATGATGCAGCTTTTTTCGACTAAAGAATTCGATGGAGATTTTGCCAGATTTCCTGTCGAATTCTCAATTAAATTTTCTGTCGATTTTCTTCCGAAATCAGAAGCTACTGTTGAAGCGCCCGCAGCTACGGGCGCCGCGCCGACGGGCACATTCCGCACCACGCCGAACGGGCGGCCGTAGCGTGCCCGGAAAACCTCCGCGAGCGCTGGGCCTACCGTGTAGGCGCGGGTGGCGCGCGGGACGGCGAAGGCTTCAATCCAGCGCCAGACGCGCTGAATGGCGGGCCGGGCCACCACTTCGGGCACTTCGGTAAACAGCTCGTGGGCGTCGTAAACCCACGGACGACGCTTCAGGCGGGCGGCCAGCCAGACGGGGAGAATCGTGTCTAAATCGACGGCACCGTAGGCGGCGGGGGCACTTTCGCGCAGCAGAAACCACGCGAGGCGCAGGTTGAATTCGAGGTAAAACAGCTTCCCCGCGTGGAAGCGGCACGTCAGGCGGTGCTGCTGATACGGCAAACCGGGCGCGAGCGGGCGGGACGTCGGGAGCGCCCGCCCGACGAGGAGCACGTCGTAACCGGCGGCGGCGAGGGCCGTGCTGGTGCGCGCCATGCGCTGGTCGTACGTGAGGTCGGTGGTGGCCGTCAGCAGGAGCCGGGGGCGCATAAACGGGGAGTGAAAGAACCGCGGCGCGGGCCGGTTCGCGCGAAAAGCTGCAAATTAGAGGACTCGTAGCCCCTTCTCCGGCTACCGCTCCCCTTGCCAACCACTCAGCCTGCTCTTCCGACCCTCTCCTCCATGACCGCCCGAATCAAGTGCGCCCGCGAGCTGCTTTCGCTGACCGAGCAGCTTGGCTTGGGCGCCGGAGCCGATATCCGATTCGTCCTCGACCCCACCAGCGGGCAGCTACTGGCCCTCGGCGCCACGACCGGCACCGTCGATTCCCTCTCCGAAGAAGACCTCGAAAGCCTGATTCGGCGGCACCGCGAGGCCTTGCTGACGACCGGCCAACAGACCGCTGGCACGCTGCGCCAATCCGACGAGCAGCCCGTGGCGTACGCCTACGTCAGCCGCACGGTCACGCTCAACGACATCACGCTCCAGTTCGTGGAGCTAATCAGCCTACCGGCGGCCTTGCCGCACGAAGAGCCAGCGGTGCTCGACGCGTCGGAGCTGCCGAGCCTTTCAGAGGCTGAGGTGCAGGCGGAAACGCGGCGGCTGAGTATGGTGATGGCGCCCGACGGCCGGTATCTGGACGTAAACGACGTCGGGATGCGCCTCTTCAATCAATCCCGCGACAACATCATCGGGCGCCACGCCGGGCAGGTTTTGCGCCTGAGCGGTCAGGAAATCCGGCGCCTCGACCAATCCATTCAGGCCACTTTGCGTGGGCAGCCGCAGCACCTCACGTGGTGGTACCGCGCCCCGCAGCAAGCCACTCCGATCACGGCCGATATCGCCTTGCGACCCGTGCGTTACGCCGGGCAGGCGGCGGTTCACACCCTCACGCGTCTCCTCACCGATGCGCGCGACCCCGTCCACGCCGCGCACTTGCGCAACTCGCAATTGGAGCTAGCGAATTTTATTCTGACCAGCGCCAACCAGTTTCAGCGGCCCACCAAGCTGCTCGAATTCGTGCTGCGGCAGCTCACCACCAAAGCCCCCGTAAGCGGCGGCGCGCTCTACGGCTACAACGCGGCCACGCACCAGCTGCGGCGGTTGCAGAAAATCGGTGACACCACCACCAACGCCCTGCCGAGTGAGCTGAATGTCAAGTCAGACTCGTCGATTGTGGCGCGGCTGAACCGGCGGCGGATGCGCGTAGCCGGACGGATTCTGGCCGCTGAGTTCGGGCTGGCGGGCGTGGCCGAGCAGACGCTCGCCGTGCTGCCGGTGTGCTCCGACGACTCGCTGCTGTACGTGCTGCTGCTCATCATCCCGACCGCCGCGACGCCCCAATACGGCTGGACCACCGCGCTCCTCGGCCTCATCAGCGACGGCATCAACTCGTTCGTGACGCGCGAGCAATTGCGCGTGGAGCTGGCCGAAGAGCGCCAAACCGCCGACGAAGCCATTCAGCGCGCCGAAGTGCAGCGGCAGAGCGCCCGCGAGCTGCGCAACCTGCTCGGGAGCCTGAGTCTGGCGTACGTGAGCTTCGATAGGGAAGCGACGATTCTGGCGGTGAACGATTTTTTCGTGTCCATCGTGGGGTACGCCCGCGAGGAGCTGCTGGGGCGCAATTATTTCGAGGTTTTCGTGCCGGAAGAAACCGAGCGGCATCGGCAGCTGAACCACTATCAGGGTCAGGTGCAGATTTTTGAGGAAATCGAGCCTCAGAACGAGAGCACCATCGTCACCAAGTCTGGTGAGCGGCTCATTATGCGGTGGAACCGGCTGTTTGAGCGCGACCAAAACGGCCGCATTACGGCCACCATCAGCATCGGGCGCGATGTGACGGCGGGGGTGCTTGCGCTCGAAGACTCGCAGCGGAACCGGGCGCGTTTTCAGGACCTTTTCGACAACGCCCACGACCTCATTCAGCACCTCTCGCCCGATAACCGGTTCCTGCTCGTGAACCGCGCGTGGCACGAAACGCTCGGGTATTCCGACGCCGACGTGCGGCAGCTTTCGCTCCCCGACATCGTGCACCCGTATTATTCCGCCAAGCTGATGCACCAGCTCCGGGCGCTGTACCGGGGCGAAGACGTGGGGCAGCTCGAAACCGTGCTGCTCACGAAAGGCGGACGGCCGGTGCACCTGATTGGCTCCGTGTCGGCGCAGTGGCAGGACGGGCAGGTGGTGGCGTCGCGCCTGATTCTGCACGATATCACGGAGCGGATTCAGGCCGAGCGGCTTCAAAAGGCGTATTACAGCATCGCCAACCTCGCCATCAGCGCCCGCGACCTCGACACGCTCTACGGCGCGATTCACCGCGACCTGAGCCGCCTTCTCGACACCCACAACCTCTTCATCACGCTCTGCGACGAGTCGCGCACGCGCCTTACGCTCGTCTACGTCACCGACCAGCGCGCCGGGCAAGGCAACGCCGGCGATTCGCGGCCGTTCGGGAAGGGCGCCATCGAATACATCATTCGCGGCGGCCATCCGCAGCTTTTGCAGCGCACGGAGCTGGAAGACCTCACCGACGCTGGTATTCTGGAGATGACCGGCCCGACGCCGGAAGTCCTCGCGGGGGTGCCGCTGGCGGTCGGCGGGCGCATCATCGGCGCGCTGGTGGTGGTGGATTACACGAACCCGGACACCTACAAGCCGACCGACCTCGACGTCCTTCACTTCATTTCGAGCCAGGTCGCGCTCGCCATCGACCGCAAGCGCAACGAGCTGCAGCTCAACCGGCAAAACGCCCGTCTGAACGCCATTTTCGAGAGCGGCTCGCACCTGATGTGGTCGGTCTCGCCGACGCGGCAGCTCACCGCCTACAACCGCAATTTCGCCCTCGCGTTCTTCGACGAAGACACCGCCCCCAACGCCGGTACCGCCCTGTCGGTGAGCGCAATGGACCTCACGCATCCGCTCGATCTGCGGATTGTGCTCGCGCAGAACGCCGATATGTGGGAGCACGAGTACGCCGCCGCCTTCAGTGGGGAAGCGCGGCAGTTTGAGGTGAGCACCATCCGGCCGGACGGTTCGGAAGCGTGGGCGGAAATCTACCTCAACCCGATTCTGCTCCCCGACGGCACCCTCGAAGAAGTGTCGGGCATCGCCCACGATATCACCGAAAAGAAGCTCGCCGAGCTGGAATTGGCCCGGCAGGAAGAGCTTTTCCGGGGGATTTTCGAGAGCTTTCAGGACGTTTATTACCGCACCGATGTGCGCGGGCGGCTCGTGCTGCTCTCGCCGTCGGTGGAAGCGAACTTCGGATTCATCGCCCCTGACCTCATCGGGCGCTCCGCGAACACCTTTTTCGCCGACCCCAACCGGTATCAGGAGCTGCTGACACTCGTGCGCGACGAAGGCTATACCCGCGGTTTCGAGGCCGATTTCATCGACCACACCGGTCAGCCGCACGCCGTGCTCATCAACGCCCGGCGGCTGCAAAACGCCGCTGGCGAGGCGGCCGGGATGGAAGGGCTGGTGATGGATATCAGCCCGCTCAAGCAGGTGCAGCAGGCGCTGTTGGTGGCGAAACAAGACGCCGAAGCCGCCCTGCACGCCAAAACGCAGTTTTTGGCCAACATGAGCCACGAGCTGCGGACGCCGATGAACGGCATTATCGGGATGATTGAGCTGCTGCAACACTCCGTCCGGACGCCGCAGCAGATTGAGTACGTCGAGACGCTCCGACGGTCGTCGGATGCGCTTTTGGCGATTCTGAACGACATTCTCGACCTCTCGAAGATTCAGGCCGGGAAGCTCGCCGTCTCGCTCGCCCCCGTCGATTTGGCCGACGTGCTCGCCAAAGTGCGGGCGCTTTTCGCCAACCGTGCGGCCCAAAAGCACCTCTCGTTCACGAGCGATATCGCCATCGACGTGCCGCGATTCGTGCAAACCGACGAGACGCGCCTGCTCCAGATTCTCTCCAACCTGACGGCCAACGCCATCAAGTTCACCAGCCACGGCGGCGTCAGTCTGCACCTGACGCTGGCCTACTCGGCGCAGGCCGACGAAGCGCCCGGCACCGAGCACCCCGACGAAATCCCCCTCGCCGCCGATTCCGTTACCGACACCGCGCCCATCGATTTACGGTTCGAAGTCGTCGACTCCGGCATCGGCATCGCCGCCGACGACGCCACACGCCTCTTCACCGATTTTACGCAGCTCGACACCACCTCCACGAAAGCGTACGGCGGCACTGGCCTCGGCCTGTCCATCTCGCGCCAGCTCGCCGACCTCCTCGGCGGCACCATCGGCGTGCGGCCGAACCCGGCCGGTGGGTCTGTTTTCTGGTTCACGATTCACTGTAGGCCCGCCGATGAAGCCGCGAGCCGTCACGCCGCCCACCAGCGCGACGACCTCCGGAAGCGCCGTCCGGCGGGCTATTTCGTCGAGCGCCCGTTCGTGATGCTCGTCGACGACAACACCGTCAACCAGACCGTTTCCGCCCGCCTTCTCGAACACCTCGGCTGCCGGGTCCGCGTGGCGCCCAACGGTTTCGAGGCCCTGCGGCTCATCGCCAACGCGGCCACGCCGGAGTTCGCGCTGATTTTTATGGACATTCAGATGCCCGAGCTTGACGGCACCGAAACCACCCAGCGCCTCCGCCGTCTGCTCGCGAACACCGGTCGGCCGTGCCCGCCCGTGGTGGCGATGACCGCCTACTCGATGCCCGGCGACGAAGCCCGTTTCCGGCAGGAAGGGTTCGACGATTACGTCTCCAAACCCATCACCTCGCGCGACCTTTTCGGCGCGATCCGCCGCCAATGCCCCGACTTGGCCGTCATCCCCTCCGCCCCCACCGACGCCACGCTCGACAGTAGCTCGGAGATTATTATCGACACTGAATTCACTGAGGAACAGCACGATGCAGCGCCCGCAATAGCGCCCGCAATAGCGCCCGCATCAGCGCCTGAACTAGCGACCACCCCAACGCCCGCGTCGACACTTCCACTGGAATTACTGCCCGACCCGCTCATCCTCCAGCAGCTAGTATCCATTGGCGGCGACGAATTCGTGCAGCAGCTTTTCGCCGACCTCATCGCCGATTCTGTCCCCGAGCTGGAAGTGGCGGCGGCGGCGCTCGCCGAAGGGCGCATCAGCGATATGGTGCCGCCGATTCACCAGCTAAAGGGCGCGAGCGCGCAGCTCGGCCTCACCGCCATTGCCGCGCTGGCGCTTATCATTGAGCAAGCGGCCCGCCAGCCTGAAACCACGGCGGACGCGATTGAAGCCGATTTCGTGCGTCTCCACGCGCTTTTTACCACCTTTGCGGCGGAGTATCACACCGCTCTTCCCTCCACCGGCTGACGGTTGGCGCCTCGCGCTCCACTGTTTCCGCCCCGTAACCCAAGCTTACCCGCTATGCCGCCTACCATCCTGATTGCCGAAGACTCGTCCGTGATTCTTAATCTGACGAAGAAAATTCTCGAACAGCAGAAATACACCGTCGTGCTCGCCAAGAACGGCGCCGAAGTGATGCGCCAGGTCACCGCGCAGCACCTCGACGGTATTTTAATGGACATCAACATTCCCATCCAGAACGGCTTGGAATGCACCCGCCAGATTCGCGCCCACCAAGACCCCCGCATCGCCTCCCTGCCGATTGTGGCCGTCACGGGCAACGCCGATAATTACACGGAAGAAGATTTTCGGGCGGCGGGCGTCAACGCCTATCTCCCCAAGCCGCTCGATTTCGACCGGCTCGTAAAGACCGTGCGCGAATTGTTTTAGCTTTTAGCTGAATAAAATACAGGGAGTAAAGCTCGAAGGAAAATCGCGAGAAAAGACGAGGTTTCACTCGTCTGCCTTGCGCCGCCGTCCGACCTACGCCCGACCGTCATCAGCGCCCTCTCTCCTGCCCCGCCCTTCTACCCGCCACTTCCCCCGATGAAGTACACCAAAGCCACGCTCACGCGCCTGGAAGATGTATTCGCCGAATCTGATTACGCCCTGCGCTACGAGAAAGGCCAGTTTCGGGCGGGTTATTGCGTGCTCCGCGACCAGCGCGTGGTGTTGGTGAACACGTATTTCCCCCTCGAAGGCCGCATCAATTGCCTCCTCGACCTCATCAAAGCCCTCCCCGACTTAAAGCTCGACCACCTCACCCCGCGCTCCAAAACGCTGGTGGCGGAAATTCGGGCTGAGGTTCGCGTCTGATTTTTCGTTTCCCCGATTATCCGATTTTATTCCCTTCTATGCGCGTCACCTTTCTGGGCACTGGCACTTCGCAGGGCGTACCGGTAATCGGGTGCCGGTGCGCCGTGTGCCGGTCCGTCGATTACCGCGACCAGCGCCTGCGCGTAGCCGTCCACCTGAGCATCGGCGACCATAGTCTGCTCATCGACGCCGGGCCCGATTTCCGCCAACAGATGCTCCGCGCCGACATTCGGCACCTCGACACCATCCTCATCACCCACGAGCACAAGGACCACACCGCCGGGCTTGATGATATCCGGGCATACAATTTCTCGCAGAACAGCGCGATGCCGCTCTGGGCCGAGGAACGCGTATTAGCCCAGATTCGGCAGGAATTTGCGTACATATTCGCCGCCCATAAATACCCCGGCACGCCGAGCATCGACCAGCACGTCATTCAGCCCGACGAAACGTTTTTCCCGCTCCCCGACGTGCCGGTAATTCCGGTCAGGGTGTTGCATCATAAGCTGCCGGTTCTCGGGTTCCGCATCGGGTCTTTCGCCTACGTCACCGACGCCAATTTTATTGCGCCCGAAGAGCTCGACAAGCTGCGCGGCTGCGATACCATCGTCCTAAACGCCCTCCGCCACGACACGCACCTCTCGCATTTCTCGCTGCGCGAAGCCGTCGCCGTCCTCGAAGATTTAGCGCCCCGCCGCGCTTACCTGACGCATATCAGCCACCTCCTCGGCCTGCACCGCGAAGTAGAGCCGACGCTCCCCCCCTTCATCCGCCTTGCGTATGACGGATTAGTGTTGGAAATCTGACGCTTGAAAATCGGGCGGTTTATTATCGACCTGATACAGTTTCAGGGTCGATGCCTGCCCTCGTAGGGACGCCTATTGGCGTCCTTTTCGCGCCGGGCGCACAGCAAGGGCGCCAATAGGCAAGGACGCCAATAGGCGTCCCTACACCAGATACTTCGCGCTTCCCTTATGCACCTCAACACGTTTTTTCTGCGCCAGCTCGCCCCGGCACTCGCGCAGCGCCTGACGGGCTGCGTCATCGCGACGTGCTTCAGTCAGGAGAAAGACGAATTGGTAATTGGCTTCGCCGACGAAGTCGCCAAGCGCGAGGTTTGGTTGCGTGCCATTCTCACCAATAACCCCACCGCGCTGAGCTTTCCGGCGGAATACCGCAGAGCGCGGCAAAATTCCGTCGATTTATTCCCGGAGATAATCGGGCAAGGCGTCACCGCCGTCCGCGCCCACTTCACCGACCGCTCGCTTCACCTCGTCCTCACCGACGGCGCCGCGCTCCTCTTCAAGCTGCACGGCGCCCGTGCCAACGTGGTGTGGGTGCCGCCCCCCACCGCTACGGGGCGCGTGCCGGTGCTGTTTCGGCGGAAACTGCGCGAGGACGGCTCCCTCACCCACGCCGCCCTCGCGGCCCTCGCCGCGCCGGATGCGGCCGTCGTTACCGCCGCCATTCCGCCGCCGCCCACCACGGCCGGGCTGCCCAAATATTACGGCGAAATTCCCGCCCAATGGCTCCGCGAGCGCCAGTACGACGATGCCGCGCCCACCGCCCAAGCATCGCTCTGGCACACCCTGCAAACGGCGCTTCTCCACCCAGAAACCTATTTCCTCACCGACCAGCGCGACCGCCTTCACCTTTCGCTCCTCGCCGTCGGCCCCGCCCCTGAAGCCTTCCCCGACCCGCTCGTCGTGGCCGAGGAGTTTACGCGGCGTTTCCGCTCCACACACGCGTTTGGGGCACTTTACGCCCGGGCGCACCGCCACGTCCAGCGCACGCAGGAAGCCGCGTTGCGCGCCTCCGGCGAAGTAGAGCGCCGCCTCCGTCACCTCGCCACCGACGCCTCTTACCGCCAGACTGCCGATATTATTATGGCGAATCTGACCGAGATTCCGGCAGGCGCAACCGAGGCCGATTTATTCGATTTTTATCAAAATCAAACCCGTCGCATCAAGCTGCGCGGCCGCGACCTAACGCCACAGCGCGTCGCCGAAAACCTGTACCGCAAAGCCAAGAATCAGCAGCGCGAAGTGCAGGAATTACAAGAGCGCCTCGTCCGCTACGAAACCGCCGCTCTGCGCGCCCTCGACCAGCTTCCCGCCCTCGAAGCCCTCGCCCCCGCCGCCGATTTCCGCCAGCTCCGTAACTGGCTCCGCGAGCAAGGCCTCACCGACGAGCTGAATCAATCCAAAGCCGACGCCGCC